>CAMZIX010000006.1 GCA_947307375.1 uncultured Clostridia bacterium | reverse complement strand
CCGCAGGGGCATCCCTGCGGTGCTGTCATTTCACTTCCGGTTCTATGTCTTTGAATAGATCATCATTGAAAAAATCAATGATTGTGATTCCCAGGCCGTCGCACAGCTTCTGCAGTGTGGAGACGGTGGTGCTGTTGTTGCGGCCGCCGACTACATTGTTCACGGTAGACTGTGTGACGCCGCTGATCGTGCTCAGCTTGTTGATAGTCAGGTCTCGCTCTGCACATAATTGTAATATCCGTTCTTTGACGGCTTCGCCAATCGTCATGGTAACACCTCAATTCTAACCTTGAGGATAGCGAAAGCCACTTGAAAAGTTTAACCCTTTTGAGTTAAGATAACTCAAAAGGGTTATTTCTTCGAAGGAGACAGAGATATGACCAAAAGCTGTGCCATTATTGGCTGTTCCCCGATGTGTTTCCCATGGGGATTTGACGAGGAAGACGAGGGCTGTGCGGCGCTGAAGCTGATCCTGATAAATCAAATCACCAAGCTGAGAGGGGAGGGCTGCACGCGATTTGCGATCAGCATGGACTGCGGTGTGGGACTGTATGCGGCGGAGATCCTTCACGGGCTGAAAGAATCAGATGATGCGCTCGAAACGATCTGCTATGTCCCCTATGAGGAGCAGGCTACAAAGTGGACGCCGGAGCTGCGGGATCGGTATTTCAACGCCCTGGATGCCTGCGCGGAGGTCATAAATGCGGCCTATGAGAAAAACGTGGGCTGCGAGTTCAAAGCGTACCTGGAGACCATGAACGAGGCTGACATGGTGATCGCGGTCTACGATCCCGATGATCCGCGCTGCGAGCGGGAGGTTGCGGCCGGGACCGTTGCGGAGCTGCTGAACAAGCAAATCCTCACGCTTGATCCAGAAGCTATCCGCTTATAATAAACCATGGATGGACAATTTGGGTTATATATGTTGTCTTTCGCTGATAAATGCCGAAAAGCGTGAGTGCTTCACGCTTTTCGGCATTTAATAACGCAACGGCATTGACTTTTTCGGCAGATACGGTTATGATGGTCTCACACGACACTGCGATTGAAAGGGCTGATGCGTCATATGAAACGGGATATCACGCAGGAGCTGCTTGCCTGGAAGGAGCAGCCGAACCGCAAGCCGTTAGTATTGAAGGGCGTGCGCCAGTGCGGGAAGACCTATATCCTTAAGGAATTCGGGCGGGAGTATTATAAGGACGTCGCTTATTTCAACTTTGAAGAAACCAGATCCCTGAGCTCGCTCTTCGAGCAGGACTATGACGTGAAGCGGATCATGTTCGAGTTGGGGCTGTTCCTCGGCAGGACGATCACGCCCGGCAACACACTGATCATTCTGGACGAGATCCAGGAGTGCCCGCGGGCAATCACGGCGCTGAAGTATTTCTGCGAGAACGCGCCGGAGTACCATGTGGCCTGCGCCGGTTCCCTGCTCGGCCTTGCCATCCACGAGAACCAGTCCTTCCCGGTGGGCAAGGTGGATATCCGCACGCTATACCCCATGTCCTTCTATGAGTTCCTTTCGGCAACGGGGAATGAGGCCCTGGCGGACTATCTGACCCGCTTCCAGCCGGGTTCGTCTGTTTCGGAACTGATCGGGGGGAAGCTCCGCACGGCGCTGAAGCAGTACTATGTGGTCGGCGGGATGCCGGAGGCGGTCTCTGTCTGGCGCGAGACGGGGGATCTGGAAAAGGTCGAGGCCGTCCAACAGGATATCCTCGCAAGCTACGAGCTGGACTTCGCTAAGCATGCCCCGCCCAGCGAGTTCCCCAAGCTTTCGGCGATCTGGGCATCCGTGCCGCAGCAGCTGGCCAAGCCCAACAGCAAATTCATCTTCAGCCACGTGAAAAAGGGATGGCGCTCCAAGGATCTGGAGGACGCTCTGCAGTGGCTGATCCGGGCCGGGCTTGTGTATCAGGTCTGTAAGGTGGAAAAGCCGTTTATGCCGCTGTCCTCCTATGCGGACGCCACCAGCTTCAAGCTCTATCTCTGCGACGTCGGTCTGCTGCGCCGTCTGGCTCGCCTGCCCGCAAAGGTCGTGCTGGATTCCTCCGGAATCTACACGGAGTTCAAGGGCGTTATGACCGAGAATTATGTGCTCGGCGAGCTGGTCAAGCACGTGGACGCCACGCCGTATTATTGGGTTTCGGGCAACAGCGCCGAGGTCGACTTCATTGTTCAGTGCGGCGCCCATATCGTCCCCATCGAGGTAAAGGCGGAGAGCAACGTGAAAGCGCGCTCTTTGGCCGAGTACCGCAAAAAGTACGCACCGCCTGTTTCGGTCAAAGCCTCCATGCTGGACGAGGTCAGCGGAAGCGAGGTGCGCCTGATCCCGCTGTATCTGATCGGGTCAATGGGAGCACTGATCCAGTCTGGACCCAAAACACCAGGAGGAGATATTGAATCCGGTTCGTTGTAAAGAGTCTATTCTATTTACAACGAAGGGTTTATTGATCTTGTGTCAAACAATTGCTCGTCAGAAAAACGATGCACTTTTTCTGACAGATCTGCAAACCACAAAGAACGATCCGGGGTCGCGGTACGGCAGTACAGGCGATCCCGGATCAGTATTAGTCCCCAGCCAAGCGAAAGATCACGAAATCTTAGCGAGTTTTCGGACCCTTTATCACGTTTTCCGAGTTCTACAACGAAAAGTCAAGTTGTTGCCGCTCATCCTTCGGTCGGCTGGCGGTGACCTTGTTCAGATAATACTCGATACAGCCATTCAGCACCAGATCGGCGTAGCCCACCGGGTCGTGATGCAGCAGCCAGGTCAGCTCGGATCGCTCAGCACTGTTCCGTGCGACCTCATCCTCGACTCCCAGACAGTCGATATCGACCAATGTTCCGTCGGTGTAGCGAAGCTCCACGCTCTCGGAATCTTCATGATACTCACAGCAAATCAGTCTCCGCATTGTGCGCCTCCTTCTATATTTTCCCATTTTTCGCCGTTTGACCCCTCTCGGATATGCACGGTAGAATGGGCGTTTTCCGTCAATATGTACTACTCCAGCCCCATCCTTTTAGCCAAATCCAACATAGAAAAGCTGAATTTTTGCCATTTTTCCAATGTCGTCTGTGACGGGTCACCCTCGCGGATGCGCATGGTGCGGCGGATCTCCTTCGGGATCACGACCCGGCCGAGGTCGTCGATCCGCCGCACGATACCGGTTGCTTTCATAGGCAAAAACCTCCTGCATTTCTATCTGTTGTCAAGGATAGTATTTGCAGGAGCATTTTGCATTATGCGAAGAGCAGGTGCCGTATCAGAAGAGCCTTTTTTGACTCCGCCGGAAAAAACAAAGCCAAAAGACAGGACCAATTTGAACCGCAGCGCGGAAAACTGTTTTCAAAGCGGGGACGGCATGATATAGTAATCTTATTGGAAGTAATAATGAGGAGAATCATCATGTACGACTACGAAAGAAAGCATAACGAGATCCTGCGCAGCCTCGGCGGCGAATGCACCGTGCTGCTGCGCGCCAACGGCGCTTTCCCGCTGGATGGCCCCTGCAAGCTGGCTCTCTTCGGCAGCGGCGCGCGGAAGACGATCAAGGGCGGCACCGGCTCCGGAGAGGTCAATTCCCGGTACTATGTGACGATCGAGCAGGGCCTCGAGGCCGCCGGATTCACGATCACCAGCAAAATCTGGATGGACGACTATGACAGCCTTTACGTCACGGCGCGCCGGGACTGGATCCGCGGCCTCAAGCAGCAGGCAAAGGAGCACCATACCTTAGCGCTGATCGAGAGCATGGGCGCCGTGATGCCCGAGCCGGAGCACAACATCCCGCTCTGGGGCGGGGGAGACGCTGCGGTGTATGTCCTTTCCCGTACTTCCGGCGAAGGCTCCGACCGCAAACCCGTTGCCGGCGATATCCTTCTGAGCGAGACAGAAAAGCGGGATATCCTTGCGCTGAACGAGCGTTACAGCAAATTCCTGCTGGTGCTGAATGTCGGCGGCGTGGTCGATCTCAGCCCGGTGGCGGAGGTTGGCAATATCCTGCTGCTGAGTCAGCTTGGCGTCGAGACCGGCAGCATCCTCGCTGACATCATCCTCGGGAAAAGCTATCCCTCCGGCAAGCTGGCCACGACCTGGAGCGCGTGGGAAGACTACTCCTCCGTCGGCGATTTCGGCGACCGGGACGAGACGCGCTATAAGGAAGGCATTTATGTCGGCTACCGTTATTTCGACAGCATAGGCAAAAAGGCGCTGTTCCCCTTCGGCTTCGGCCTCGGCTACACCGACTTTGCGGTGAAAGCGAAAACGGCGAGCAAAGGAGCGGGAAGGATCGGCGTCACGGCTGCGGTCAGAAATACGGGGAACTTCCCCGGCAAAGAAGTTGTGCAGCTGTACGTCTCCGCGCCGCAGGGCAGGCTGGACAAACCCTATCAGACGCTCGCAGGCTTTGCCAAAACGGAAGAGCTGCAGCCGGGCTGCGAGCAGGAGCTGACGCTGTCCTTTGATCCGCGTGAGCTGGCCTCCTATGACGCGGAGCGCGCCGCGTGGATCCTCGAGCCGGGCGACTACGTTCTGCGTCTGGGTACGTCCAGCGTCGATACGAAGGCGGTCGCCGTCCTTCGTCTGGAGGGCGAGGTCGTTGTACGGCAGGTCAAAAACTGCCTCGGCAAGCCGGACTTTATCGACTGGAAGCCGGAAAACCGCGGAGAGACGGAAAAACTCGATTTGCCGGTGATCCCGCTGAGCGCGGCCGAGTTCGAAACGGAAACGGTCGAATATCTGCTGCCCGAGGCGGTCGATCCGGAGATCGAAGCGCTGAGCGACGAAGAGCTCGCGTTCCTGGGCATCGGCGCCTTCGATCCGAAGGCCGGCGTGCTGAGCGTGATCGGCAGTGCCTCGCTGTGTGTGGCCGGCGCCGCGGGAGAGACGACAGGCGTCGTCAAGGGCAAGGGGATCCCCGCGCTCGTGATGGCCGACGGCCCCGCCGGGCTGCGCCTGAGCCGCCAGTATACGAAGGATGAAAAAGGTGTGCACCCCGTGGGCGAGACGATGCCCGAAACCCTGCTGGAGTTGCTGCCCGAGCCGGCAGCCTTCGTGATGAAGCTGATGGGCGGCGGCAAGGTCAAGGGCGAGATCCTCGAGCAGTACTGCACCGCGATCCCCATCGGGACCGCGCTGGCGCAAAGCTGGAACCTTGCGCTCGCGGAAAAATGCGGCGACATGGTGGGCGACGAGATGGAGCGCTTCGGCGTGCATCTGTGGCTGGCCCCGGCGCTGAACATCCACCGCGACATCCGCTGCGGCCGCAACTTTGAGTATTTCTCCGAGGATCCGCTGATCTCCGGCAAGTTTTCCGCTGCGATCACGAAGGGCGTGCAGAAGCACCCCGGCTGCGGCACGACGGTCAAGCACTTTGCGGCCAACAACCAGGAGACCAACCGCTACAGCTCCAACAGCCAGGTCAGCGAGCGTGCGATGCGCGAAATCTATCTGCGCGGCTTTGAGATCGCCGTCAAGGAGAGCCAGCCGCACGCACTGATGACCTCCTATAACCTCTTGAACGGCGTTCACACCTCCGAGCGCAGAGATCTTATGGAGGACATCCTTCGCGCCGAATTCGGCTTCCAGGGTATCGTGATGAGCGACTGGATCACAGCTCCTACCTACAGGGGCGGCAAATACGCCATGCCGGACGCCGCGAAGAACGCAGCGGCGGGCAACGACCTGACGATGCCCGGCTGCAAGGGCGACTTGAAGGCGATGCTCAAGGGCCTGCGGAAGGATGGCCTTGTCACGCGCCGCCAGCTCGAGATCAACGCCACCCGTGTTGTCCGCATGGCGAAAAAACTGACGGAGAAATAGTCCGACGAGCCTGATTCCTGCGACCGTAAACGCTTCACGGATCTCTCCGCGGTGTCAGTACGGGGCCTTGCGTATGGTCTTTTCCGGAAACAAAGGAAACAGATGCGACGGAAGGAGCTCCAGAGACATACTGCAGAAAGAACGCGCACCCATCGCAAGACTGCGATGGGTGCGTATTGTTTTCCTTTATCCGAAAAGCTGACCGGGCAGCTTCCGCTTTTCCTTGGGAGGGAAACCTTTATCGAAGGCCTCCACGTCGGCGTCGTCCACGTAGTAGCCCTGCGGCGTCTGATAGACGCCGGTGACGCCGTCCAGATATCCGGGGATCAGCTCTTTGCAAAGGAAGAAGGAGTCGTCCGCCCCCTCCGGAAGATCGTGATAGCGGATGCCGAAGTTCCGGGCGCAGGCAAAGCCGCTGTGACCGTAAAAGTCGATGTTCCCCTCAAACAGTACCGCGCCGAAGCCCTGCTCCGCGGCCTTTTCCAAAGAGTAATCCAGCAGCTTTTTGCCATAGCCCCGGCGTTTGAGCTCCGGTGTGATGCCGATCGGCCCCATGGTCAGCACCGGGATGATCCTGCCGTCGTCGGCCTCAATGCGCGTTTTCATAAACATATTCTGCCCGATCAGCCGCCCGTCCTGCTCCATGACGAAATCCAGCTCCTTCACAAAGGCCGGGTCGTCTCGCAGCACATGAATCACGTAATGCTCGCTGCAGCCGGGACGGTAGACATTCCAGAAGGACTCTCTGACGAGGTTTTCAACCGCTCTGTATTCCTCGGGCCTTTCGGAACGAATAATGGAATTGCCGTTCATTTCAATCTCCTTAATCCAAATTGTTTTGGGAGGCAGACACCTGCTGCCTGACGATCTCGATAAAGTCCTGGGTGTAGCGCGAGATATAGCTGCCCTTGCGTGTGGCGGCGACGAAATCGGACACCGTGCGCGGCTCGCCGAAGCTGTAGCAGTCGATCGGCCGCGTCCCCGAGCGGTGGCGCAGATGGGATTCGTGCACGAAGGACACGCCGTAGCCCAGCGCGACCAGCTCCATGATGGCGGGGAGGTTGCTGGTGTACAGGACGTTCTCAAAGCTGATCCCTTCCCGGCGCAGGATGCCGTCCATGATCTGCCGGGTGCGCTGCTGCGGGCGCATCATGATGATCTGCTCGTTTTTCAGCAGCGACAGTTCCAGCTTCGGATAGGGACTGGCCGGGTTTTCGCGGGCGAAGCGGCCGATCGGGTGATCCTTGCAGGTGCAGATCAGCAGTTCCTCCTGCGCGATGGACTCGTAGCGGATCTGCGGATTGAGCTCGCTCGGCCGGGTGTAAAAGGCCACCTCCGCCTGCCCGTCCAGCAGCCGGCGGTCGTTTTCTTCCGAGTTGCCCTCGAATACGTTGACCTTGACGTTCGGGTGCATTTGATGAAAGATCGGCAGCGTGCCGGGCAGCATATAGGTGCAGCGCATACTGGCAAAGGCCACGTTCAGTTCGCCCACTCCGCGCTTGATGATATCCGCCATCTCGGCGTCCAGATCTCCCTTGAGGGAGAGGATCTGCGAGGCCTTTTCGACATAGCGCTCCCCGGCGTGCGTCAGCACATAGCGGTTGCCGACCCGACGGAAGAGCTTCAGTCCCAGCTCCTCCTCCAGGGACATCAGGAATTTGCTCAGCGTCGGCTGGCCGACGTAGAGAGAATCCGCCGCACGGGTGATGTTTCCGTGCTTGGCGATGGCCAGAATATAGGTCAGCTCCCGAAAATCCATCCAAGACACTCCTTTGCATGAAAGCTATTCAAATAATGAATATCTTTCAATTTTTTAATTACTTTTCAAAATGACACGTCTTTTGTGAAAAATATACAAAGACGCTGACAAACCGTAGTTACCCTTCACAAAACTATTCTATCACAGAATAATGAAATTGAAAACCATGATTTTCACATCTTTCCCGCTTTTTGGTAAGCTGTAATCAGTAAAAAAGCAATAACCGATATGCAACGAAGAAAGGACGGAAAAACTCATGGTCAAACTGTACGACTCCGGCGTGTATCTTCTCAACGGCAAGACCCTCGTTCCCGAAAAGGAAGCGATGGGCCTCGACAAGGAAGCGGCCCGGAAAGGTACCATCTCCTACGGCATCCTCCAGGCGCACAACCAGAGCGGCGATCCCAAAAACCTGAAGATCAGGTACGACGCCATCACCAGCCACGACCTGACCTATGTGGGCATCATCCAGACCGCCCGTGCCTCCGGGCTGGACAAGTTCCCGCTGCCTTACATTCTGACCTGCTGCCACAACAGCCTCTGCGCCGTCGGCGGCGCGATCATCATGTCCTCCATCTCGGCCTCCAAGGAGACCACGAACGAGGAAAACAACAAGATGTTCAAGGATCTGTTCCTGCTGTCTGTGGCCAATGTCGCCATCAACGTGCTGCTCTCTGCTCTGCGCGTCTTCAGCCTGGGCGGGATCTTCTACTGATCCGCATAGATCAACTGCCAAAAGGGCGTTTTCCCCCCCTCGCGGAAACGCCCTTCGGTTTTTTCCTGTTTCGAAAAAAGAAATTGCCTTGCCGCTTATTTCATGTTAAGATAATGACAAGTTGAAATACTGTTTAAATCGCTAAAAAAGGAGGAGTGCCGATTGGAGATCAAAAAGCCGGCGATTGCCGGGACCCTGGAATCCAGTGACGCGCAGGTCGCGGTCGAGCCCGCCGAGGACGGGATCGAGCTGTACCTGGAGAGCAGCGTCATGAACCAGTACGGCCGTCAGATCAAGGCAACCGTGCTGGAGACTCTCGAGCGCCTGGGCGTGGAGAACGCCCGGGTCACCGTGGTGGACAAGGGCGCGCTGGACTGCACCATCAAGGCCCGCGTGGAATGCGCGGTCTTCCGCAGCTGCGACGCTTCCGCCGCCAACATTCCCTGGGGAGGTGTGGTCAGATGATCCCGAGACCGAGACCGGAACGCTTCCGCCTGCGCCGCACCATGATGTTCATGAACGCGCAGAAGCCGGGCCTCATCAAGGACGCCTACATCTACGGCTGCGACAGCATCATGCTGGACCTGGAGGACGCGGTGGCCGAGAACCAGAAGGACGCCGCCCGCTTCTCCCTGTACCACGCGCTGAAGACCATCGACTACGGCGACACCGAGGTCATCGTGCGCATCAACGGCCTGGACACCCCGCACTGGCAGGAGGATATCCGCGTGTGCGTGGCGGGCGGGGCCGACGGCATCCGCATCGCCAAGTGCGAGAGCGCGCAGGACGTGCTGACGGTCGAAAAGGCCGTCGAGGCCGCCGAGGAGGAATTCGGCGTAGAGAAGGGCCGCACGCTCCTGATGGCCGCGCTCGAAAGCCCCAAGGGCATTCTCAACGCCTACGAGATCTGCGCAGCTTCTCCCCGTATGTTCGGCGTCGCCATCTCCGGCGGCGACTTCCGCAAGTGTATGCAGACTACCCCGCAGCGCGACGGTGTGGACATGTTGGCCGCCCGCGGACAGATGCTGATCGCCGCCCGTGCCGCCGGCATCCAGTGCTTTGACACCGTGTTCACCAACCTGGACGATCAGGAGGGCTTTGAGGCCGAGGTGCTGCAGAACAAGGCCATGGGCTTTGACGGCAAGAGCCTCATCAACCCCAAGCAGATCCGCTTCGTCCATCAGGTCTTTGCCCCGACGGAGAAGGAGATCCGCCAGGCGGAGAAGATCGTGCGCGCCTATCGCGAGCAGAGCGCCGCGGGCGTGGGCGTCTTCACCGTGGACGGCAAGATGATCGACATCGCCTTTATCCCCGGCGCCGAGAGGACCTTGAAGCTGGCCCGCGCCTGCGGGCTCTGGGAGGGAGATCTGGTATGAAAAACGCAGTAGGCAGAGAGATCCCGGACTTCCTGCTGAAAGACGGCAGAGAGGTCTATCAGGGCAAAAACTACATGGATGGCAAGTACATCCAGAAGGCTTCCCCCCGCACCCGCCGCTATGAAAAGCCGCAGGAGAGCAAGATCGTGGAGACCCTGGCCGACGCGCTGCGCCAGTGCGGCGCGAAGAGCGGCATGACCTTCTCCTTCCACCACCATCTGCGCGACGGCGACTACGTGGTCAACATGGTCATGAAGGCCGCCATCGAGGAGCTGGGGCTCGACGAACTGACGATCGCCGCCTCCTCCCTGGGCAACGCCCACGACCCGATCGCCGATTACATCGAGCAGGGCAAGGTCGTCGGCATCCAGACCAGCGGCATCCGCGGCCGCATGGGCGAGGTGGTCTCCGCCGGCAAGCTGAGGACGCCCGCCATCATCCGCAGCCACGGCGGCCGTCCCCGGGCCATCGAGGGCGGAGAGGTGCACATCGACATCGCCTTCATCGCCGCGCCCACCAGCGACTGCGTGGGCAACTGCCGCGGCATCGGCGGCAAGTCCAACTGCGGCTCCATGGGCTATGCCATGACCGACGCCAAGTACGCCGATCATGTGGTCGTCGTCACCGACTGCCTGGTGGACTTCCCGAACATGCCCGCCTCCGTCGAGGCCATCGACGTGGACGCGGTCGTGGTGGTCGACTCCATCGGCAACCCGAAGAAGATCGCCTCCGCCGCCGCCCGCATCAGCCAGAACCCCCGGGATCTGATGATGGCCGAGGACGTGGCGAAGGTCATCGCCGCCACGCCGTATTTCAAGGAGGGCTTCTCCTTCCAGACCGGCGTGGGCGGCCCCTCCCTGGCGGCCAACCTCTTCCTGGAAAAGTACATGGACGAGCGGAACATCAAGATGGGCTGGGCCATCGGCGGCATCTGCGGCCCCATGGTGGAGCTGCTGAAGAAGGGCAAGGTCGGCAAGGTCATCGACGTGCAGGACTTCGACCTGGACGCGGTCAACTCCATCAACCAGACCCCGAACCACTTCGAGATGTCCGCCTCCCAGTACGCCAACCCCGCCAACAAGGGCGCTTTCGTCAACAAGCTCGATTTCGTCGTGCTTGCTGCGCTGGAGATCGACACCGGCTTCAACGTCAACGTCCTCACCGGCTCTGACGGCGTACTGCGCGGCGCGCCCGGCGGCCATCCGGACACCGCGGCCGGCGCGAAGTGCTGCATCATCGTCACCCCGCTGATCCGCGGCCGCATGGCCACGGTCTGCGAGCACGTCGTCACCGTTACGACGCCCGGCGACTGCGTGGACGTGCTGGTCACGGACTACGGCATCGCGGTCAACCCTCTGCGCCCCGACCTGATTGAATGCCTCGACAAAGCCGGCATCAAGCACGTTCCCGTCGAGGAGCTGAAGGAGAAGGCCTACTCGCTGGTCGGCCGTCCGGACGACCTGCAGTGGGAGGACAAGGTCGTCGCCGTGCTCGAAGCGCGCGACGGTACGATCCTGGATGTGGTCCGCAAGATCAAGCCCTATACGCTGGAAGAAGGCTGAGCCTTTTTTCATAGACAGGAAAGAAACCCGCTGACGAAGGAAGACAGCGTCTGATCCTACTATCATCTGAAAGCGAGGAAGAAAAATGAGCGACCTTGTAGTTGGCATTCTTGGTTTGGTAACCATCATTGCCATCGTCGTTACCCTGTTCAAGAGCAAGACCCAACCCGCCATCGCCTTTATTGTCTGGCCTACCCTTCTGGCGCTGGTGCTGGTCATTTTCGGCCGCAACAGCTTCGACGATATCGCCGCGATGATCAAATCCGGCTTTTCCAGCACAGGCCCCACCGCAGCTCTGTTCGTGTTCTCCGTCCTGTATTTCGGCTTCATGACCGACGCCGGCATGTTCGACGTCATCATCGGAAAGCTGATGAAGCTTGTCGGCGACAACGTGATCGGTGTGGCGGTCGTTACCTGTATTATCGCCCTTGTCGGCCATCTGGACGGCGGCGGCGCCTCGACCTTCTGCATCGTCATCCCGGCTATGCTGCCCGTCTTCAAACGCATGCATATGCGGAAAACCTCTCTGCTACGGATCGCGGTGCTGTCCATGGGCGTGCTGAACCTGATGCCCTGGGCAGGCCCCACGATGCGCGCGGCCTCCGTCCTCGGCATTGAGGCCGGCAGTCTCTGGCAGACGATCCTTCCCATCCAGATCTTCGGTATCGTGCTGGCTCTGGTCCATGCGGTGCTCACCGGCTTCCAGGAAAAGAAGCGCGGCGCCGGCCTCCACGGCAAGCTCGCCGAAATCGAGGGCACCGTGGAGCTGGAAGAGCAGGCTGAGCAGGCCGCCGACAACGAGCTGGCCCGCCCCAAGCTCTTCGTGTTCAACATCCTGCTGACTGTCGCGGTCATTGCCCTGCTGATCTGGGACGTGTTCCCGAGCTACTTCCCCTTCATGCTCGGCTGCGCCATCGCCCTCTTCGTCAACTATGGCTTCAGCGCCAAGGCCCATAAGAAGCTCATCAACCTTCACGCCGGTCCCGCGCTGATGATGTGCTCCACGCTGATGGGAGCCGCCGTGCTGATGGGCGTTCTGACCTCCAGCATCGGCGCCGACGGCAAGGTCATTTCCGCCAAGACTATGGAGCTGACCGCCGACGCCACGCCTTCCGTGGTGCGCTGCCTGGCTGGGATCGTGTCCGGCATCCTGCCCGCCGCGCTCGGCAAGAACCTGCCGCTGGTCATCGGCGTCCTGTCCGTGCCGCTGGCGCTGGCCTTCGATACCGACAGCTACTTCTACGGCCTGATGCCCGTCATCATCGGCATCGGCCAGGCCTTCGGCGTCGAGGCACTGCCCATCGCCGTAGCCATGGTCGTCTGCCGCAACTGCGCGACCTTCATCAGCCCGATGGTACCCGCGACCCTGCTCGGCACCGGCCTTGCGGACGTGGACATCAAGGACCACATCAAGAACAGCTTCTTCTATGTGTGGATCTTCTCCATCCTCTGCATGCTCTTCGCCGTGCTGCTCGGCATCATGCCGATCTGAAAAAGCAAGCGCGATTCGATCCCCCTGGTCTCGCTATCAGGGGGATCCTTTTCAAACGAGGTGACCTATGGCTTCTCTCGGAGAAATCTTCCCGCGCGACGCCCGCACGCAGGCCCAGATGGACGAGCTTCTGCGGGCCGAGGGCATCCGGCGGGACAAGAACCTGGACTACAGCTGCGGCGTTTTCGACGAGGACGGCGCGCTGATCGCTGCGGGCAGCAGCTTCAAAAACACGCTGCGCTGCCTGGCCGTCTCCTCGTCGCACCGCGGCGAGGGCCTGATGAACCAGGTGGTGAGCCATCTGCTGGAAAAGCAGATGGAGCGCGGCAACAGCCAAGTCTTTCTCTATACCAAGGCGAAAAACGACCGGATCTTCCGGGATCTGGGCTTTTATGAAATCGCCCGCGTCGAAGGCGAGCTGGTCTTCATGGAAAACCGGCGCGACGGCTTTGCCCGCTATTTGAGAGCGTTGGAAAAGACCCGCCGGGAGGGGAAAAGCGCCGCCGTCGTGATGAACGCCAACCCCTTTACCCTGGGCCATCGGCACCTGGTCGAGCGCGCGGCCGCGGAAAACGACACGCTTCACCTCTTCCTGCTCAGCGAAGAAGCGGGCCCGATCCCCTTTGCCGTGCGCAAGAAGCTGGTAAAGGAGGGCATTGCCGATCTTCCGAACGTGATCCTGCACGATTCCGGGCCGTATATCATTTCCTCCGCGACCTTCCCCAGCTATTTCCTCCGGGACGAGGACGCGGCGATCCTGGCCCACGCGAAGCTGGACCTGGCGGTGTTCGGGAGGATCGCCGTGGCGCTGGGCGTCACGGCGCGCTATGCGGGCGAGGAAACAAGCAGCCATGTGACGGCGCTCTACAACGAGACCATGGCGACGGAGCTGCCGAAGCGGGGCGTAGACTTCCGGATGATCCCACGTCTCGCGCTGAACGGGGAAACCGTCAGCGCCAGCAGCGTGCGCCAGGCGATCCATGATGGACAGCTTGAACGGACGGCCTTTATGCTGCCGGAGAGCAGCCTGCGGTTTTTTGAAAGCGCGGACGCGGCTCCGGTGATCGCAGCCATCCGCGCCATGGACGAGGCGAGACACTACTGATGAGAGAAGTTACTCTGCAGGAGGTGCTGGCCGCCCGCGACCGCCGGGCGGAAGCGCAGCGGCAGCTTTTGGCGCAGGATGCCCGGCCGCTGCTCTCCTTTACGATGAATATCCCCGGTCCCGTCAAGGACAGCCCGCTGATCCGCCGCGGCTTCCATGCCGGTCTGCGCCTGCTGGAAAACGCATGCAACAAGGCGGGCTTCGTCTTCCTTTCCCGGCAGCTTATCCACGCGCCAACAGGAAATGAACTGCTGAGCGCCGTCGACGCACCGGCGGAAGCGCTAAAGGCGATCTGCACGCAGATCGAGGACGAAAGCCCCATGGGCCGCCTGTTTGACATGGATGTGATCGGCCCCGACGGGCAGAAGCTCGCCCGCAGGGAAGAACGCCGCTGCCTGGTCTGCGGCGCGGTCGGCCGCGGCTGCGCCTCCCGCAGGCTCCACAGCCTGGAAGAGCTGAACGCCGCCGTGACGAAGCTGCTGCGGGAGGGCCTTCTCGCCGCAGACGCCGACAGCGTGGACGCGCTTGCCACGAAAGCGCTGCTGGACGAGGTGGCGACCACGCCCAAGCCCGGGCTGGTCGACCGCAGCAACAACGGCTCCCACCGGGATATGACGCCGGAGACCTTTGAAAAAAGCGCCGCGGCGCTCCGGGGCTTTTGGCGCGGCTGTTTTCTCTGCGGCGCCGAAACGTCCGGGCTCCCGGCGCAGGAGGCTTTTTCCGGCCTTCGTATGCTGGGGATCGAAGCGGAAAAGAAAATGCTCGCCGCCACCGGCGGGGTCAACACCCACAAGGGCGCGATCTTCACGCTCGGTACGATCTGCGGCGCGATCGGTCGACTCTGGCAGCCGGACGCGCCCTGCTTTGACCCGGACCGGATCGCCGAGACCTGCGCGGAGCTCTGTACAAGGGCGGTAGAAACGGATTTTGCGCGCTTGGAACAAAACGGAAGCGCCCGAACTGCCGGCGAACGGCTGTACCTGGAATACGGCCTGCGGGGCATCCGCGGCGAAGCCGCGGCAGGGCTTCCCGCCGTGCGGAAAACCGGGCTTCCGGTATGGGAAGCCTGCCTGGACGAAGGCATGAGCCGCAACGACGCGGGCGTGATCGCTCTGCTGCATCTGATCGCCCTGGGCAAAGATACCAACATGATCAAACGCGGCGGCTTTGCACAGGCCGGAGAAATGAGCGAGCTTGTGCGGAAAGAACTGCAGAAAAACAGCCGCCCTGCGCCGGCGCGGGTCCGGGAACTGGACGAGCTCTTCATCCGGCACGACCTGTCTCCCGGCGGCTGCGCCGACCTTTTGGCAGCCGGCATTTTCCTGCACGACTGGAAACAACAAGTCCAAAGAAATTGAGGATGGAAACATGAACAGCAAACTGATTTTTCTGGATATCGACGGCACCCTGACAACGCCGGGCAGCAACATCCCGCCCGCAAGCGCGCTGGAGGCGATCCGGGCCGCCCAGAAGGCGGGACATAAGGTCCTTCTCTGTTCCGGCCGCAACTACGATATGCTCAAGCCTCTGCTGGGCTACGGCTTCTAAAGGCGGCGTCCTTGCGGCTCTCACGATTCCGCCTGCTTGAAAAAAATAAAACCTCCTGCGTGTCTGTCCGCTGTCGGAGGCAGATACGCAGGAGGTTTTTCTGTTGAGAGGGAAAAGCAAAGTCAGCGCCGAAAAAGATTCAGACGATCAAACGCGCACACAGCGTTTTCCGAGCGGGCCGGTTTCCTTCCTATTGCTGCTCAAAACGGAAGCGCTCCGCACCGTCCGGGTCGGAGATGACGGCGGAAAAGCCGCTGTCGGCAAAGTCGGCGCGCAGCAGGGCGCGGCCGCTTTCGTTTTCCCAGCGGATCTCCAGCACGCTCCCCTCGGAGCGGAAGCAGATGGCGGCGTCCCCGGCAAAGACCGGGTCGGTGTTGCGCATGCGCAGCAGCGTCAGCTGCTCGCGCACCACGGGGCTGTCGAGCTTCGAGAGCGCGGCATCCAGCGAAAGGTTGCTGCGGTTGATCTCCTTGTGCCCGCCCGCGCCGGCGCGGCGCACGGCCTCATAGTCGTTTTTCCCGGCGAAGAGGTCGAGATACCAGACCTGTGGACGACCCGGCATGAACAGCTGCACCGCGCGCGCCAGCAGCAGCCGCCGCTCGTCCTCGCCCAGCGCGCTGAAATAGGTGGCGTTGACCTGATAATACATATTCTTTGCGCCGTGGAGATCCTTGACGTGACCGCCGCGCGCGACGACCGTGTCGATGACGGCCTGGATATCCTCCTCCGGCAGCAGGCCCTTGAGGTCGAGCAGCGGGATGCCGTCGTGGCAGCCGAGCATGTTGACCGTGCGGATGCCGTCGCGGACGATCTCTTCTCCCCAGCGGGCGAGCATACAGCCGCTCTGGCGGCGAAAGGCGTCGATCAGCAGACCGGGCAGGAAGAAGTCATAGACCAGATAGCCCTTGTCGGCCAGCACGCGGTAGGTGCCGGTCCTGTAGTCGGCGTGGATCTCCGGCAGCAGCTCCAGCCCCAGCGGGGCGGCAATGCCGTCGATGGTCTTGAGCAGATCCCAGGTCTCGGGCTCGTTGAGGAAATTGTGCCGCCCCAGCTCCTTCGAGGCATAGGCAAAGGCGTCGAGACGGATCACCGAGGCGCGGTAGCCGGCCAGCTTCTCCAGCGTCTCGCGATAGTAGTCCATCACCAGCGGAGACTTGATGTTCACGTCCATCTGGCCGAGATAGCTGCGCTGCGCCTCCAGATAGGAGACGACCGCGTCCTTTCTGTCCGTAAAGACGCCGAAGTCGATCTCCGCGGGCTTTTGGCCGCGGTGCAGCGCGGCGGCGCAGAACTTCGCGATCTCGGCGGCCTCGCCGTACTGCAGCCCCAGCGCGGAGACCAACTCCACCGCGTCCGGCGCGCGGTAGCGCAGCTCCTGATAGAAGGTGTTCCAGTAGGGCACGTCCCGCCCGTCGGGAAAGCGCACCATCAGCAGCGGCAGGCCGGGCTTGCGGAAGAACATGCCGCGGATGAGCTCCGGGTCGGGCTGGATATAGCCGCCCTCCGTCATCTCGCCGTGCCCCGCCCAGAAGCGGTTCCAGTCGATGAAGAAATCCCGGTAGGGCGAGGCGTCGCCGTTTTTCAGAATGTCCTGAAACTGTTTCGACAGCACCGAAATGTGGTTGCAGATGAAGTCCATGAACAGGTCGATCCCGAGCGACTCCAGCGTTTGAAGGTCTTCCGGCGCGGCCATCGTCCGGTTCAGCTCATAGTCGATCAGGGAAAAGCCGCGGTCGAGATCGGTGTTGAAGACGCTGGGCAGGATGTAAAAAGAGCGAAAGCAGTCCTTCAGCTCCTCGCGCCGCAGCAGCGCCGTCATGTCCGACAGCCGCCCGCCGATGCTGTCGGGATAGGCGTTGAGAATGACGCCGAGACTCATATCGTTTCTCCTTTCATCAGCTTTCCGGCTTTGGATACCATGATGCTCACGCGCGCAGCGGCGCGCTCCAGCTCCTCCTGCTCGATCTCGAGCACCATCGTGGTGAAGGGGCTGTCGGTGTTGCCGTCACGGGCGCGCATACGCCGGTGTTCGCGCGTTTCCTCCGGCGTGCTGTGCAGCAGGATCGGCACGTCGATCCCGCGCAGCGCCTCGTTGCCGCCGTGCGTCCACTCCAGCAGCAGCACGTCGACGCCGGAGCAGTCCACCGCGTCGTACCAGCGCGCATCCTCCGTGCGCCCCATGCGCTTGAACCAGATCGGGCTCTGGCCAGCATGAAAAGCTTCGAGGATGCCGTTGACCTCGTCGTAATTCTGCTCGAGCGCGGTGCCGAGATAGCCGGCCAGAGCCAAGCGCCCCGCCGTCTGATAGGCGGCGAGCCAGGGCTGCTTTTCAACGGCGGCGGGCGCGGCGTCCTCTCCGCTTTCCCAAAGGACAGACAGCGCGGCGCGCACGTCCTGCGTATAAAGTCCCGCGTCGACCAGCGCGCGCAGCCCGTTTGCGCGGAAGATCGCGGCGCGCTCGGCGTCGTTGTAGAGCGGGATGCGGCGCGGATAGTTGTCGCCGGACATCACGTAGCTGCCGATGCCCGCCGCGCGGAGATAGGCCGCCAGCACCGAGGCGATCTCGCTCTTGCCGACGCCCGAGCCGCCGAACACAGCCACGACGGCCTTGTCCCGTCCGCATTTTTTCAACTCCCGCAGCAGCGCCGGGAAGATCAGATTTGCCTTTTGGATATGTCCCTCTCCGATGCAGACCTTGTCGCCCGGCATGTCGCCGTGCGGGATCTCCGCCGGCAGCGCCGGGGGCGCCCAATCGTTCCGTTCAGAGAGGATGCGCTGCAGATCGCTCATCTTGATATCCTCCTGCCTATTATTTTTCCTTCTGTCGAAGATGTTTTTTTCTCCCTATAATCATTCTAACACAAAATGCGGGACGAAGGAATCAAAAAGTGAAGCAAAAGATGCCTTTGGCAATGACTTGTTAACTCTCCGCAGAAAAGGTATAATAGCATCGAACAAGATGGGAACAGGCGGAAAGCGCGGAAGATTGTGGAGAGGATACTGTTATGCTCGAAGTAAAAACGCCGGAGGAGGTCCTCCGGCTGATCGAAACAGAATTCAGACCGCTCGAAAGAACGGAAAACGTGCCCCTTGCCGAAGCGCTCGGCCGCGTGCTGGCGGAGGATATCCGGGCCGGGGAATATGTCCCGGACTTCGACCGCTCGACAGTGGACGGCTATGCCTGCCGCGCTGCAGATACCTTTGGCTGCTCGGATGCGATCCCGGCGATTCTGCGGCTCGCCGGGGAGGTCAACATGGGCGAGGGCGCGGAGATCTCCGTGCCGCGCGACGCCTGCGTCTATGTGCCGACCGGCGGCGCGATCCCCTCGGGCTGCGACTGCGCGGTGATGCTGGAATATGTTGAGGATTACGGCGACGGCACGGTCGGCATCCTGAAACCCGCCGCGCCGGGGATGAACCTGATCTTCCGCGGCGACGACGCGTTCCCCGGAAAAAGGATCCTTGAGGCCGGGCGGGCGCTTGCGCCGCAGGACATCGGCGCGCTGGCCGCGATCGGGAAAACCGAGGTGCCGGTGCGTCCGCGCCTGCGCGTAGGCGTGATTTCCACCGGAGACGAACTGGTGCCCGTCGATCGAAAGCCCGGGCCGGGCCAGGTGCGGAACGTGAACAGCCCGATGCTCGCAGCATGGCTGCGCGATTACGGCGCAGAGCCGGTGGACTTCGGCGTCGTTGCGGACAAGGAAACGCTTTTGCGGGATAAGACCGCCGAGGCGCTGATAAGCTGTGACACAGTGATCCTATCGGGCGGCAGCAGCGCAGGCGCGAAGGACGCGGCCTGCCGGATCATCGAGGATCTGGGCGAGCTGCTGCTGCATGGGATCGCCGTCAAGCCCGGCAAGCCGACGATTCTCGGAAAGGCGGGCAATAAGGCCTTGATCGGACTGCCGGGGCATCCGGTGGCGGCCTTCACGATGGCAAGGCTTTTCGTTCTGCCGCTGCTGGCAAGGCTGGAGGGCAGAAGCATTCGGAGTTTCCCGCTGCGGGCAAGGCTCAGCGAAAGCCTCAGCGCCAACCACGGCCGTATGCAGGTGAGCGCCTGCCGCCTTGCAGAGGCGGACGGAACGCTCACAGCGGAGCCCATCCACGCCAAGTCCGGGCTGATCACTCAGCTGGCCGGCGCGGACGGATACCTTGTGATCGACCGGGATTGCGAAGGGCTGCCAAAAGGCGCCGCGGTGGATGTCTTCCGGGATTGAGGAGTGCGGTATGGCTTTTTCTTATCTGACCAATGTTCCGCTGGAACAGGCAAAACAGGATTATCTCCGGACGCTGGAGGAGCGGGGCTTCACCGCCCGCACGGAGCGTATCCGCGTGCAGGACGCCTGTGGGCGCATCACGGCCCGTGCGGTCTACGCCCGGATCAACGCGCCGCATTATGCCTGCAGCGCGATGGACGGCATCGTTCTTCGCGCCGGGGACAGCTTCGGCGCAACGGATACCACGCCTGTCACGCTGCGCAAGGGACAGTTTACGGTCGTGGACACCGGCGATCCGATCCCGGAGGGCTGCGATGCGGTCATCATGGTCGAGGAACTGGTAAAGAACGACGATGGCAGTCTTACAATCCGCGCGCCCGCCGCACCCTGGCAGTATATCCGCCAGATCGGCGAGGATATCTGCGCCGGAGAGATGATCCTGCCGAGCTTCACGGAAATCACGCCCGCCGCCGTCGGCGCGTGCATCGCGGGAGGCGTGCGGGAGCTGGACGTGCTCGCAAAGCCGGTGGTCGGCATCATCCCCACGGGAGACGAGATCGTCCCGCCCTGCGCCGATCCGAAGCCGGGCGAGATCCTGGAGTTCAATTCCTCCATCTTCTCCGCCATGCTGGCAGGCTGGGGCGCGGAGGCTCGGGTATATCCGATCGTGCCGGACAAATTCGAGCAGATCCGGGATACGCTCCGGCAAGCGGTCGTGGACTGCGATCTGGTGATCCTCAACGCCGGCTCTTCCGCCGGAAGAGACGACTATTCGGTCGCCGCGGTGCGCGAGGTCGGGGAGGTCCTTTGCCATGGCCTCGCCGTCAAGCCCGGCAAGCCTGCGATCCTCGGATATAAGGGCGCTGTGCCGATCCTGGGCGTGCCGGGCTATCCGGTCTCCGGCATCCTCGTCATCGAGGAGCTCCTGCGTCCGCTGATCGACCGCTGGTACGGCCGGGAGAGCGAAGGCGGCAGCTGCGTCCGGGCGAGGCTCACGAGGCCTGTGGTCTCGGGACTCAAGTATCAGGAATACGTGCGCGTGCGCATGGGCTGCGTGGGCGATACGATAACGGCTTCACCGCTGCCGCGCGGCAGCGGCGTGGTGTCCTCCTTCATGAAGGCCGACGGCCTGCTCGTGATCCCGCAGGGAACGGAGGGCTATGAGGCCGGCGAGGAGGTCTCTGTCCGGCTGCTGAGCCCGGAGGAGAAGCTGAAAAACACGCTGGTCATCGTCGGCAGCCATGATCCGCTGCTCGACGAGCTGGCCGATCTGATTCACCGGGGCGACCGCAGGATGTTCCTCTCCTCGGCCCACGTGGGCTCGATGGGCGGCATCATGGCCGTCCGCCGGGGCGAAGCGCATGCGGCCGGCGTTCACCTGCTGGACGCGGAGACCGGCGAATACAACCGCTCCTATCTTCGCCGCTGTTTCCCCGACGGCGGAGTCAAACTGGTCCGCTGCGTGGGCCGTCAGCAGGGACTGATGCTGCAGAAAGGCAATCCCCTCGGCATCAGATCCTTTGCCGACATTGCGAAAGACGGCCTGCGCTTTGTAAATCGCCAGAAGGGCTCCGGTACGCGCGTGCTGACGGATTATCTCTGCGGCCGATACGGTGTGGACCGGGAGCGGATCTACGGTTACGCGCGCGAGGAGCTGACCCACAACGCCGTGGCGGTGCAGATCGCGGAGCATTCCGCGGACGCCGGCATGGGCATTTACTCCGCGGCGCAGCTCTACGATCTGGACTTTCTCCCAATCTGTGTGGAGGAATACGATCTGCTGATCCCGGACAGCGCCTGGGAGACCGCGCCCGTCCGGCGGCTGCTGCAGACGCTGAAAAGCGAGGCCTTCCGCAAGCGGATCGAGGCCATGGGCGGCTACACGCTGGACCGTCCGGGCGAGCCCATCGAGTGGCGGTAAACTTGCAAAAACAAATCTCCTGCGTTACAATGCAGGTATTCTGTTATCCGGAGGAAAGACCATGAAAAAGACAGTTTCTCTTCTGCTTGCGTGCCTGATGATCTTTGCGCTCTGCGCCTGCAGCCGCCAGGCGGCCGCCCCCGCCCCTGTTGTCGACACCTGCATCCTGCTGGAAGCGGACGAGGCCATGATCAATAACTACACCCTGCTGGCGGTGAATCCCGAGGCGCCCTTCGCGGATGCAGACGGCAAAGCGGTGAATGACGTGCAGCTGAACACCGTCGGCGCTGCGGCGCTGATCAACTGGCTGCTCTCGGAGGAGGGCGAGACGCTGGCCGCCGACTACGGCGTGGCGGAATACGGCGAGCACCTGTTCTATCTGAAGGAGGATCGCCCCGTCTCTGCCGCTGCGATCCCCGCCGCGACCGAGGAGACCAAAAAGATCCGTCTGTCCACGACCACTTCCGTCAACGATTCCGGTCTGCTCGGCTATCTGCTGCCCATTTTTGAGGAGAAGTACGGCTATGAGGTCGAAGTCTACTCCGCCGGTACCGGCAAGGCGATCGCCAATGCCAAGATGGGCAACGCGGATCTGATCCTGGTCCACGCCAAGAAGCAGGAGGAGGCCTTCGTGGCCGACGGCTTCGCGGCCGTCCTCGACGGCATGGAATCCGAGCGCCTGACCTATATGTATAACTATTTCGTCCTCTGCGGCCCCTCCGCCGATCCGGCCGGAGTCAAGGAAGCCGCGGACGTCAAGGCCGCCTTTGCCGCCATCGCCGACGGCAAGTTCAGCTTTATCTCCCGCGGCGACGGTTCCGGCACGCACACCAAGGAGCTGAGCCTCTGGCCCGAGGAGCTGGGCATTACTGCCGAGGCTGAGAGCTTCAAGGACTACAGCGACTGGTACGTTTCCGCGAATGCGGGCATGGGCGCCTGCCTCGTCATGGCCGAGGAGAAGGGAGCCTACATCCTCACCGACAAGGCGACCTTCCTTACCTTCGTGGCCAACGAGGGCAAGATCGACTGAGGCAGAAGGACTGCGCAGCTATGGGCTCATCCATCCAAAAGGCGATCGAGCTGATCCTCTCGGCGGATCCGGAGCTTTTGAATATCCTTGCCACCACGGCGCGCGTGAGCCTGACAAGCTCGATCCTCGCGCTGCTGCTCGGCGTGCCCCTGGGGCTCCTCTACGGTGCCGTGCGCTTTCCCGGACGACGCGCTCTGGTGGTGCTCAACCGCACCCTGATGGGGATGCCGCCGGTGGTCTGCGGCCTGCTGTTCTATCTGCTCTTCTCCGGCGTCGGTCCGTTTCGGCACCTCAAGCTGCTTTTCACCGTCTCGCTGATGATCCTGGCGCAGGTCGTGCTGATCACGCCGATCGTCATCGGCACGATGGAGACCTTCGCGGCCGACACGGCGCCGGCCCTGAGAGAGACGGCAAGGGGCCTGGGCTTCGGACGCGGAAAATGCTTCCGCCTGCTTGTCAACGAATGCGTCTATCCGATCTTTTCGGCCTATCTGCTGGCCTTCGCGCGTGCGATCGCCGAGGTCGGCGCGGTGGCGATGGTCGGCGGCGCGATCGCCTGGAAAACCAACGTCATGACGACGGCGATCATGCTCTACACCAACCGCGGCAATTTCACACTGGGCATCGCATTGGGGATCATCCTGTTCGGCCTGTCGCTGCTCGTGAACGTGCTCCTCAGTCTGCTGCAGGGGAGGCTGAGCCGATGAAAACGACCGCCTTCACCAAAACATACAACAAACGTGCGGTGCTGGATCTGCCGGAGCTGGAGCTGCCGCGGGGAGAGATCACCGCCGTCATCGGCCCCAACGGCAGCGGCAAGTCGACTTTAGCCCGGCTCCTCGCGGGGATCGAGTATGAGGACGGCAAAAAGCCGATCCTGTCCGGCGTCGCGGTCGGCTATCTGCCGCAGAAGAGTTTTTCCTTCCGTATGAGCACGGAGAAAAACATCCTGCTCAACGGAGGGGATCCCGCCCGCGCGGCGGAGCTTATGAACGCGCTGGGGATCGGCGCTCTTGCCGGACAGAGCGCAAAAAAGCTCTCCGGCGGCGAGACGGCCCGCATGGCGCTCTGCCGCATCCTGATGGGCCGCTATGAGCTGCTGATCCTCGACGAGCCGACGGCCGCCATGGACATGGAGTCCACGCTCGCGGCAGAAAAACTGATCCGGGAGACCTGTGACGAACAGGGCTGCGCGCTGCTGCTCATCACGCACAGCATCTCCCAGGCACGCCGTCTGGCGGATCGCGTGATCGTGCTTCACCGGGGCAAGCTGATCGAACAGGGAGCCGGCGCGCAGGTCCTGAACGAACCGAAGCAGGAGCAGACGAAACGCTTTCTTGACTTTTACGGACGCTGACGAAAAAAACAGCCCTCTCCGCAACAAAGCGGAGAGGGCTGTTTTTGCGTATGGGGACTTATGCTTTCAGGCTGTTCTGTACGGCGACGGCAACGGCGACGGTCGCGCCGACCATCGGGTTGTTGCCCATGCCGAGGAAGCCCATCATCTCGACGTGCGCCGGGACGGAGCTGGAGCCCGCGAACTGCGCGTCGGAGTGCATGCGGCCCATGGTGTCGGTCATGCCGTAGGAGGCGGGGCCGGCGGCCATGTTGTCCGGGTGCAGCGTGCGGCCCGTGCCGCCGCCGGAGGCGACGGAGAAGTACTTCTTGCCCTGCTCCACGCACTCCTTCTTGTAGGTGCCCGCCACCGGGTGCTGGAAGCGGGTGGGGTTGGTGGAGTTGCCGGTGATGGAGACGTCCACGCCCTCGGCGTGCATGATGGCCACGCCCTCGCGCACGTCGTCCGCGCCGTAGCAGCGGACGTTGGCACGCTCTCCCTCGGAGTAGCGGATCTCGCGGACGATCTTCAGCTCGCCGGTGAAGTAATCGAACTGGGTCTGCACATAGGTAAAGCCGTTGATGCGGGAGATGATCTGCGCGGCGTCCTTGCCGAGGCCGTTGAGGATCACGCGCAGGGGCTGCTTGCGCACCTTGTTGGCGTTGCGCACGATGCCGATCGCGC
>CAMZIX010000005.1 GCA_947307375.1 uncultured Clostridia bacterium | reverse complement strand
TTTTCTTCAGCGGGATTCTCAATATAACCGAGCCCGAATATCATGCTCTCGCTGTCCCCTGGGCGCAGCGTCAGGTCGAATTGGGCGGCGGCTATGGGCTGCCACCCGTGAGTTATGCTGCCCGTGCAGCCGTCGCCGAACACGGCCGCAGGCCGACCGGGACTGCCATAGGTCCCGATAAAAGCCTCCCGGGAGGTGTCGAAGCCGTTGAACGGTCTGTTCGCCCAAAACACGGCATAGTGATCACGGCGTTCGCGATATTCGGTCTTGTGGTAAATGGCCGAGCCTTTGACTTCAACTTCACCGATAGAAAGATTGCGCTGAAAGTTGGAAGCGTCGTCCATGGCGTCCCAAAAGCAAAACTCTAAATAGGGGAATACCTGGAGTTTACGTTCTGTCGGGCTGTTGTTGCTGATAGTGAGACGGATTAGCAAACAGTGTTCGCCTTTTGGCACGAAAAACTCCTGCCGTGCAGATATGCCATTCTTTCCGCCCTCGATGACCGTATATCCCAGCCCGTGCCGGCAGCGATATGAGTCCAGCTCTGCCTGTATCGGCTGCCAGCCGGGATTCCACACCGTGCCGCCCTCCTTTATATAAATGCGAAAGCCTTCGCTGTCCATGGGGCAGTTGTTGTAGCGGTAGCGGGTCAACCGACGCAGACGAGCGTCACGGTAAAAGCAGTAGCCGCCGGCGGTGTTGCTGAGGAGCGTAAAGAAATCCTCGCAGCCCAGATAGTTGATCCAGGGCAGCGGCGTCTGAGGCGTGGTTATGACATATTCTTTGTGTTCGTCGTCAAAATAACCGAATCGCATGAGCGGCCTCCTTGGCAAAAGGGCAAAGTAATCGTTTTCGTAGCCTAATATACTAAAAGTAACGGATTTTCGTGAAAAAAGCAAGTTGTTTTTGGCAGTTTTTTGAAATATGCCTTGCTTGGTCTCGAATCTGTTGCTGCTGGCTGCGCGAGCCATAAAAAATTCTCATTTTTCAGATAGCCTTCACAAAAAAGCGTCAGATTCTTTTTTAAAAATACTGCTTGCATTTTTCTTCCAAATACGCTATGCTTAAATTACGAAAACGATTAAGGAGGCGGATACGGTGGTTTCGATGAAGGACATTGCACAGTACTGCGGTGTTTCCGTAGCCACCGTGAGCAAGGCGCTTAACGGCCAGCAGGATATCGGCGACGCCACCAGGGAGCGGGTTTTGGCCGCTGCCAAAGAGCAGGGCTATACGGCAAACGTCATGGCCCGCGCGCTCAAGACCAACCGCACTTACAATATAGGCATCATCTACGAAGATCTGCAAAACAGCGGCTTCATGCACGAATACTTCGCATCGGCGCTAAACAGCTTCCGCTATGAATCCGAGCGCTGCGGTTACGATATCACCTTTATAAATCGCAATTTCGGCAACATCAAATCGGGTTATCTGCAGCATGCGCGTTACCGCCAGGTCGAGGGCGTGGCGATCATATGCGCGGACTTTCTTGATCCTGCCGTACAGGAGCTGGTCTATTCGGATATTCCCGTGGTCACTCTGGACCATGCCTACGATGACCGGATGGCTGTCCTCTCGGACAATATGAACGGCATCGAACAATTGGTGCGCTACGTTTATCGAAAGGGACACCGCCGCATTGCCTATATCCACGGCAACCCTACGGCTGTTACGGAGCGCCGTTTGCGCGGCTTTTACCGGGCCTGTGAGGAACTGGGTATCGAGGTGCCTGAAGGATATGTACTTTCCTGCGAATATCACGAGCCGATCAGTTGTTATGCCGCTACCAAAAAGCTGCTTGCAGTAAAAAGCAGGCCGACCTGCATCCTTTTTTCCGACGATTACGCTTATATCGGCGGCTACAACGCCATCACTGATGCCGGTCTCTCTGTTCCTGATGACATTTCTGTCGTGGGTTACGACGGCATCCATATGGCGCGTACCCTGAGCCCCAAATTGACCACCTGGCGGCAGAATACGGAAGAGCTGGGCCGAACGGCGGTATCCCGGCTGATCGAACGTATCGAGCATCCCCGTACCACTCTGCCGGAGCACCTGATCATCCACGGCAGCCTTTACGAAGGCGAATCCGTCAAGGATCTTTCAGAATAAGAAAGGAACCCGGACACCCATGAAGCGCGAGCAGGCAAAAAAACTGGCAGAAGAACTGGTGGGCCGCATGACTGTCGCAGAGATGGCCGATCAGCTGCGTTTTGATGCGCCTGCCATCGAGCGGTTGGGCGTACCTGCTTATAACTGGTGGAACGAGGCTCTGCACGGTCTGGCCCGGGGCGGTACGGCCACCAGCTTCCCCCAGGCCATCGGTATGGCGTCCATGTTCGACGATGAGTTGCTGGAAGCCATCGCTTCCGCCATCGCCACCGAAGCGCGGGCCAAATACAACGCCCTTTCCGCTGAGGGCGATCGGGATATCTACCACGGGCTGACCATGTGGTCGCCCAATGTGAATATATTTCGCGACCCACGCTGGGGTAGGGGACAGGAGACCTACGGCGAGGATCCTTATCTGACGTCCAGATTGGGCGCGTCCTTCGTACGTGGCCTGCAGGGACCGGGGGAGACCCTGAAAACGGCGGCCTGCGCCAAACACTTTGCCGTCCACAGCGGGCCAGAGGAACTGCGGCACTGCTTTAACGCCGAAGCTTCGCCGAAAGATATGGAAGAGACTTATTTCCCTGCTTTCAAAGCTCTGGTCTGCGACGCCAAGGTGGAGGCCGTTATGGGGGCTTACAACCGTCTCAACGGCGAGCCCTGCTGCGCGAGCAGCTTCCTTATGGCTAAGCTGCGTGAAGAATGGGGATTTGAGGGCCATTTCGTTTCCGACTGCTGGGCCATCCGGGATTTTCACGAAAACCATAAGGTCACGGATGCGCCTGTTCAGTCCGTCAAGCTGGCGCTTGAGACCGGCTGCGATCTCAACTGCGGCTGCACTTACCAGCACATAATGAACGCCTACGGGCAGGGCCTGATCACGGAAGATGCTATACGCCGCAGCGCGGTCCGAGTCTTTACGACCCGTTTTATGCTGGGCATCCTGGGTGATAAAGGCAGCGAATATGACGGCATACCCTGTGATACGGTCGAATGCGATGAACATCTCGAGCTGGCGCACCGCGCTTCACTGCGGTCCTGCGTGCTGCTGAAGAACAACGGTCTGCTGCCTCTGGATCCCGCTGACGGCCAGACCATCGGTGTCATCGGCCCCAACGCAAACAGCCGGCGGGCGCTGATCGGCAATTATCACGGCACTGCCTCGCGCTATGTTACCGTGCTGGAGGGCATCCAGGATATTACTGCCGGCCGCTGCCGTATCTTCTATTCCGAAGGCTGCGCCCTGAGTGAGGAGCACGTGGAGCCTCTGGCTGCCGCCGGAGACCGGCTGGCGGAAGCAGTCGCGGTAGCCAAGGCCAGCGATAAGGTTATCCTGGTCTTGGGATTGGACGAAACACTGGAAGGCGAAGAGGGCGACACCGGCAACAGCTACTACTCCGGCGATAAAGCTGATCTTCTCCTGCCTTCTCCTCAGCGTCAGCTGCTCCGGCGCGTGCTGGCAGTTGGTAAGCCCACGGTCGTGGTATTGCTGGCAGGCAGCGCCGTCGATCTTTCCTCTGCCCAGGATTCCGCCGACGCCGTTCTTTTGGGCTGGTATCCCGGAGCAGGCGGCGGTCGCGCCATAGCCGAACTGCTGTTCGGCAAAGCCTCTCCTTCCGGCAAGCTGCCCGTTACTTTCTACCGCAACGAAGCTCTGAACGAACTGCCCGCCTTTACCGACTACTCCATGACCGGCCGCACCTACCGTTACTACCGCGGCACGCCCCTTTATCCGTTCGGTTTTGGCCTGACCTACGGCGATTGCTTCGTCTCCGCCCTGGCGGCGGACGGGGAGCTGGCGCAGGTCACTGTTCGCAACGAAGGCGCTGTCGCTACGGAAGACGTCGTAGAGCTTTACCTTCGTGACGAGGAAAGCACCTTCGCTCCGCCTAACCCCGTTCTCTGCGGCTTCAGGAGGATCAGCCTTGCCGCAGGCGAGGAAAAGACCGTCTCTGTTCCCATCGATCCTTTGGCCTTCACCGTGGTGAACGACGCAGGAGTTCGCCTGCCGGGCAGCGGAAGTTGGACCCTATACGCCGGATGCGGCGGTCCGGACGGTCGCACCGCAGAGCTGACCGGACGCGGGACCTGCTCCGTAAAGATCGGGGTATAGGAAACGCAAACACATCACTTCGGAAGACTTTGGGCCGACATGCGGCGCCCTGCCTGGACAAAAGGCGAAGCCTGCCGGCAACCAAATCTTTATAGTTGAACCAAGAACAAGAATCAGAAAAAGAAGAAAAGAAAGAAGGAGGAAACCCATGAAAAAGTTTTTCATCATTGCCCTCGCACTTTGCCTGATCTTCGCTCTGGCCGCCTGCGGCGCCGCTCCTGAAGAGGAGGCTCCTGCGGACGAGAACACCGAAGAAGCAACCGGCGAACAGACTGTACTGACCATGTGGTGCATCGCCACCGAGAGCGACGCCAACCGTCCCGCTTACGAACAGGCGATCAAGGAATTCGAAGAACAGCATCCCGACATCAAGATCGAATGGGAAGCCTTTGAGAACCAGTCCTACAAGACCAAGATCAAGGCTGCCATGAGCGATCCTGACACGCTGCCCGACATCTTCTTCACCTGGTCCGGCGCTTTCCTGGGCGACTTTGTTGAGGCCGGCAACGTCTACTGCCTCGACGAGGCCTACAAGCCCTTCGCCGATCAGCTGCCCGAAGTGATGCTCTCCAACTCCACTTACAACGGCGGCCACTATGCGGTTCCTCTGACCTACAACATCGTCACCCTCTTCGCCAACATGGATCTGCTGGCCGAGGCCGGCTGGGACAAGGTCCCCGAGACCTATGACGATCTGATCGCCTGCTGCGACGCGCTGCTTGAGAAGGGCATCGTTCCCTTCGGCTGCGCCGGCAAGGAAGGCTGGTGCGTGACCGAGTACGTCGAGCCCATGATCGAGAAGACCATCGGCTACGAGAAGCTGAACAAGATCTTCACCGGTGAGGAATCCTGGAACGACCCCGCCATCGCCACCGCTGTCAACAACTTCCAGGAAATGATCAACAAGGGTTACTTTGATCCCAACGGCGCCGCTCTCGGCAACGACGAGGTCAAGGCCAACTTCATCGCCGGCAAGACCGCTTTCTATCAGAACGGCTCCTGGAACTGCGGCGAAGTCAACGACGCTGAGGGCAACTTCCAGGTCGCGCTCTTCCCCGTGCTCGATACCGAGAAGGCCACCTACGGCCAGGTCATCGGCGGCCCGTCCGACTCTCTGGCTGTCTCTGCCAAGGCCAATCCTGCCGCCCCCGCCGCTGCTTTCGAGCTGGGCCGCAGCATCTGCCACTATGCTTATCTGGCCGGTTCCGGTCTGCCCGCCTGGACGCCTGACTATGACACCAGCGCTGTGAAGCCCCTGGTCTCCGACGTTGCTGCCATCGTCGCTGCCGCCGACGGCATGGTCCTCTTTGGCGATACCGCGATGAATGCCGAGCGCAAGGGCATCTACCTCGATTACATCGATCAGGTTTATGGCTGCGCTGTTACCGGTGAAGAGTTCGTTGCAGGCCTGACCAACGACATCGGCTGATAAACCCTCTTCCGCAACTACCTATGTATTGAACCGAGGCGGCTCCTCACTGATCGTCCAGGGATCTGTGGGAGCCGCCTCCCCCAAAAGAAGGGCGTGACATATGAAGAAACTATACAGCAACAAGCTTCATATCATTCTGTTTCTGCTGCCTGCGCTGATCCTTTTCTGCGGCGTGCTGATCGCTCCGATCGGGTCTTCGCTATATTACAGCCTTTTCAACTGGAAAGGCGTCGGCGCCGATATGAAATACATCGGCCTGGCCAACTATAAGGAGCTTTTCACCAGCAACTCCATCGGGTTTCTGAAAGCGCTCCGCAACTCCCTGCTGCTGGCCGCGCTTTCCGTGTTCCTGCAGCTCCCCCTTGCCCTGGCGCTTGCGCTCACGCTGGGCAAGAAGATCAAAGGCGAGCGCGTCTTTCTCTCGGTATATTTCATGCCGGTCCTGATCTCCACGGTCGTCATCGGCCAACTCTGGCTGAAGATCTACAATCCGGATTACGGCATTTTGAACGTATTCCTGCGAGCCGTCGGCCTGGACAACTGGGCAAAAATCTGGCTCGGCGACAAAAAGACCGCGCTGGGCGCCGTCTTCGTACCGACGCTGTGGCAGTACGTCGGCTATCATATGCTGCTGCTCTACGCGGGCGTAAAAAGCGTCCCGCAGGAGCTGCGCGAGGCTGCGATGCTCGATGGCGCGACCGACGGGCAGGTCAACCGCTACATCGTCCTGCCCTATATCAAGCCCATCATCCGCATCAGCGTGATTTTCGCGGTCACCGGCTCCCTGAAGTCCTTCGACCTGATCTACGTCCTGACGAACGGCGGCCCGCTGCATTCGACGGAGGTGCCGAGCACTCTGATGATCAGCATGCTGTTCCTGCGCAACCGCTTCGGCATGGGCAGTACGATCGCCGTGATGCTGATCGTGCTCTGCTTCGGCTTTGCGCTGCTGATCAGCGCGATCTTCAAAGAGGAGGATTGAGACGATGAAAAACAACAGCAAGGGCGCACGGATCGCCATTTACATCGGCCTCGTCTTCTGGCTGCTCATCAACCTCTTCCCGGTCTATTGGATGTTCACCTTCTCGCTGAAGAACAACGCGGAGATCTTCGGAGAAAACGTCGTCGGCCTGCCGAAGCACTGGCTGTGGTCGAACTACAGCAGCGCGCTGAACACCGGCAACATGGGCCGCTACTTCCTCAACAGCGCCATCGTGGCCACCGCCACGATCCTCATCACACTGGCTGTTGCGCTGCTGGCGACCTTCGCTCTGACGAGGCTGATCTGGAAGCAGCGCAAAACGCTCAACAAGTTCTTCATGCTGGGCCTCACGATCCCGATCCACGCCTCGATCGTCCCCGTGTACGTGACGCTCTCCCGGCTGCATCTGCTCAACACCTACTGGGCGCTGATCATCCCCTACTCCGCCTTCTCGCTGGCCATGGCGATCCTGGTCTGCACCGGCTTCATGAATGAGATCCCGCGGGAGCTGGACGAATCCGCCTGCATCGACGGCTGCAGCGTCTGGGGCATTTTCCTGCGGATCATCGTGCCGCTGATGAAGCCCGCCGTCGCCACGGTCGGCATTTACACCTTCCTCCAGTGCTGGAACGAGCTGATGTTCGCCAACATCTTCATCAGCAAGTCCGCGCTGCGAACCCTGCCCGTCGGCGTGCAGGCCCTCTCCGGCCAGTACACGACCGAATGGGGCCCGATCGGCGCCGCGCTGGTGCTGGCCACTTTCCCGACGCTGTTCCTCTACATCTTCCTCTCCAAGAAGATCCAGGACAGCTTTGTGGCCGGCGCGATCAAGGGCTGAACGCCCGAAAAAGACAACAGACCCTCTGCTGCATACAGCAGCAGAGGGTCTGCTCTTTTTTGTCTTCTGTTCCGGAACGCGCTCAAGCGGCGCCCGGCCGACATAGTCTCCCGCGCCGCAGTCGCCTTTTCCGGCTCGCCCGGGAGAAGGAAAGAGGATGCGGCGGAGATCCGCTGCATCCTCTTGAAATCGTTTGACCCGGTTTGTTCCGGTGATTCTCAGTTCACCTTGTCCTTGAAGGCCTTCGCGGGCTTGAACACGGGCGTGTTGCTCGCGGCGATCTTGATGGTCTTGCCGGTCGCGGGGTTGCGGCCCTTGCGGGCGTCGCGATGTCTGCAGGTGAAGGTGCCAAAGCCGAAGAGGCTGACGGGCTCACGGGCGGCAAGGGACTCCTTGACGGCGTTGAGCACGCTGTCAACGACAGCAGCAGCCGCTTTCTGGCTGAGCTCATTCTCGGCGGCAACTTTCTTGATCAGTTCGGTTTTGTTCATTTTTTCTGTCTCCTTTTCTGTCGTTTTTGGGGATGCTGTTTCTTTGTGCTTTGATTATAGCAGAGCTTTCGCGGAGAGTAAAGGGAAAAGCTTCAAAAAACGCTGAAAATCACGACTTTTTGTTGATCGCCTGGGCTTTCAGGATAAAAGCCAGCCCGATGACAAGCCCGGAGATGAAAACCGCCCAGGAAGCGCTTCTCTTTTCCAGATATCTGAGCAGGGCCGTCAGGCAGAAGCCGGTACCGACGAGGATCTGCCCGATCCCCATCCACTTCGTGTACTCGGGGATATCTTCTTCTCTTACTTTCCTGTAATGATAGCTGTGAATGAAGGCCGTCGTCTTCTTTTTCCATGTCAGCAGGCCGAAAACAAGCAGAATGATGCCTACCGCGAGATAGCCGAGGATTTCTGTCGTCATTCTTTCATCCTCCTTTACTCCGGGAAAATCTCCAGTTCCAGGTCGGAGAGCGCCCAGCTGCTGCAGGGATGGATATATCCCGCCTCGTCGTCGGCAAGCCGGCGGCCGTCCATCGACACGGGGATGTAGACCTCGCCGCCGATCAGTCGGGAGCGGCACCAGCCGCATTCGCCGCTCCGGCAGCGGGACGGCGCGGCGATCCCGGCGCGCTCGATGGCGGTCAGGATCGGTTCGTCGGCACGCAGGGGGAGCCGCTTTTCTTCGCCGAGCAGATGCAGCGTGAGCGTATAGACTTTCGACGGATCGCCCGGGTAATCGGAAAAGTACGCCGGCGAATTGGGTGCGGGTACGAATTCCCGGCGGATATGCTTCTGATCCAGGCCGAGCTTTGGCAGCTCGCCGGCGAGGAAATCATGCATAGCCCGCGGGCCGCAGATATAGAGCGTATAGGTCTCGGGCGCATATTTCCGGATCAGCTCCGCGCCGATGAAGCCGTGTTCATAGCCCTCGACCCGCTCCTCGCTCAGCACATGGACGACCTTGACCTTGTCCGTTGCGGCGCAGATCTTCTCAAGCTCCTCCGCATACAGGATGTCTTCCTTTGTCCGGCTGCCGTACAGGAGCGTCAAGCGGAAGTCCTCCGTTCCGTCCAGGATCGCGCCCGCCATAGCCATGAAGGGCGTAATGCCGCTGCCGCCCGCTAGGCCGACGATCTCCTTCTCGTCGCGGATGGGCTCATAGCTGAAGGGTCCCTCCGGTCCGGAAAGCGTGACCTCGGTCCCGACTTCCCAGTTCCGGAGGATGTAGTCGGACACAAAGCCATCCTGCGCTTTTTTCACGGTGATCTGGTACTGCCCGTCCAGCGCCAGCGCCGGGGAGGCGGCCAGCGTATAGGGCCTGGCCGTAACAGAATCGCCGATCTGCAGTTTGACGGACACATATTGTCCTGCCCGGAAATAGGCCAGTTTCTCCGCCTTGAGCACATAGGTGTTCGCATCCTTGCGGGGAATGATCTCGCTGACGACCGCTTTCTGCCGCTTCGGGTGCAGGGACTGCGCCAGGCGGTTCACACCGTAAACGGCCGTGATGGGCTCGAGAGAGCCGCTCTGCAGGATCGCGCGCCGTCTGGGCACCATCTTCTTGAAGTGCAGCATATCGAGGAGGCCGATCGGCTTCACATGAAAGTTAAACTTTTTCATCGTTCTCCTCCTTCATATCGCGCATCGTCAGCTTGACGGCCATATCGCCGCCCATATAGGTCGAGCTGTAGCCGTAGAGCCGCGGCCCGTAGCCGCTGGCAAACCGGATGTTTTTCACGCGCTGGTCCTCGTCCAGCATCTGCAGACGGGCCATCAGCCCGTCGCCCTCGCCGCATGAATAGGCATACATCGCGCCCTGCGGAACCAGAGCATAGCGGGCCAGAGTCGCGGGAGAGGCGATTTCGATTTCTTCGATATAGGGCATGATGCTGGTACCGGTGGCCTTCTCGAAATCGCGGATCAGCCGGACGGCGACCTCGCGCTTTCTGGCCGTGTACTCCTTTTCCGTCACGCCGGACCAGATGTCCTTCATGAAGAAGGTGGTGAAGCTCATGATGCAGGTGCCCGGCGGCGAGCAGTCGGGGATGGCGTGGTTGAGGCAGATCGTCGCCTGCATCGGGTGCTCACGGAAGGTGCCGGCGAGCTCCTGTTCCTTCACGGTATCCGACAGCTCGCTGATGAAGTAGCTGTACTCGTGAACGCCCAGTTCCTCGGCTGTTTTGTTGAGGCCGACATAGACGCAGTAGCCCCGCCCGCCGATCTTCCGGGCGTTGACGGCGCGTATGTGAGCCTCCGGCAGGCCCTTGCCGCCGTCCATCATATCGCCGAACACCGCATTGGGCGAAATATCCGGGATGATATGGCGGGCGTAAAAGGTCCCGTGGCTGGTCTCCACCCCGACAGGGGCGCCGTCCTCCATCAGGATCTTTGTGGCAAGCGTGTTGTACAGGATCGTCCCGCCATGCTCGCGGATCGTTTTATCCATCGCGACCGAAAGCTCGTGAGAGCGGTAGCGGGGGATATAGGCGGCGTTGACGATGTACTTGTGCACCAGCGACGCATAAAAGCCGAACTCCAGGTCCTCCATGTTGACGCCCATGTAGCACCAATATGCCGACAGGATCTTCTGCGCCTTGAGCGGCATCTTCAGCTTCCGCAGCACAACGGCCGTGGGATAGTTCGCGCACTTGAGGAAGTCGGGATGCTCTCTCATCATGACCTTGGGATCGGCCTTGCCGCCGGCCTTCGCAACGGCGGCGTTGGCGGCCATGATGCAGTCCGCCAGATAGAAGAATTTTTCCATGGATTCGCGGCTGCCCGGCACGTATTCCTCCATCTTGTCGATGTAGGCCTGCTTTCCGAAGGGCATGACCGCGTCGATCTTTTCCTCGCCCTCGCCGGTGATGATCAGGCGGTAGGCCTCGGGGAGCTTCACCCAGTTCACTTTTGCGCCGTAGGAATCGATCAGCACGCCGACCTCTTCACGCGCTTCCGGCTCGCCCACGTCGCACAGCTCGTGCAGCGCGGGTTCAAACTCGAAGCGGCCGCGCCGGAAGCTCGTGGCGAAGCCGCCGGGCAGGTTGTGCTGTTCGATCAACAGAGTCTTCAAGCCGCGGCTGCACGCGGATGCCGCCGCCGACAGACCGCCATTGCCCGCGCCAATGACGATGATGTCGTATTGTCTGTCCAATTTCCATTCCTCCTTTTTTCAGTATTCCCGTGTATTTATTTATATTGTGTGAAATCATTATAGCACAGCGCGGCCCCGTATTCCAGTAAAAAACAGGAAAACGCGCCCGAATTCCCGGGCGCGTTTTCTGTATTTTTATGCGATGGTACGCGGTAGTATTCGACTCTTTCTGCGGCGGCCGCTCGGCCGCGCCGTTTACAGATATTTCGTGTCCTCCGGCGGCAGGAACTCGACCTCCGGCATGCGGTAGGTCTGCGTTCCGCGGCGTTCGGCCTCCAGGCAGTCCTGGACAAAATTGATGAACTCCTCCGCGAGCTCTGTCCGCCGGGTGCTGCGCGTCCAGACGAGCGCGTATTCGATCTGGCGGGCACTGTCGGTGATGACCTTCTTCACGACCAGGTCGTTTTCGTTGTAGGTGGTCATCGGGTAGATACAGATCCCCGCGTTCTGCTCGGCGAGCGCAACGGCGTCGATATAATTGGACAGATCGCCCGCGATGCTCGGCTCCTCGCCGATCTCACCGAACCAGGCGCGCAGCGATTCGGCCCGCGAGCGGCGGTTCGGGATAAACAGCGGCTGGCCCACCAGCCTGACCAGCGGGAGAAAGGCGCTCTCCTCTTTGGCGAGCGGATGATCCTTCGACATCATCGCCACCCAGGGCTCCCGGCCGACCGTGAAGCCTTCGAGCAGCTCCGGGTTATAGGGCGCGGCGATCAGCGCAAGATCGGCGAGTCCGCGCTGCAGGCGCTCCATGGCTTCGTCGCCGCTGCCGTTCCAGAGGTGGACGGCGACCTGCGGGTATTCCAGACGGAAGCCCGCGATCCAGCGCGCCAGCAGATAGGGAGCGCGGCCTTCGACCAGGCTGATGTTCAGCTCGCCGGAAAGACCGTTGATGGACCGGATCTCCTGCTGAGTCTGCTCGGACAGCTCCAGAAGCTGCCTGGCGCGGCGATAGAGGAGCGTACCGGCCTTCGTCATGGTCAGATGCCGCTTGCCGCGGACAAAAAGCTGCACGCCGAGCTCCTCCTCCAGCCCCTTGATCTGGCTGGACAGCGGCGGCTGGCTCATGCCGAGCCGCTCCGCCGCGCGGGTAATGTTCAGTTCCTCGGCCACGACCGCAAAATAGTGCAGCGAGCGCAGATCCATCCCGCACACCCCTTTCCGCTATATTATGTCTATAAGTATACAGGAATCGTATGGTACGCGCAAGCCCCGCCCTTGGGCGGGCAGGCGTTTATTATAGCCGCAGCACACTTTCTGTCATATGATCATTGTATGATGGAACGTCTCCCATACGGGAAAACATTGTGCTGTATTGACTTTTGTGATAGAATCACTTTTGTATTTATTAATCCGCAGGAGGACAGCATGCCATGTGCGGGATCGTAGGATACACAGGGCGGGAACAGGCCGCGCCCATTCTTCTCGACGGCCTGGAGCATCTGGAATACCGCGGCTACGACTCGGCCGGGATCGCGGTGCTCTCGCCCGAGAAGGGGCTGCAGGTGTGCAAGACCAAGGGTCGGCTGAAGGTACTCCGTGCGCTGACGGACGGCGGAAAGAGCCTGGAAGGCGTCATGGGCGTCGGACACACGCGCTGGGCCACGCACGGCGAACCCAATGACATCAACTCCCATCCTCACCTGAGCGAGGACGGGCAGATCGCCGTCGTTCACAACGGCATCATTGAAAACTACGTCGAGCTCAAAAGCTTCCTGATCTCCACCGGCGTGAGTTTCCGCTCGGAGACGGATACCGAGGTCGTCGCGCAGCTGCTGGGCTACTACTACCGCCGCTGCGGCAACATCCTCGACGCGGTCTACCGCGTGCTCGACCGCATCGAAGGCGCTTACGCGCTGGGCATCCTCTGCGCCGACCTGCCCGGCAGCTTCATCGCCGCGCGCAAGGACGCGCCGCTGCTGCTCGGCTTCGGCGAAGGCTGCAGCTTTATCGCCTCTGATGTGACCGCAATCATCAAACACACACGGGACGTAGCCTACATGGACGACGGCGAGGTCGCTGTCGTCAGCCCGGAGAAGATCGTCGTATACAACGCTCTCGGCGCCGAGGTGGAAAAGGAACACCACACGGTCGACTGGAACGTCAGCGACGCGGAAAAGGGCGGCTACGCCCACTTCATGTTCAAGGAGATCATGGAGCAGCCGGAGGCCGTCCGCAAGACGATCTCTCCTCGCATCCGCGATCACCGCATCGTCTTTGACGAGCTCAAAATGAGCGAAGACGATCTGCGGAGCATCAGCAAGCTCTATATCGTCGCCTGCGGCTCGAGTTATCACGTCGGCATGGTCGGCAAATACAATCTCGAGCGCCTGCTGCGCATGCCCGTCGACATCTCGCTGGCCTCGGAATTCCGTTACGCCGATCCCCTGGTCGACGAAAAGACCCTGGTTATCGTCATCAGCCAGTCCGGCGAGACGCTGGATACGATGGCCGCGCTGCGCAAGGCGAAAATGCTCGGCGCGCGCATCCTCTCGATCGTCAACGTGGTCGGCAGCTCGATCGCCCGCGAGAGCGACGACGTGCTCTATACCTGGGCGGGCCCGGAGATCGCCGTTGCGACGACGAAGGCTTACAGCACGCAGCTGGTGCTGCTGGACATGTTCGGGATCTATCTGGCGGAGTTCTACGGAAAACTCCCCCACTTCCTGTATGACGAGCTGATCGGTGAGCTGATGGCGCTGCCGTCCAAGATGGAGCGCGTGCTCGAAAACACCGAGCAGATCAAATATCTTGCCTCCCGCTCCTTCAACCGCGACTCGATCTTCTTCATCGGCCGCAACCTCGACTACGCCCTCGGCCTGGAGGGCAGCCTCAAGCTCAAGGAGATCTCCTATGTCCACTGCGAGGCCTACGCGGCGGGCGAGCTGAAGCACGGCACGATCTCGCTGATCGAAGACGGGACGCTGGTCGTGGCGCTGTGCACCTACAAGGCGCTGTTCGACAAGAGCGTATCCAACATCGTCGAGGTCAAATCCCGCGGCGCGGACGTGATCGCGCTGACGGACGAAAGCCTGAAGGAAACGCTCTCCAATACCGTCTCCAACATCCTCACGATCCCTGACACCAACCCGATCTTCTCTCCCTCGCTCGGCGTGGTGCCGCTGCAGATCTTCGCCTATTACGTGGCGCTGCAGCGCGGCTGCGACATCGACAAACCGCGCAACCTTGCAAAAAGCGTCACCGTAGAATAAAAACGACTAAAAGGAGGAATCTCGATGAGTACCGTACCGGAACTGTTCGGAAGCATGGTCTTTGACGACAAGGTCATGCGCGCCAGGCTGTCTGCCGAGGTTTACCAGAGTCTGCGCAACACGATCCGAAAAGGCAAGAAGCTGGATCTCTCGGTCGCCAACGCCGTCGCGGACGCGATGTGCGCCTGGGCCGTGGAGAACGGAGCGACCCACTTTACGCACTGGTTCCAGCCTCTGACCGGCATCACCGCCGAAAAGCACGAGGGTTTCATCTCTCCGGCGCCGGACAGCCATGTGCTGATGAAGTTTTCCGGCAAGGCTCTGATCCAGGGCGAGCCGGACGCGTCGAGCTTCCCCTCCGGCGGCCTGCGCGCCACCTTCGAGGCGCGCGGCTATACGGCCTGGGATCCGACCTCCTACGCTTTCATCAAAGAAAAAACCCTCTGCATCCCGACCGCCTTCTGCTCCTACGGCGGGGAAGCGCTGGACAAAAAGACGCCCCTGCTGCGCAGCATGGAAGCGCTCAGCCGCGAGGCGCTGCGGGTGCTGCGCCTGTTCGGCAACAACGACGTCAAGCGCGTCGTGCCGAACGTCGGTCCGGAGCAGGAATACTTCCTCGTCGACCGCGACCTGTACCTCAAGCGCCGGGACCTGATCTACACCGGCCGTACGCTCTTCGGTGCGAAGCCGCCCAAGGGCCAGGAGCTGGAGGATCACTACTTCGGCGCGATCAAGCCCCGCGTCAAGGCCTTCATGGAGGAGCTGAACGAGGAGCTCTGGAAGCTCGGCATCTACGCCAAAACCGAACACAACGAGGTCGCGCCCGGCCAGCATGAGCTCGCGCCGATCTTCACGGTCGCCAACGTCGCCGCCGACCACAACCAGCTGATGATGGAGGTCATGAAGAAGGTCGCGCGCAAGCACAACATGGTCTGCCTTCTCCATGAAAAGCCCTTCGCGGGCGTCAACGGCAGCGGCAAGCACAACAACTGGTCCCTGGCGACCGATACCGGCGTCAATCTCCTCTCGCCCGGCGAGACGCCCTATGAGAACGCGCAGTTCCTGCTGTTCCTGGTCGCGGTGCTGCAGGCCGTGGACGATTATCAGGGCCTGCTGCGCGCCAGCGTCGCCACGGCGGGCAACGATCACCGCCTCGGCGCGAACGAGGCGCCGCCCGCCGTCATTTCGGTCTTCCTCGGCGACGAATTGAGCGCGGTGCTGGACGCCATCGAGAACGACAGCCCCTATGCCGGGGCGGAAAAACGCCGTCTGCGCCTGGGCGCGGACGTGCTGCCGCGCTTCAACCGCGACACCACCGACCGCAACCGCACCTCGCCCTTCGCCTTCACCGGCAACAAGTTCGAGTTCCGCATGGTCGGCTCGGGCGATTCGATCTCCTGCGCCAACATCATGCTCAACGCCGCCGTAGCCGACGCCCTCGGTCAGTTTGCCGACCGGCTGGAGAGCGGCGAGGGCGACTTCGACACCCGCCTGCATGAACTGATCAAGGACACGATCCGCGCGCACAAGCGCATCCTCTTCAACGGCAACGGCTATGAGGAGTCCTGGATTCAGGAGGCGGAGGCGCGCGGTCTGCTCAATCTCCGCACGACGCCGGATGCGCTGCAGATGGTGCTGGTACCGGAGAACATCGACATGCTGGTGCGCCACCGCGTCTTTTCCGAGGCCGAGCTCCGCTCGCGCTATGAGATCGTGCTGGAAAACTATGTGCGCACCGTGCGCATCGAGGCGCTGACAATGGTCGACATGGCGCAGCGGGAGATCCTGCCCGCGGTGACAGGCTATCGAGGCGCGCTCGCCCGCTCCTTCAATGAGACGAAGCAGGCCGTTCCCGCGCTCTCATGCAAGGCGGACGCGAAGCGGATCATCCGTCTCGGCGAACTGATCGACGCCATCGACGAGGCAGCCGAGGCGCTGGCGGGCAGCATTGCGGCGCTCAAGGGCGACGTCACCGCCCAGGCCTTCTTCATCCGTGACGAGGTACTGGACCGGATGACGGCCCTGCGGAAGCTCTGTGACGAGGCCGAGACCCTTACAGCCGCGAACTGCTGGCCCTTCCCGACCTACGGCGAGCTGCTTTTCGGCGTGTAAAAAATCAGATAAAAAAGACCGGCAGCCGATCGGCTGCCGGTCTTTTGCGCTTTATTCGTATTCCACCGTGGCGGGCGGCTTGGACGTGATATCGTAGAGCACGCGGTTGACGCCGCGCACCTCGTTGACGATGCGCACCGACACGCGGTCCAGCAGCTCCCAGGGCAGGCGCGAAAACTCCGCCGTCATAAAGTCGCTGGTCTGCACGCTGCGCAGCGCGATCGCGTAGTCGTAGCTGCGCCCGTCGCCCATCACGCCGACCGAGCGCATGTTCGTCAGCGCGGCGAAATACTGATCAGCGGCACGACCGGCGCGGGCCATCTCCTCGCGGAAGATCGCGTCCGCCTCGCGCAGCAGATCGAGCTTCTCCTTTGTCAGCGCGCCGATCACGCGGATCGCAAGCCCGGGGCCCGGGAAGGGCTGGCGGGAAACCAAGGCTTCGGGCAGACCGAGCTCGCGGCCGAGCTGGCGCACCTCATCCTTGAAAAGGAGCCGCAGCGGCTCGAGGATCTCCTTGAAGTCCACATAGTCCGGCAGACCGCCGACGTTGTGGTGACTTTTGATCACGGCGGCCTCTCCCTTGCCGGACTCGATCACGTCCGGGTAGATCGTGCCCTGCACGAGGTAATCCACCGCGCCGATCGTTTTCGCGGTCTCCTCAAACACGCGGATGAACTCCTCGCCGATGATCTTCCGTTTCCTCTCCGGCTCTTCCACGCCGGCGAGACGAGCCAGGAAACGCTCCTCCGCGTTGATGCGGATAAAGTTCAGCTCCCGCTTGGAAAACGCGGCCTCGACCTCGTCGCCCTCGTTCTTGCGCATCAGGCCGTGGTCGACGAAGACACAGGTGAGCTGGGAGCCGATCGCCTCGGAAAGCAGTGCGGCGGCCACCGAGGAATCAACGCCGCCCGAGAGCGCCAGAAGGGCTTTCCCGCCGCCGACCTTTGCGCGGATCGCTTCGATCGCCTGCTCCTTGTAATCCGCCATCGTCCAGTCGCCGACGGCGCCGCAGACCGTATAGAGGAAATTGTGCAGCATGTCGCGGCCTCGTTCCGTGTGCTCCACCTCCGGGTGGAACTGCACGCCGTAAAAGCCCCGCGCTTCGTCGCAGATTGCCGCCGTCGGGCAGGCCGCGCTGTGCGCGGCGAGGGCGAAGCCCGCCGGGATCTCCGCCATATAGTCTCCGTGACTCATCCAGGTCACGCTGACTTCCCCGATCCCGCCGAAAAGCGCGCAGGACGCGTCAAAGAAGGTCGGCGTCTTGCCGTACTCACGCGCGGAATCGTCCTGCGCTGCCGTGACGCGCCCGCCGAGCATCTGCGCCATCAGCTGGCAGCCGTAGCAGATGCCGAGGATCGGAAGCCCGAGCTCGAACACGCCGGGATCGACCTTCGGCGCGCCCGGCAGATATACGCTGCCCGGCCCGCCGGTGAAGATGAGACCGATGGGATCGAAGCGCCGGATCTCCTCGAGGGGCATATCGTGGGGATGCACCTCGCAGTAGACCTTCTGCTCGCGCACGCGTCGGGCGATCAGTTGATTGTATTGCCCGCCGAAATCGAGGATCAATAGCTTTTGCATGCTTTATTCTGTTCCTTTCACAGCCGCCTCCACCAGCCCGACGAACAGCGGGTGCGGGCGGTTGGGGCGGCTCTTGAATTCAGGGTGGAACTGCACGCCGATGAAAAAGCGCCGATCGCTCAGCTCGACCGCCTCGACGATGTGCCCGTCCGGAGACCGGCCGCAGAGACGCAGCCCGGCTTCCGACAGAAGCTCGCGGTAGTCGTTGTTGAACTCATAACGGTGCCGGTGCCGCTCGGAGATGTCCACTTCTCCGTAGCAGGCCGCCATGCGGCTGCCCGCCTCGATCCGGCAGGGCCAGGCGCCGAGGCGCAGCGTGCCTCCCTTGGAAACAGTATCGCTTTGATCGGGCAAAAAGTCAATGACCTTATGGGAGGATTTTGGATCAAATTCGCCGGAGTTCGCGTCTGCGAGGCCGCAGACCTGCCGGGCAAATTCGATCACGGCCACCTGCATGCCGAGGCAGATGCCGAGATAGGGGACGTCCTTCTCGCGGGCGTATCGCGCGGCGGCGATCATCCCCTCGATCCCGCGGCCTCCGAAGCCTCCGGGGACGATCAGCCCGTCGCAGCCGCCGAGGATCGCGTCCGCCGTGTCCTCCGTGACCGTCTCGCTGTCGATCCAGCGGATCTCGACCTGCGCGCCCAGCGCGTATCCGGCATGGTGCAGGGCTTCGGCCACCGAGAGATAGGCGTCGTGCAGCTGCACGTACTTGCCCACCAGGCCGATCGTGACCTTCCGGTCGAGCCTCTTGATCCGTTCGACCATCGCCCGCCACTCGTCCAGCTCCGGCGCACGCGTCCAGAGCCCCAGCTCCCGGCAGACGATCAGCGAAAAGTCGTTCTGCTCTAGCATCAGCGGCGCCTCGTAGAGGATGGGCAGCGTACGGTTTTCGATCACGCAGTCGGGCTTGACGTTACAGAACATCGCGATCTTGCGGAAGATCTCCGGCTCGAGCGGCTCGTCGCAGCGCAGCACGATGATGTCCGGGGCGATGCCCATGCCCTGCAGCTCCTTGACCGAGTGCTGCGTGGGCTTGGTCTTGTGCTCGTCGCTGCCGCGCAGGAAGGGCACCAGCGTCACATGGATGAAGAGCGTGTTCTCCTTGCCCTGCTCCAGACCGACCTGCCGCGCCGCCTCGAGGAAGGGCTGGCTTTCGATGTCGCCGGTCGTGCCGCCGATCTCGGTGATGATCACGTCCGCGCCGGTCTTTTTCTCCAGCGAGTAGATGAAATCCTTGATCTCCTGAGTGATGTGCGGGATGACCTGCACGGTCTGGCCGAGGTACTCGCCGCGCCGCTCCTTGTTCAGCACGTTCCAGTAGACCTTGCCGGTCGTGAGGTTGGAATACTTGTTCAGATCCTCGTCGATGAAGCGCTCATAGTGCCCGAGGTCGAGGTCGGTCTCGCTGCCGTCCTCGGTCACAAAGACCTCGCCGTGCTGATAGGGGCTCATCGTTCCGGGGTCGACGTTGATATAGGGATCGAGCTTCTGCGCCGCGACCTTGAGGCCGCGGCATTTGAGCAGCCGTCCCAGCGAGGCCGCCGTGATCCCCTTGCCCAGGCCGGACACAACGCCGCCGGTCACAAAAATATATTTCGCCATAACCGTTCCCTCCGTATAGCAAAAATGTTCTCCGATGCCTTAAGGGGGCACTAGGCCCCTGGCTCCGGAGAACATTTAAAAAACGTATGATCCAAGACGGAGAAAGTGTATCACGCCGCGCCCCACGCTGTCAAGAACGCGAAGAGCCCTTCATATGGCGGGGATATGAAAAACATATCCGTTTCCTATGCAGGTCAAAGTTGTTTTCCGCGCGGAACTAGATTCGTATTGCATTCAGCAGCCGGAAGGCCTGTTCCGCCGCGTCGGCCAGGTTTTTCCGCGCCCGGGCGGGTTCCATCGCCTCCTGAAGGCTGACGATCTCACGCAGGATGGGGAAGAATGCGTCGATCCCGTGCTCGTTGCAGACCGCGGCCTCCGGCGTCACGCAGCCGGCGAAGGCGATCACAGGCTTCCCGTGCCTCCCGGCGATCTCCGCGACTCCGATCGGCGCCTTGCCCATCACGGTCTGGCCGTCCAGACGCCCCTCGCCTGTCACGACGAGGTCTGCGTCCCGGATCTGCTCCTCCAGCCCGGTCTCCTCCAGTACGATCCGGACGCCGGGCTCCAGCACGGCGTCGGTAAAGCTCAAAAAGGCGAAGCCGAGACCTCCGGCCGCGCCCGTGCCAGGCATTTCACGGTCGGCCCGGGGGTTGAAGTCCCGCGCGAGCGCCGCGTAGTGCATCAGCCATTTGTCCATCTGCCGGACCATAGCGGGCGTCGCGCCCTTCTGCGGACCGTAAACGGCGCTTGCGCCGTTTTCCCCGCAGAGCGGGTTGTTCACGTCGCAGGCGACGCGGAAGCGGCAGTCCTTCAGCTCGGGCGGCAGCTTGTCCGCACAGATACGCGTCAAGCCGCTCAGCCCCTGCGCGCCGAAGGCGACCTGACGTCCCGACGCGTCCAGCATCCCGTAGCCCAGGGCCTGCAGCATGCCGAGGCCGCCATCATTGGTGGCGCTGCCGCCGATGCCGACGATAAAGCGCCGGCAGCCCTTGCGGATTGCGTCGCAAATCATCTCCCCGACGCCGAAGGTCGTGGTGTGAAGCGGGTTCCGCAGCGCTTCCGGGACCAGCGTGAGGCCGGCCGCGGCAGACATTTCCAGGATGGCGGTCGTCCCGTCCGCGAGGATGCCGTACGGCGCGTCAAGCTTTTCTCCCAGCGGCCCGGTCACGCGCACGGTCTGTAGCGCGCCGCCCATGCCGAGAGTCAGCGCCTCCACCGTGCCCTCTCCCCCGTCCGCCAGCGGCCGCACCACGACCTCCGCGCCCGGGAAAACGCGCAGGATGCCCGTGCGGATCGCTTCGCCCGCCTGCAGGGAGCTGAGACTGCCCTTCAGGGAATCGGAGGCAATAACGACTTTCATGAGGAGCACTCCTTTCCCGGATTGTTACAGGCCGTTGACCACGTTGACCGGAGCCCCCCGGAGATAGGCCTCCAGATTGTCTGCGGAGATCCGCATGATCCGCTCGCGCGCCTCCTTCGGCGCCCAGCTGATATGCGGGGTGATCAGGCAGTTTTTGGCTGTCAGCAGCGGATTGTCTCCCCGGATGGGCTCGGTGGAGACCACGTCCAGCCCCGCGGCGGCGACCTTGCCGCTGTTGAGGGCATCGGCCAGGTCCTGCTCCACGATCAGCGGACCGCGGCTGTTGTTGATAAGGATCACGCCGTCCTTCATCTTCGCGATGGTCTCGCGGTTGATGATGCCCCGGGTGCTCGGGAACAGCGGGCAGTGCAGGGCAATGACGTCCGATTCGCGCAGCAGCGTGTCAAGATCCACGTAGTCGGCGATCGCTCGCCCGGCCTCCGTCTCGCGGCTGCCGGTCGCGAGGATGCGCATGCCCATGGCCTTCGCGATGCGGCCGGTGGTCTGGCCGATCCTGCCGAAGCCGATGATGCCCATCGTCTTGCCGTCCAGCTCGATCAGCGGGTAATCCCAGAAGCACCAGTCGGGGCTCGTCTCCCAGCGTCCGGCGTGCACGGCCTCCGCGTGGTGCGCCACATGCTGGCAGATTTCGAGCAGCAGCGCAATGGCGAACTGGCCCACGGCCGCGGTGCCATAGGTCGGAACATTGGAGACGGGGATCCCCTTCTCCGCGGCAGCCTGCACGTCCACCACGTTGTAGCCGGTCGCGAGGACGGAAATGAATCTCACCTTCGGGCAGGCGTCGAGGACCGCCCGTCCGATCGGGCACTTGTTGGTGAAGACGACCTCCGCGTCGCCGATGCGCTTGATGACAGTCTCATCCTCGCAGGGCGTGCGGTCATAGACGGTCAGCTCTCCGTATTGCTCCAGCGGCGCCCAGCTCAAATCGCCGGGGTTTTCGGTATAGCCGTCCAGGACGACGATTTTCATATGATATTCTCCTTTCACCCGGGCATGGCTTATCGGTTGCGGCGGATCACGGTCTGGTAGAAATCGACGGCGCCGGGCAGGCTGAAGGCGTCGATATTTTCATTGAGCCCGTGCATGCCCTTCATCTGCTCCGGCCCGTAGACGACCGGCGAGAAGCGGATGCAGGCGTCGCAGATCTCCTGATAAAAGCGCGCGTCCGTACCGCCCGTCATCACATAGGGGCAGGCGGGCAGGCCCGGGAACACCTCGCCGACCGCCGCCGTGACGAGCCGATAGGCGTCGCTGTCGATCGCTACGGGCGGCAGCGCATCGTAGGCGTTGATGACCTTGAGCTCCAGATCGTGCTTTTCGGCGATCCGGCGGACCGCCTCGTTGCTCTCCGCCATCCCCTGATGGGGGATATAGCGCATGTTGATCGTGAGCGTCGCCTCCTGGGGCATGACGTTCATCGCGTCGGCGCCGGACTGCATCGTGAAGGCCGCCGTGGTCTTCAGCAGAGCGGCCGCCTGCGGAGAGATCGCGGGCATCAGCGTTTTCAGCAGAGGCTTGAACAGCCACAGGTTGCCGAACAGCAGCCGGTAGGCGAAGGGGCCGTAGGGCGCGAGGGTCCGGAACATGGCGGCGACCTCCGGCTCGAAGGCGGCGCGCATGGGGCTGTGCTTTTCCATCTCACAGACAAAGGCCGCAAGCCGCGCGATTGGGGAATTCTTCGGCGGGAAACTGGAGTGTCCTCCCGCGGAGCGGGCCGAGACGAGCAGGTTGCCCTGCCCCTTTTCCAGCACGCCGATCATCGCGAAGCAGCCCTTTACGCCGCCGATCGGCTCCTGCACGATCGCGCCGCCCTCGTCGCAGACGAGATAGGGCTTCACGCCGCGGCGCTTCAGCTCGGCGACAAGCTTGGGACAGCCGTCTCCGCCGATCTCCTCGGTGCAGGACGAGCTGAGATATACGTCCTGCTCGGGCACGAAGCCCCCGGCCAGCAGCTCTTCGACCGCCTGGAAAAAGGCCATCACCGAGCATTTGGTGTCCGCGCTGCCGCGGCCCCAGACCTTCCCGTCGACGATGTCGCCGGAGAAGGGCTCATGCAGCCAGTCTCCCTCGGCGGGGACGACGTCCTGATGGCTCATCAGAACGAGCGGGCGCTCGCTGCTTTTGCCCTTCCAGAAGAAAAGCAGATTGCCGTCGATCTCCGTCTTTTCCAGTTCCTTGTGCACAAGGGGAAAGAGCGCTTCCAGTTCCTTGTGAAAGGCAAGGAACTTGTCCCGCTGATCCTCCCCGCGGCGCGAGACCGTCTCCTTCCGCACCATGCGGGAGAGCTTCTGCGCATAGAGCGCCTCCCGCTCCGGGTCCCGCTTTGCCGTCCAGTCGGAACGCTTCGCGCCGGTCAGCAGCGTCCGGACCACGGCGGCGAGCAGGAGCAGCGCGAGGAGCGCCAGCAGGGCCAGAACGACCCACAGCAGCGTTTTCATAGTCTCTCCTCCAATGCGGACAGGCGGGCGTCACGGCGGAAGAAGAGATAGGCAAGGCCGATCGCGATCGCGCCGCTCGGGATGATCATGAAGCTGGTGGAGCCGGTCAGCGAGGGGACCAGGATAAACAGCAGCGACATGACCAGTAGCGGAACGGCGGCGATCCTCAGGTTGCCGCGGTAGTATTTGCAGGCCATCGCGCCGAAGAGCGCGGGGACCACGTTGTCAAAGGCGGGCTGGAGCGCGGGCGACTGCAGCAGCGGCTGCAGCGGGATAAGCAGGACGACGCCGAGCGCCAGCACCACGATGGTCACCAGCGAGGAGGTCGCGATGGACAGCGTGGCGATGATCTCGTTTTCCGCCGTGCCGGACTTCGCGCCGACGATGTCGCGCGCGGTAACGGCGCAGGGGATCTTCATGTTGATCAGGTTGCCCGTGATGAAGGCCAGATAGCTGCCGCCCGCGCCGAGCATCGGCACGTAGATCAGATATTCGGCCACACAGCTGATGAAATAGACGATGCCGATGCTCATGAAGCCGCGCGCAAAGGCGCCGAGATCCGGCATGGCGTCGAGGTATGCGCCCATGACGAAGGGCGCGCCGAGCAGCATCGCCAGGGTGAGGACGATCGAGATCCGGCCGACGCGGTGGGTGGCGCGGAGGTACTTTTCGTATTCTTCCCGTCTTTTTTCTTCGTTCATTTCTCTCCCTCCTTAACCGAGCTTCCCGAGGAAGATCGCCGCCGTCATGGCGATAAGCATGCTCCCCGCAACGGAAAAGCTGTCGATCCAGGCGGCGTTCTTCTTTTCGCGCAGCCAGATGAACAGGCCCATCGCCGCCGCGCCGACCAGAGCCACAGCGAGCGGCAGGAAGCCGCCGCCCGAGACGAGCGTGCCGACGTAGCTGCCGAGATAGGCGGACACGAGGCCGATGAACATCGCGGTCATGGCCAGATCGCCGAAACCGGCGAGGGCAGGGCCCTTTCCTTCCTTTTTCTTTTTCGGCGCCGGATTGCTCAGACGGGCCGTGTAGCGCTTGCAGGTAAAGAGAGAAAACACCATGCCCCACATGATGCACACGCTCATCAGCAGCGCGATGGTCGTAAAGGCCTTCGCCGTCATCTGGGAGGCGGACAGGCCTCCGAGCCCGACCGCCTCGGCCGCGGCCTCGGCCACCTGCGTCTCATAGTGCAGCGCGCCGATCACCGACAGGCGGAGCCAGGGCCAGGGCGTTCCCAGGCTGCCGGAGAGCGCGATGACGCCGAGCAGGATGCCGACGCTCGGCAGCACGGCAAAGGTCGCGCTGGCGACGATGGTCCGTCTCATCTTCGTCACGTCCATGCCGATGGCCTTTCCCGCGCGATAGGCCCGTACGGCAAAAACCACGCACACGAGCGCGACGAACAGGACGATGACCGCGCAGATCAGATAGATCACAGGGCTGTTGAGCTGTGAAAGAATGTTCATTCCCTCGCCTCCTTTTTGAGTATTACGGAATTGCAGTGCATTTTTCAGACGTTTGTAATGAAAAGAGCTCGTTCTTCTCCGGGACGCTCCCGCCGCGCGCTCATTTCGCCGTCCGCGGATAGGGATGCGAAAGGCCGGCCTCGCAGCTCTCGCGGTCGATCTCGCCGTTGTTGCATTTCGCCATCAGCTCCACGTCGCCCGTCCTGAGGTCATAGCTCCGCCAGACGAGCACCGCCAGCACCGCGCCGAGCGCGGGGATCAGCGCGAACACCGCCCACAGCGCCTTGAGCGCCGTGTCGGTCTGCGCCACATTGAGGGCTGCGAGCTCCGCAAAGCTCTCGGCCGCGACGCTGTTCCAGCCGAAGAGGCCGAGGATCGCGATCGCGATGACGGAGGCCAGCGCGCTCACCAGCTTCATCGTGAAGGTCTGGATGGCAAAGGTGATGCCCTTGGCTTCGATGCCGGTGGTGTACTGGCCGTACTCGGCGCAGTCGGGGGTAAACATGAATTCCAGCACCGTCAGCGCGCCGAAGACGAAGCCGCGCAGCGTCATCAGCACGAGCTGCGGTACGAGCCGCGGCCCGACCAGCCAGATCACGACGGACAGCGCGGCGTATACGGCGGCGCTGAGGTAAAAGACGCGGAATTTGTCCCATTTTTTCAGGACCTTCGGCATGAAGAAGGCGACGATCACCGCAGGCACGAAGGACAGCGCCGCCAGGATCGTGGCGATCAGCGAGTTTTTGAACAGGTAGAAGCAGGTGAACTGCAGCACGGTGGTCGCCGTGTTGAGGCCCTGGAAGAGCAGCTGGCCGCCGTAATAGATAAACAGATATTTGTTGTGGAAGAGATAGGTGAACATGCTCCGCAGCGTGTATTCTTCGCTGCGCTCCTCGGTCTGCACATGCTCCTTCGCACGGAAGCAGAGCCAGAACATCGTCGCGAGCGCGACGACGCAAATGATGATCGCGGCGTTGGAGAAGGATATGCCCACCGCTTCGCTGGGCAGGACGTAGCCGACCATCAGCGCGATCAGCACGCCGATGTTGGCATAGATGCGCCCCGTGGTCATCAGCGAGGTGCGTTCGTCCTGGAGATCCGTCATCGTCGTGACCAGACCGAAGATCGGCACGTCGCAGATGGTATAGGCCGTGTCCCACAGCACATAGGCGACGGCGAAAAACACGAGCTTCTGATTGATCCCGAGGCTCTGCGGGATGCGGAACAGCAGCACGGTCGTCAGCGCGATCAGCGGGAGCGAGATCTTCAGCCAGGGCAGGAAGCGGCCCTTTTTGAAACGGAACTTGTCGATCAGGCCGCCGAAGAGGCAGTCGTTGACCGCGTCCCAGACCTTGACCAGCAGCAGCACGCCCGCCGTGGAGACAGCATCCAGGCCGCACAGCAGCAGATAGGTCGCAAGAAACATGTAGGTGAAGGTGTAGACCGCGTTCTGGCCCAGAAAATAGAGGCCGTAATAGGTCCGCTCCTTTTTGGAGGTGTACCAGCCGTCCATCGCAGCAACCTCTTTTCTTTTGGTATCTATGCGGTCATTATATCATTCTTCTGCGGCCATAACAAGCCAAAAGCCCGCAAGCTTGACGCCTGCGGGCACTGAGAAAGCGGGCGGACGCTTTCCTGCAAAGCGTCCGCCCGCCGGGTATCAGAGCACGGGTTGATTCCCTGTCAGAGGGAAAACTGCGGCGCGACCGGATGGTACAGCTCCATCAGCTCCTCGTCGTGGTTGCACACGCAGCGGCACTCCCGGTCGATGAGCATGGTCCAGGTCTCGCCCTTGCGGACCTTCTCCCATTTCGGCAGGTACTCGCAGTTGGGGTCGCCGTTCTTCACGAAGTTCAGGACCATGCCGCTGAGGGTCCTGGCATATTTCTGCCCGTTCTCGGCGTCGTTGAGCACCAGGACCTTGTCCTCGTTCTTGAAGATATACGCGACCTCGCCGCCGTGCCAGATGGGGATCCTGCCGTTTTCCGGAACCGTATAGGAGGCCAGGCACAGATACACGTTCTCGCAGCCGGCTTCCAGATGCGCCTGCGCCGAGCGAACGGCGGCGATCCGGCAGCGGGAATCCAGATAGGCCAGGTCGAACGGGTCATGATCCGGATAGGCCTTGCGGAACAGCTCGATCAGCCGATCCGTGCGGTCCCCGAGGCGCTCTCTGAGCCAGGCGATCTTGTCCGCCTCGCTCATGGCCTCCTTCTCCTCCGCCGTCAGCGGGCAGATGGGGAACTCGCCGAGTGTCGAACTGTACAGCACCGGCTTGTCCTTCGAAAACGGCATCAGCTTCGTCAGCGCCGGGAAGCCCGGGAAATAGTCGTTCGGGACCGGGGAGAAGATGTACGGATTGGCGACCTTGATGCAGGCGTCTGCGATGGCGCGGTACGGGAGCTCATAGACCTTCTCGATGTTCTGCTTCGTGATGCCCAGCTCGTCCATCATGGCCTTTGCGGTCTTCCGGCTGTTTTCGCGCGTGTCGCAGGGAGAGCCGGTGTTGGCGCGCGCGCCGCTCAGGCAGATGGCGCGCTGGAAGGTGTGCGCCACCTCTTCCAGCTGCAGCAGGCACTGCACCTTTCCGCCGCCGCCGGAATGTCCGCAGATGGTGACGTTCCCGGGATCGCCGCCGAAGGCCTCGATGTTGTCATGGATCCACTTCATGGCCACCACCAGGTCGAACAGGCCGACGTTGGCGGAATTGGCAAACTCTTCCCCATAATCTTCAAGATTCAGATAGCCGACGACATTCAGCCGGTGGTTGATGGAGACAAAGACGACGTCTCCGTCATGCGCCAAGCGGAAGCCGTCAAACGAGATCTCTTCGAAGGCGTTTCCGCCGAAGAAGCCGCCGCCGTGGATCCACACAAAAACGGGCTTTTTCTCCCCGTTTTCCGTTTTGGGCGCCCAGATATTCAGGTTCTGGCAGTCCTCGCTCTGGGTCTCCAGCATATGCAGGCCCCGGTAGTAAAAGAACGGGCGAACTTCGTTCACCTGCATGGCGACCGGTCCGTGCTGATAGGCGTTTTTGATCCCCTCCCACGGCTCGACCTCCTCCGGCATGTGGAAGCGCCGGGCATGCGCGTATTCGATCCCCATGAAAATGTTGACGTCACCGTAGGTAACGCCGCGCAGTTTTCCTTTTCGCGTCTCCACAACGGGTCTTTTGTCTTCAAAGATAAATGGATTCACTGCATTCCGTCCTTTCCTGTATGATGTGTCACAACCAATGGCTTATCGAGCCTTCGCAAAAAACTGACTCAAAAGCGGAAGTAGTTTTGCCTATCCATGAAAAGGCCTGATCTCTTGCTTTTCTTGTATGATACCATAAACAGCATAGCATCTCAAGCCCGCAAAAAGCAAAGAGGATGTAACGTGAAATCTGTTACATCCTCTCGACATGGTCCCGAGGTGAATAACGGACCTGAGGGCCCACATTTCAAAACGTTGCAAAATCCATATTTTTGGCGGCTGGCGCACGGGTTCCTCCTATAATGATCATCGGTGTCCCCGAGGGGAGACGCCGTGATATCCTTTGAACGCCTTATAGAAATTGCTGCTGTTGCTGTATCCCAGCATGGCGGCAATTTTCTCTATGGACAGATCTGTGCGATCCAGCAGCAACCGCGCCCGCTGCATTCTGGCGGAAAGCAGCAGCTCGGAAAAGGTTTTTTCTGTTTTCTCCGGAAGCAGCCGGGACAAATAGACCGGGTGATAGCCGAAATGCGCCGCCGCGGATCTCAGAGATACCGTATCGCAGTTGGTCTCGATGTAAGCCGTGATTTGACGGATTCGTGATCCTCCGCCGGCCTGTCTTTGGCGCGTGTACAGCGAGGCCAGGTACATGGTCAGCGACATGACCATCGGCTTGAGGATTTTCTGCGTGTCCTCTGTCCTGTTCGCATATTCCAGCGTGATAACGCCAAGCAGCTTCCAGATGGGCGACTGGCGGGGGATATCCAGATGGATACATAGGAGGTCTGTAACGATGACTTATCGCGAAAAAAGCAAGCGGAAAGTGAAAAGGGCTCTGACCTTGAGCTGCTGCGCGGTCATAGCTGCGGCGATCGTATTCAGCGCGGCGGGCTGCGGCGCGCTGAAGCCGACAAGTCCTCCGCCGGAAAGAGCGGAACCTGCCGCGGTGACGAGCCCTGCGCCGAAAGCGACGCCGCTCCCGACCGAGACGCCGGAGGAAACGGAAATGCCGTCCCTCGCGGAGGCTCTCATCCGTCCCGAGGTCAAGGAGGCGCTGGATTCCTATGAGGCCTGCATGGACGAGTACATCGCCTTCATGCAGCGCTTCAAGGCAGCAGACGCGGGCGATATGGCCGCCATGATGGGCGACTATGCGGATATGATGACGCGCTATGCCGAGTTTGCGGAGAAGATTGACGCGCTGGGTAAGGAAGAACTGAACGACGCAGAGCTGGCCTACTACATCGAGGTCACAAGCCGCGTCAGCCGGAAGCTGCTCGGCGCGGTCGGATGAAAGGAGATGAACTTATGCCAAGGAAACTGATCGACGTTGTCGAATATCACGACATGGTTGACGAGATCTACCTGGAGGAAGACGGAACGTACTTCCATCATATCTTCTACAGGGAAGACGGGCCCGCTCCTGCTGATTCAGCAGAATAATACCGTCCAGGCGTGCAAACAACGCCCTTGAGCTCATCAGGTCATGAGTTCAAGGGCGTTGTTTTTTCCTGATATTTTAATCCTCGAGAACGATCACGTTGACTTTCCCGCTGAATGCGGTGCAGGCGTCCAGCGCGATGACGCCGGGTCCGTAGTAGGGGCTGAAGTCCGCGTCGGGTCCGAACTCCGAACCCTTGCGCTCATACACAGCATGGCCATAGGAGCAGTGCCAGTGGCCGCAAAGGATCGTCTTTTCCTCGGAGCTGTCCTGCGCCGCGTCCATGCCGTTGATCCAGCGCGCTTTCCACCAGCCCTCCGGCCCGGTCTCGCGCCAATCGCGGCCGTCGAAATAGTCGTCGCGTTCCCGTGGGCCGGGGATCCAGCCGTGCACGAAGATATAGTGCTCGGTCTCATAGTAGTCGATGGTCGCCGGAATGATCTTCTGAAACAACGGCGTTCTCTGCGCCGCTTTGGCAAAGTCGCGGTGTCTGCGCCGGGCCGTGGCGGGATCATAGCCCGTCAGCTGCAGGGCCGTCCCATAGGTGCCGTTGCTGACATGATGCCGGACCGGCAGGCCTTCGTCGACGGTGACCATCTCCCGGAACAGATCCTCATGATTCCCGCGTACCAGGATCACGGCGTCCTGCTCCATGAGCTGCAGAATGAAATCCTGCATCTCGT
>CAMZIX010000004.1 GCA_947307375.1 uncultured Clostridia bacterium | reverse complement strand
GGATGAAAACACTCAGAGACGCAAAGGTCGGCGAGACCGTCAAGGTCGTGAAGCTCCACGGCGAGGGCGCGGTCAAGCGCCGCATCATGGACATGGGCATCACCAAGGGCGTGGAGGTCTATGTCCGCAAGCTCGCCCCGCTGGGCGACCCCGTCGAGGTCAACGTGAGAAACTACGAGCTCTCGATCCGCAAGGCGGACGCCGAGATGATTGAAGTCGAGTAAGGAGGCAGGAAAATGGACAAACAACTGCGCATTGCGCTTGCGGGCAACCCGAACAGCGGCAAAACGACCCTGTTCAACAAGCTGACCGGCTCCAACCAGTTCGTCGGCAACTGGCCCGGCGTCACCGTGGAGAAGAAGGAAGGCAAGCTGATCGTCGACAAGGAGGTCATCCTGACCGACCTGCCCGGCATCTACTCGCTGTCCCCCTATACTTTGGAAGAAGTCGTGGCCCGGAATTACCTGATTGAGGAGAAGCCGGACGCTATCCTGAACATCGTGGACGCCACGAACCTCGAGCGCAACCTCTATCTGACCACTCAGCTTACCGAGCTCGGCATCCCCGTCGTGATCGCGCTGAACATGATGGACTTGGTGAAGAAGGCCGGCGACAGCATCAACGTCAAGGAACTGAGCCGTCAGCTCGGCTGCCCGATCGTGGAGATCTCCGCCCTGAAGGGCGACGGTGTGGCCGACGCGGCCAGGGCCGCGATCGAGGCCGCGAAGCACGGAAAAACGATCCCGCAGCACAGCTTCTCCGGCCCGGTGGAGCACGCGCTGGCCCACATCGAGGAGGTCACCGTACATAATCTGCCCGAGGAACGGCAGCGCTGGTACGCCATCAAGCTCTTCGAGCGCGACGAGAAGGTGCTCGAACAGCTCAGCATCCCGGCCGATGTGCGCGCGCACATCGAGAATGACATCCAGGCGGCCGAGAAGGAGCTGGACGACGACGCCGAGAGCATCATCACCAACGAGCGCTACATCTATATCGGCCAGATGCTCAAGGGTATCTATAAGAAAAAAGGGAAGGGCCAGCTCTCGGCCTCCGACAAGATCGACAGGATCGTCACCAACCGCATCCTGGCTCTGCCGATTTTCGTGGTCGTCATGTTCCTCGTCTATGCGCTGTCGATGGGCACTTCCATTGCGGACGGCGGCGTTTCCATTGGCACCTTCCTCACCGACTGGACGAACGACGTGCTGGGCGGCGCCTGGCTGACCGACGGCTCCCGTGCGATCCTCGAAGGCTGGGGCGTCGCGCCCTGGCTGATCGGCCTCATCTCCGACGGTATCCTCGCGGGCGTCGGCGCGGTGCTCGGCTTCGTGCCCCAGATGCTGGTCCTGTTCATGATGCTCTGCCTGCTCGAAGACTGCGGCTACATGGCCCGTATCGCCTTCATCATGGACCGTATCTTCCGCCGTTTCGGCCTGAGCGGCAAGAGCTTCATCCCGATGCTCGTGGCCACAGGCTGCGGCATTCCCGGCGTCATGGCCTCACGTACCATTGAAAACGAGCGCGACCGCCGTATGACGATCACCACGACTACCTTCATGCCCTGCGGCGCGAAAATGCCCATCATCGGTCTGATCGCCGGCGCTCTCTTCGGCGGCTCCACCTGGGTCGCCACCTCTGCCTACTTCATCGGCGTGGCCGCGATCATCATCTCCGGCGTCATGTTGAAAAAGACAAAGAGATTTGCCGGAGATCCTGCTCCCTTCGTCATGGAACTGCCCGCCTACCATCTGCCCGCCTGGGGCAACGTCCTGCGCGGCACCTGGGAGCGCGGCTGGTCCTTCATCAAGCGCGCCGGCACGGTCATCGTGATCTCCTCCATCATCATCTGGTTCCTGACCAGCTTCGGCTCCGTCAACGGCAAGTTTGGTATGGTCGATGATCTCTACGAAGACGACACGGTTGTGACGGATGAATATATTGCTGTCGTGGCCGACCGCATGGGTATCCCCGAGGACGAGGTCGAGCCGATGGACGACTCGATCCTGGCCCGTGTGGCGCAGCCCGTCTCCATCGTGTTCAAACCCCTGGGCTTCGGCGACTGGAAGCCCACCGCCGCGACTGTCACCGGTCTTGTCGCCAAAGAAGAGGTCGTCGCGAACTTCGGCATCATGTACGCCTATGACGACGCAGACGGCGAGGAAGAGCTGGAGGAGAACGGCGATCAGATCTGGGATCGCGTAGCCGAGGACTTCAACGCCTTCTCCGGCGGGCACGGCAAGCTGGCCGCTTTCGCCTTCATGATTTTCAACCTCCTGTGCGCGCCGTGCTTTGCGGCCATGGGCGCCATCAAGCGCGAGATGAACAGCGCCAGGTGGACTCTGTTCGCCATCGGTTACCAGTGCTGCTTTGCCTGGGTCATGGCCTTTATCGTCTGGCAGCTGGGCCGTCTCTTCGCGGGCGGTATGAACGTCGTCGGTCTGATCCTGGCGCTGGTGATGCTCGCCGTTCTGCTCTGGCAGCTCTTCAAGCCCTACAAGGAAGCGCAGAAGCTGACGGTAAAGTAACAGTCTCTCTTCTCTCTCTCCATTTGGCGGCGCTGTGAGGCTTCATACCTCCGGCCTCACAGCCCCGCCCTCGTTAAAGGAAGTGATCCTATGCTGGCGTGGTTATCCGCCAATCTCATCAATATCGTGCTGGTCGCCGTGCTCGTGCTGGCCGTCGGTTTTCTGATTCGCAGCATGATCCGCGATAAAAAGGCGGGGAAACCCTCCTGCGGCGGCAACTGCGCAAGCTGCGGCGCCTGCGGCGGCTGCAGCAAGTGTGCCGCGATGAAAGCCGCGCAGCTATCGAATGCAGCAAAGAAAAGCTGAACAAAGCAAAAAGCACACCCCACCGAGGAGCGGACCGCTCTCGGTGGGGTGTGCTTTTTCTTTGTGTCGGACGGCTCTGCTTCGGCTTTTCGTCAATGAGAGGCGAGGATCCGTTCCACATCCCCGCGCTCCGGCATGACGCGGAGCGCGCCTTTTTTCGTCGTGACGAGGTAGGCCGCCGCGTTGGCGAAGCGGAGCATGTCTGCGAGCTGCTTCTCGCTCAGCCTGGCGACGCCGTTTTCCAGAACGTAGTTCAGCACGCCGGCGCAGAAGGTGTCGCCCGCGCCGGTGGTCTCGATCGTTCCGCCCAGGCGGAAGGCCGGAACAGACACGCGCTTGTTCCCGTAATAGCAGATGCTGCCCTCCGAGCCCGCCGTAACGTTCAGGAGGCGGATGTTGGGATAGTCCCTGCGCAGGATCGCGGCGCCGCGGTCAAAATCGGCCTCGCCGGTCATGAACAGCAGCTCATTGTCGGCGATCTTGAGGATGTCACAGCGGCTCAGGCCCCAGGCGATCTGCTCCTTGGCTTCGTCGAGGCTGAACCAGAGCGGCGGGCGCAGATTGGGATCAAAGGAGATCAGCGCGCCGGCCTCCTTCGCCAGAGTGACGGCCTTGCGCGTGGCAAAGCGGACCTCCGGATGCGTCATCGAAAGGGTGCCGAAGTGAAAGATCTTCGTGTGGAGCAGCGCTTCCTTCGGCAGCTCGTCCGCGCGCAGCATCATGTCGGCGCCCGGCTCCCGATAAAAGGAAAAGTCGCGGTCTCCGTTGGGGAAGGTCTTGACAAAGGCGAGCGTCGTGTGGACCTCGCGGTCTTCCAGCAGATAGTCCATGCAGATCCCGACCTCCGCGGCGGCCTGCCGGAGCTGGTCGCCGAACATGTCCCGGCCGACCTTGCCGATGAAGGCCGTCCGTTTTCCAAGTCGGGTCAGCATGGCCAGCACATTGCAGGGCGCGCCGCCGGGATTGGCCTCCAGCAGCGGATTGCCCTGTTCGCTGGTCCCGTTTTCCGTGAAATCGATCAGCAGCTCGCCCAGCGCGACGACGTCAAACTGTTTTTCGCTCATTTCGTTTCCTCCTGTATATCGCACGGCGGCCGATTCGTCCGCCGTGTTTGATGGCTCATCGGATCAGGTCTTTGATCAGTTCCGCCATGAAGTAAGACAGCTCGGCAAAGTGGTCGGTGGCGTAGACCGTGCCGTTGCAGACGGAGACGTGCAGATTCAGCAGCGCGCGGCAGAACCACTCGACGCTGACCAGCAGCTCGCCCTCGCGCTGCAGGGTCTCGCAGTACATGGAGACGAGCTCCTCGTCCACCAGGCAGCCGATCACACCGCGGGCAAACTGCGCCCGGCGGCCGTCCGGGAAGCGGAGCGTCGCCTCGCTGCCCTCCAGATTCGTCTCGTAGGAGGCGCCGAAGGCCGCGGCGAGGAAGCGCAGCGGGACGCAGAGATAGGACCCGCGCACCATCTGTCCGCCGTCGAGGCCGTGGTATTTCAGCTTGTCCCAGAGGACGGGGACGGCGGGGAGCTCCACCGTGCCGTTGCAGAACCAGGCCTTCCGGCATCCTGCGGAGCAGGCCAGCGCCTGCGCGTCGCCCTCCGCAGCGAGGCGGCTGCCCTCGTACTGCAGCGTGCCATCGGGCAGGCGGCGAAAGCCGGAATACAGGTAGTTCCAGATCAGGAAGGCCTCGTCAAGAGTCTGACCGTGATCGCGGTTCTTGATGTCAAGCCAGACCAGGTCGGCCTTTTCGCCCTTGTAGAAGGCGAGGTTGTTCTCGCCGATGATGCGGATCTGCGGGGCGCCGTAAACGCCGTTGATCTGCGACCAGTAGTCCCGGCTGAGCTGCTGGAGCCGCTGCTCCTCGTCCAGAGGGCCGTCCATGCCGTTGAGCTCGGGGTGAGAGATCCACATCGGCACCGGGCCGCCCCAGTTGCGGAGCTCGCCGTCCGGCGTACGGAGCTGACCCGGCATGCAGCTTGCGCCGGAGCCGCCGGCCCCGGCCAGCAGATAGCCGTAGAAGCGGGCGAACTGATCGGTCATCATATGGCCCATGCTCATGCCGTGCATGTAGATGCGGCCGGCGTCGATCCGGTATTTCTCCTGCATGCGCTCGATCAGCGCCTTGACGAATTTTACATCGTGGTTGTCGTGCCAGTCCTCGGGATCGGCGGGGATCGGCAGCACCAGCTCGGGATTGGCGCGCACCTTGTCGGTCATGCCCTGGAGCGTCCACATCTGCAGGGCATGGGCGTTGGGGAACACGCAGATGAAGCCCTCGCGCTCGGCCAGCAGCGTCCAGGAGCTGTAGACCGCCTGAGCCCAGCCGCTCATCAGGCCGCCGTGGTTGCTGACCACCAGCGGCACGGGTTTTGAGCCGTCGTAGCTCGCGGGGACGTATTCGTACCACAGGTCCGTCTCCCCGTCGGCCAGCACGCCGGAAAATTCGCGCAGCTTTTCGGGATAGACCTGGGAGTTGTTGCCGTTTTCATTGACCGTCATATCGGTCCCGGGGATGCCGAGCGGCACATAATCGCGGTTGGCGTCGTTCGGCGTACCCGCACGCAGCTTCAGTTCCATCGTCTCACCTCACTGAAAGAGATAGGGGAGGTAGCTGTAGAGATAGTTGTACACGCATTCGTAGGCGTGGCGCTCTCCCTCGGCCACCTCGAAGTGGCAGTTGCCTGCCGCAGGATCCTCGTTGAAGGCGAAGACCGGGTGGCGTTTCATCTGCTCGATCTGCGGCTCCATGCTGCCAAAGGCAGGGTCGAGGCTGCCGGTCGCGGCGTAGATGCGGAAATCGTAGCCCGCCTTGAGCCCGTCCAGGGCCGCCCGGGCCAGGATCTCCGCCGTCTCGGCGGGCTTGGTGCCGCCGCCGCGCGGCTCTACGGCCCAGCAGTCGCCGCTCAGGGGCAGGAAGACGGAGAAACAGGGCAGATTCTCGATGAACTGATACCAGGTCGTGCAGGAGCCCATGGAGAAGCCGCCGAAGGCACGGTGGGCGCGGCTGGCGCGGAAGCCCTCCGGGTCCAAAGTCTCGGCGTAGCCGCGAACATGCGCTTCCACCGCGGGCAGCAGCTCGCTGACGACCTCGGGGATGAAGTCGAGGACCTTCTGCTGTTCGACCTCCGCCACCGGCGCGCCGATGCGGCTGATCTGCTCCTTGTAGAAGCTCGGGAAGACGACGATGAAGGGCTCGGCCTCCTTTTCCGCGAAGCAGTAGTCCAGCATATTCTTGACCATGCTGCAGTCCAGCCAGGCGTCGGGATTCCCGCCGCCGCCGTGCATCAGATAGAGGATGTCGTATTTCTTTTCGCCTGCCGGGTCATAGCCGTAAGGGAGATAGATATTGGCGTACTTCTGCCGCAGCTCGCCCTCGGGATTGTGGGTCGTGTAGGTCACACGGTCGATGGTTCCGCGGAAGTTCACGTCGTGGTATATGTACTTTTTCAGCATGGAGCCTCATCCTTTCAGTCAGCTTGATCGGGGTATTGCTTCTTCAGTACGCGCAGCACCAGCTCCGCAGACAGGAAGGCGCAGCCGGCGGGGAGAAAGAACAGCAGCAGGAACAGATACCAGCGCAGCAGATCCTCCGGCATCAGCCAGATCAGAGCCGGCAGACCGAAGTTCAGCAGCGCGAGCAGCAGGGTAAGGGGCAGATTGCGGATGCCGATGAGATAGGAATTGCGCACTGTGATCCCGAGCTTCTGCTCGTAGCGACCGGCGAGGATCGGTACCCAGCAGACGAGACCGCCGATCAGGGCCAGGGAGATCAGCACGGCCGGACGTACCGCCATGCCGACCAGGATCAGCGCGCCGGTGACGCCGCCGATCAGCAGGACCGCCGCGGCGTAGACCGCGAGCATCCCCATCCCCTTGCGGAAATTCCGCCGGAAGGCGTCGAAATAGTCCTTGATCAGGATGCCGTCCCGGCCTTCCCTGACGGCGAAGACCTCCTCGTAGAGCGTGATCGCCGCGGCCCCGACCGTAAAGACGGGAAGAGAAAAGACCAGATAGAGCAGACTCAGAAGCAGCAGATTGCAGGCCCAGGTGAGCGCCTGGCCGATCGGCGATTCAGGCCGAAGCATGAACGGATCCCTCCTTTACACCGGCTCCTCTGTGAGAAGATCGCGCAGCAGCCGGGTCATGTGGGTGGAAAGACGGGTCTCGTGGTCGGTGGCGTAGAGCCCGTCGCGGCTGCGGGAAACCTGACGGCCCGCCAGCTCGCGCAGCGCCCACTCGCCGGAGACATAGAGCTGCCCGTCCTGCAGCACGGCCTCGCAGTCCATGCTGCGGATGCGGTTGTCCACGACCGCGCCGATCGAGCCCTGGGCAAACTGGGCGCAGCGCCCGTCCGCCAGCCGAAGCTCGGCCGTGCGGCCCCCGTCGCCGGGGACACAGAGCGCGCCCGTCACGCCGGCCAGGAAGGGGAGCGGCAGCATCAGATACTCGCCGCGGACCAGAGCGCCGCCCTGCAGCCCGTGATACTTGAGCTTCTGCCAGAGGAAGGCCTCTCCGTTCAGCGGGACGATCGCACCGTTCACCCAGGCGCGGCGGCAGCCGGCCACGCAGGCGACCGCCTCCCGGTCGTTTTCCGCGGGGATGGCCGTCGGCTCATGGACGATGCGGCCGTTCTCCGCGCGGCGCGCGCCGGAGAAGAGATAGTCCCACACCAGCTCCGCGTCGTCGAAGGTCTGGCCGTGGTCGCGGTTTTTCACGTCCCGGAAGACGTAGTCGGCGTATTTGCCGTGATAGAAGGCAAAGCCGTTTTCCCCGAAGAGGCGGATGCGGGGCAGCTCCTCGCAGCCGTTGATCTTCAGCCAGTAGTCCCGGTTGTAGGCGACTACGTCCTCGTAGTCGTCCGAGCAGGCGGGCGCGGGCTGATCCAGCTCCATGCGGGTCTGCCAGGCGTCCACGGGAAGGCTCTCGTGCTCGGGCGTGCCGTCCGGACGGAAGAGCAGCGTTTTGCGCGCCGGACCGGCGGAGCCGGCCATCGCGGCGAAGCGCGAGGAATAGAAGCGCGCCATCATCTGCGTCATCGCGTTGCCGAGGCTCATGCCCTGCATGTAGACGCGGCCCTCGTCGATGTTGTAGCGCGCCTTCATGCGCTCCAGCAAGGCCAGCACAAAATTGGCGTCGTGATTCTCGCGGATATCGGCGGGGAAGGGGTTGAGGTAGATGCCCTCCGGGTTCTCCGCGGAGAGCAGGTCCTTCAGCTCCTCCTCGCACATGATCTGCCAGAAGCGGCGGCTGTGCGCGCTGGGAAACACGCAGATGAAGCCCTCGCGGTCGGCCACGTAGGTCCAGCTGGTGTAGATGCACTGGCCCCAGCCGGTCATCAGGCCGCCGTGCATGGAAAAGACCAGGGGCGTCTTTTTCGCGGGATCGTAGCTTTCGGGAACGTACTCATACCAGACGTCTTCGAGCCCGTCGCCCGCCAGGTCGCCGCGGAACTCCTGCAGCCGGGGCGGCATGGGCCGGGAATTGTTGCCGTTCTCGTTGACCACCATTTGACTGGTCTTGATCGCCTCCGGCAGATAGTCCCGATTCTCGTCGTTCGGATCGCCGGGGCGCAGTCTGATCTGTGCCATCGCTCAGCCCTTGACGTGGGAGAACATCCAGTCGAGGATGCAGTATTCGTTGTGCAGCGCGAGGATCCAGCTGTTGTGGTTTTCCTCATAGAGCTGCTTGGCGCTGATGCCCTCGGTGACGCCGATGCCGTACTCGGCCAGCTCCTCGGCGGAGAAAATGGTGAAGCGCACGTCGCGGCGGCCCTTCTCCCAGAGCTTCTGCACGGCGCGGAGGATATAGGCGTGACGGCTGACCTGGTGATCGATATAGGCGGTGGAGATATAGGCCGGGACCTCGGGGAAATTCTCCAGGATCGGATAGGTCTCGTTGTTCAGGCTCGGGCAGATCGGCGCGCAGGCGGCGAAGAGCTCCGGCGCCATGGACACGGCCTTGAGCGTGCCGAAGCCGCCCATGCTCATGCCGATGACATAGACGCGGTGGGGGTCGACCTTGCCGGCGGCGATCATCAGCCGGATCTCGTCGATCACGCGGCCGAGGTACTCCCGCGTCCAGCCGCGGTCGATCTTCTCGTTGCAGGTGTCCGCGCCGAGGATGACCTTGTGCGGGTCGCCCTTCGAGCACATCTTGGCAAACATCTCCTCCATGCTCAGACCGCCCGCGGGGGCCTGGGGCGCCATCACGTACATATCGGGCACGCGCTCGGCGAGCTTGATCGCGCCGATGGTATCGGTCAGCTGCAGGAGGTTGTCGTCGCCGCAGCCGCCGCCGCCGTGCAGGAAGAGGACCAGGGGACGGGGGCCGAAGGCGTCCGGCTCGTAGATGCGGTAGATCACGCCGCGCTCCGCCACCGGGCGGAACATATCCTCGTGATAGAGCTCCACCGCGTCGGCGTTCTCCTTCGTGACCGTGACGCCCAGGGCGGGGCAGGCCACGGCGAAGTCGACGCGGAAGAGGAAGGGCTTGAAGCTGAGGGCGAGGGTATTGCCTTCCGCCGTCACGGTCTTCACGCCGGGGATGGTCTTGGTCGCGCCGAGGTTATAATAGCAGTCTTTGCAGGTGAAATCCTCCGGCTTCAGGGCGGGGGCGGTGGCGTCCAGCTCGAGGCGGATGCCGTCGACCATCTGGCCGAAGTCGTCCATCAGGGTATGGATCACGATTCTCATAGCTTAGTTCTCCTTTAAGTTTCTTTGTTTTCTCCGGTGTCGATGTGGGAAAAATCCGTCGGCAGCGCCCTGCCGTCCAGCAGGTCGAGGATCAGATCCGCCAGGAAGAAGGAGAGATCCACGAAGTGGTCGGTGATATAGACCACGCCGTTGCAGACGGAGACCTGACAGTTGAACAGATATTTGCAGAACCACTCCGCGCTGACCAGCAGCTCACCCTCTCGCTCGAGCGCCTCGCAGTACATGCAGCGCAGCGTGTCGTCCACAAGGCAGCCGATGCTGCCGCGGGCGAACTGCGCCTCGCGCCCGCCGGGCAACAGGAGCGCCGCGCTCGCGCCGCCGTCCGCGGTCCGGTATTCCGCGCCGAAGGCCTCGGCCAGGAAGCGCAGCGGCACGCAGAGGTATTCGCCTCTCACAAGCTGCCCGCCGTCAAGGCCGTGGTATTTGAGCTTCTGCCACCAGACCGGGGCCGCGGGCAGGGCCTGCACACTGTTTTTGAACCAGCAGGCGTGCCGCCCCTCGGCAAAGGCCAGGGCAAAGGCGTCGCCTGTGCGGGGCCGCAGGGTCTCGCCCATGATCACGCGGCCGTCCGGCCCCTTCCGGACGCCGGAGAACAGGAAGTCCCAGTAGAGGAAGGCCTCGTCCAGGGTCTGACCGTGATCGCGGTTTTTGATGTCGAGATACACGAGGTCGGCCTTCTTGCCTTTGTAGAAAGCGAAGTTATCCTCGCCTTCGATTCGGATCTGCGGCACCGGGTCGCACTCGTTGACGAGCATCCAGTAGAAGCGGGCGTATTTGTTGATGACCGCCTCGTCGTAGCTCGCGCCGGGAGGCAGGCCGTTCTTTTCGGGGCGGGACTGCCAGACGGCCAGCGGGCCGCCGATGTTTTTGACGCGGCCCTCCGCGTCGAAGAGCATTTCCGGGCGGGCGGGGCCGCCGGAGCCCGCCGCGCCGGCCAGGAGCTGGCCGCGGTAGCGGGCGAACATGCCGGTCATGAAGTTGCCCATGCTCATGCCCTGCATGAAGATCCGGCCCGGATCGATGTTGTATTTCTCTTCCATGAGGCCGATCAGGGCCTCCAGGTATTTCATGTCGTGGTTTTCGCGCCAGTCCTTCGGCGCGCGCTGGATGGGCAGGGTCGGGGCGCTTGCGGGATCCCAGTTGTCGAAGATGCCCTCGACCGTCCACATCCGCTGGCTGTGCGCGTCCGGGAAGACGCAGATGAAGCCCTCGCGGTCGGCCACCATCGTCCAGGAAGTATAGACCGAGTGGCCCCAGCCGGTCATCAGGCCGCCGTGGCAGCCGACGACCAGCGGCACGGGCTTTGAGCCGTCATAGCTCTCGGGCACATATTCGTACCAGCGGTCCTCCAGCCCGTCAGCCAGCACGCCCGTGACTTCCCGCAGGCGCGTGGGGTAGGGCAGGGAGTTGTTGCCGTTTTCGTTGACCACGATCTCGCTGCCGCGCAGCGATTCGGGCAGGTATTCCCGATTGGCGTCGTCCGGGATGCCGGGGCGGAGCTTCAGCTTCATGCGCGCGCCTCCTTCATCATCCAGGCCAGCGCCGCGGGAAGCGAGCTCTGGCAGGCGTGGAGATCGGCGCCGGCCGTCAGCACCGCGGTCTCGGCGGCCTCGCCCAGCTTCTCCGCCAGACGCAGGCTTTCCGCCGCGCGCGGCGAGCCGTCCTCCCAGACGAAGAGGACGCGGCCGTCGGTCTTCTTTTCCGCGAGAGCGAAGAGATCGTTCGCGCTGCCGGGAAAGGCGTCGAGCTCGCCGAAGACGGCCTCGAGGGAGGCCTTGTCGTGGGGGATGCCGGTGTCCTCGCCGCGGAGAGCCTTCTGAATGACGGCCTCCAGGTCGAGCACGCCGTCCAGCGCCGCGGCGCGGGAGAAGGTCTCGGGGTGCTTCAGCGCCATCTTGACCGCGCCGTAGGCGCCGGTGCCGACGCCGGCGATCCAGTTGAGCGCCGGGTCGTCGGAGATGGGAAGGCAGTTGCGGCAGATGGCGGTCAGCTCGGTGTTGAGGAAGTATTCGTAGCGGGGACCGAATTTCATGTCGGTGCAGAGGGCGTGGTGCTGATCCGGCGCGATCAGGAAGACGCCGTACTGCTCGGCCAGCCGGTCGGCCGGCGTGGACAGCCAGTCCAGCGCGGCGCCGCCGTCGTCGTGCAGCAGCCAGAGCACCGGATAGCGGACCTTGTGCTCCCGGTCGTCCAGGGCGAGCTTGTCCATGCCGGGGCAGAAGACCCGCACGGAGATCGAGCCGCAGGTGATGACCGACAGCATGTTCATTTCAATGCTTGCCATGCTTACGTCCCCCTCTCATTCGCTTGCCCGCACGAAGGTGTTTTTGATCTTCCCCTCGGCGGCGAGCCAGTCCAGAAACAGCTTCACATGCTTGTCGCAGTACTCCCAGTTGTGGTAGCCGTGGTCGATGACGCGGTAGATGTCCAGCCCCTGGGAGGCGTACTTGTCCATGAAGAAGCGGTTGTCCTCATAGTGGGTGTCCTCCACGCCGGTGGCCATATAGGCGCGCGGGAATTTTTTGCCCGCGGCCATCTGCTTGTCGATCATATAGCAGATGTCGTTCTCGGTGTTGACGATATACTTGCTTCCGGCGAAGGCGGAGCGGAACATGTAGAATTCGTCGTTGCCCATCAGCATGGCGTTCTCGTCGTCCAGCGGCAGGTCCGCCAGATTCTTGAGCCCGGAGAAGAGGCCGATCGCCGCAAACTGCTCCGGGTCGCGCACCAGCCATTTGAGCGAGCCGTAGCCGCCCATCGAAAAACCAGCGATGAAGTTCTCCTCCGGTTTTTCCGAGAGCGGGAAGAGGTGGCGCACCACCTTCGGCGTCTCGATGGAAAGCTGGGAGAAGTACTTGAAGTTGCCGCGCACGGTGTCCATGTAGCCGGAGCAGTAGGTGCCCGAGCAGACCACCGCGACGCCGACCTCGGAGGCGTAGAGCTCGAGGGAGGTGTAGCGCTGCCAGTCGGTGTAGTCAAAGCCTCCGCCGGATTGGAGCCAGAGCACCGGATAGCGGTAATCCCGCGGCCGGTCGGCCAGGGAGGTGCCCCAGGTGCTCTCCGGCAGGATGACGTTTACCCCCACCTTCATCTTGAGCACCTCGGAGTAGTAGTAGAGTCGGAAATTTGCCATGATTCGTTCACTCCTTTTCGTCGGGGTAGATCGGCCGCCGCTTCAGCGGCAGCAGGCGGTCCAGCGAGAGCTCCATCGCGCGGTTCCAGAGCCGGAAATCGTGGTCATAGCCCTCGGCGCAGAAATAACAGACGTCCATATCCAGCGCGCGCATCGCTGCCACGTCGCCCTCCACGCGCTCGCGGATGAATTCTTTGCTCCCGCAGATCAGCAGGAAGCGGCACTCCGGGTCGCCGGCCTCCCGGTGACGGAGCAGCTCGCTTTTCAGATCCGAGCGGCTGCCGGGGATACCGGAGGCAGGGCCGAAGCTGTGATTGTAGAGCGGGAACATGTCCCGGAAGACCGGCCCGTCAAGCTCGCTCTGCAGCGTGTCCGCCCGGAAGGTCATGCCGATGCCGCCGGAGATGTCCACGCACACCGCATAGCGGTCGGGGCGGTTGACCGCCGCGCCGAGGGCGACGTTGCCGCCCATGGCGTAGCCCATGATAAAGTTGTCCTCCCGCCTCGGCGAGGAGGGGAAGAGCGACTGGATCACCGTGGGCAGCTCCTCGGTGAGAAAGCTCAGGTAGGGCACGCCGTAGGCCGTGTCCAGGCCGAGGCTGTTGGCGATGTCGGGCGTGACGAGCATCACGTGATCGCGCTGCGCGGCCTCCTCAATATTGCTGTAGCGGTAGGTCAGCGTGTCGTCGTCCCCGCCGCCGTGGATCAGATACACGGTTTGGAATTTCATCCCGGGCCGCCACGCCGGCGCATCCGCCGGAGCGGGCGCGCGGTGACAGCGCTCGACCGGGTGAGCGCCCGCGGGGAGCCGGTAGCCGTCGGTCGGGAGGACCACCGACACGTCCACATAGCGGTTGAGCAGCTCGCTGCGGTAGTTGAAGCGGAAAAAGCCCATAGCTCAAAGCTCCATGGCCTCGTAGGCCAGATCGCGGATCGTGGGATGGATCTCGTTGTAGGCGATCAGCATGCCGAGGATCTCCTGCGCGTAGAAAATGCCGACGCGGTTGTCCGGGTCGATGGCGACGTAGCAGCCGGCCGCGCCGTCCCAGCCGAATTCACCCACCGGGCTTTTCGACTTGCTCGCGTCGATCAGCGTGCGCACACCGAGGCCGTAGCCATAGCCCACCTTGCCGGAGAGCGAAAAGTCCGCAAGCTGTTTTTCGTTCAGCCAGTTGCGGCGCATCAGGTCGATGGATTCGGACTTCAGGATGCGGCGGCCCGTGGCGCCCACGCCGCCGTTTGCCATGGCGGCGGCAAATTTGCTGTATTCGTCCACGCTGGTGCACAGGCCGGCGCCGCCGCTGTCGTAATTCTCGGTGAAGCGGTAGGCCATGCTGCCGTCGCGTTTGATCTCCCCCGTGTCCCAGTCCGAGGCGTACTGCGCGGCCAGATGCTTTTCTTCGCAGGCGGGGACGTGGTAGTACATCCGCTCGATGCCCAGGGGCTCGAAGACATGCTCGCGCATGTAGTCGGCAAAGCGCTGCCCGGTGATGACCTCCACCACCGCGGCCAGCACGTCGTGGCTCAGCGAATAGGAATAGCTCGTGCCCGGCTCGGACAGCAGCGGCATCTCGGCCATCGCGGCCACGATCTCGCGCGTCCCGGCCTTCGGGTTTTTCTCCAGGACCCTGCGGATCGGCGCGGCGTTGAGGTCGTAGCTCATGCCGGCGGTCATGCTCATCAGGTCGTGGATCAGCATCGGGTTCTTCGCCTCGGCCAGCGCGGAGTGCTCATCCGGCCAGGCAAGGGGAAAGCCGAACTTGAAATCCGTCGCCCAGCGCATGTGAGCGAATTCCGGCAGATACTTGTCCAGCCGTTCGTCCAGCGACAGCCGGCCGCTCTCGATGAGCTGCATGACGCCCGCCATCGTGATGGGCTTGGAACCGGAGTAGATATTGTACATATCGTCCGCGGAGACGGGGACGGTCTTGTCATAGTCCTTATAGCCCACGCTGTAGCGGTACACCGTCTCGTAGCCGCGGGTGATCTTCAGATCCGCGCCCGGAACGCCGTAGCGCTCCGCCAGCGAATCCATATACTCGGTCAGTCTTTCGAATCCCATTTTTTGACCTCCTCCTCATCGGGCGCGCAGAAGCTGCCGTCCACCTCGCGGTAGTCCATGTAGCGGAAGCTGTCCGGCCAGAGCTTGCCGAAGAGGAGCTCCCGCAGTACGTCGGCGAGGTTGGCCGAGAGCGTGCTGAAATGGTCGGTCACATACACGGTGCCGTTGCATTCGCTGACCTGCAGGCCAAGGAGAAAGCGGGAGAACCACTCGATCCCCACCAGCAGTTCACCGCCGCGGTGCAGCGCCTCGCAGTACATCGAGCGCAGGTCGTTATCGATCACGCAGCCGATGCTGCCGCGGGCGAACTGCAGCCGCCGCCCGTCGGGCAGGACCATGACGGCGGTGAGCGCGTCTTCTCCATAAGTGAGCGCAGCCCCGCTGACCTCGGCCAGGAAGCTCAGGGGCACGCAGAGATATTCGCCGCGCACCTTCGTGCCGCCGTTGAGGCCGTGGTATTTGAGCTTCTGCCATTTGACGGCGGGAACGCTCATCGGGACGACCTGGTTGCGGAACCAGGCCTTGTCCGCACCCTCGGTGACGGCGAAGGCGTAGGCGTCGCCGTCGCGGCTGAGGCGGGTCTCCGTCTGGCTGATGCTGCCGTCCTCGTTGCGGCGCAGACCGGAGAAGAAGTAATCCCAGTAGAGGAAGGCCTCGTCCAGAGTCTGGCCGTGGTCGCGGTTCTTGATGTCGTGATACACGACGCCGCCCTTTTTACCCTCGTAGAAGGCAAAGTTGTTCTCGCCGATCACGCTGATTTTCGGGAGCGTTTCGCACTCGTTGAGCGCCATCCAGTAGAAGCGGTTGAAGCGGTTGAGCAGCTTTTCGCCGTAGGGGCGTCCCGGCGGGGTGCCGTTGGTCTCGGGCCGGGCCTGCCAGACGGGCAGATGGCCGGCCACGTTCTTGAAATCGCCCTCGTCGGTGAAGAGCTGATCCAGCTGGGTCGGACCGCCGGAGCCCGCCGCGCCGGCGAGCAGATCGCCGTAGTAGCGGCAGAACTGCGCGGTGAAGAGGTTGCCGGCGCTCATGCCTTGCATGAACACGCGGCCCTTGTCGATGCTGTATTTCTCCTCCATCAGACCGATCAGGGCCTTGACGAAGTTCATGTCGTGGTTCTGACGGTAGTCCTTCGGGACCTTCGCCAGCTCCATGCTGTTGAAGAAGGTGGGCGTGTGATCGTCGAACATGCCTTCCACCTGCCAGATGCGCGCCTGGTGCGCGTCGGGGAAGACGCAGATGAAGCCCTCGCGGTCGGCAAGCAGCGTCCAGGAGGTGTAGATCGCATGGCCCCAGCCGGTCATCAGACCGCCGTGGTTGCCCACCACCAGCGGCACCGGCTTCGAGCCGTCGTAGCTCGCGGGAACGTATTCATACCAGCGGTCCTCCAGCCCGTCGGCCAGCACGCCGGTGAATTCCCGCAGACGCTCGGGATAGGGCTGGGAGTTGTTGCCGTTTTCGTTGACGACCATGTCGCTGCCCTTGATGGCCTCGGGCAGATAGTCGCGGTTTTCGTCGTTGGGCGTTCCCGCGCGAAGGATGATTTCCTGTTCCATTCTTTTGTCCTCCTGTTACAGTTTCAAGGCTTCGTAGTCCGGCAGCCTGCCGCCGTCGCGCAGCAGGTCGCGCAGCAGATCCGCCATGTTCTCCGAGAGCTCGGCAAAATGATCGGTCACATAGGTCACGCCGTCGCAGGCGGTGACGGTCAGGTTGAAAAGATAGCGGCAGAACCACTCCACGCTTACGAGCAGCTGTCCGTCGCGGTGCAGCGCCTCGCAGTACATCGAGCGCAGATCATTGTCGATCACGCAGCCGATGCTGCCGCGGGCAAACTGCAGCCGCCGTCCGTCGGGGAGGGTCAGCCGCGCGCGGGCGCCGTCCTCCAGCTCCTCCAGCGCCGCGCCGAAGACCTCCGCGAGGAAGCGCAGCGGGGCCATGCAGTATTCGCCGCGCACCTTCGTGCCGCCGTTGAGGCCGTGGTATTTGAGCTTCTGCCAGGGACGCGCCGGAGTCGGGAGCGGCACGACGCGGTTCTGGCGCCAGGCCCAGCGCTCGCCCTCCGCGAGGGCGAAGGCGAAGGCGTCGCCTTTGCGGGGCAGAAGGCTCTCTTCGTGAACGATGGAGCCGTCCGCCAGTCTCCGGCAGCCGGAGAAGAGATAGCCCCAGATCAGGGCCGCGTCGTCCAGGGTCTGCCCGTGGTCGCGGTTCTTGATGTCGAGATAGACCTGGTCGGCCAGCGCCCCGTGATAAAAGGCGAGATTGTTTTCCCCGACGATCGAGATCTCCGGCAGCCCTTCGCAGGCGTTGCGCTTCAGCCAGTAGTAGCGGTTATATTTGTTGACGCGCAGGGAGACCGACTTTTCGGGCGGGATGTCGTTGTTTTCCGGGCGCGACTGCCAGACGGGCAGACAGCCCGCGCCCTTGACGCGGCCGTCCGGCGTGAAGAGCCGGTCCAGGAAGCTGGAACAGCCCGAGCCGGCGGCTCCAGCGAAAATGCTGCTGTAGTTCCGGGCCACGAGCGCGGTCATCAGGTTTCCCATGCTCATGCCCTGGAGATAGACGCGTTCGGGATCGACCTTGTACTGCTTCTTCATGTGCTCGACCATGCCGAGCACGAGCTGCACGTCCCGGCCATCCGCCGCGTTTTCGGGGCAGGCCTGCGCGCCGGGGGGAGGCGGCTCGGGCTCGCCGTCGTGGAAATCCCAGGAGCCCCACTGCACCTGCCAGATCCGGTCCTCGCTGGCGTTCGGCAGAGCCAGCAGGAAGCCGTTGGCCTCGGCCACGAGGGTCCAGGAGGTGTAGATCGCCTGGCCCCAGCCGGTCATCAGGCCGCCGTGCAGGGACACCACCAGGGGCAGGGGTTCGGAGCCGTCATAGCTCTCGGGGATGTACTCGTACCAGAGATCCTCCCGGCCGTCGTCCGTCAGCGGACCGCGGCATTCCCGCAGCCGCGCGGGATAGGGGATGGAGTTGTTTCCGTTTTCATTGACCACGATGTCGCTGCCCTTGATGCGCTCGGGCAGGTAGTCGCGGTTATCGTCGTCCGGCGTGCCGGGACGGAGAAGCATCTGACTCATACGCGCGCTCCCTCACACTTCGCCGAGGCCGAAAAAGCCCAGCGCCTTTCGGATGCCGAGATCCCAGAAGCGCCACTCGTGGCGGAAGCCCGGCGCGGAGAAGAAGACCGCGTCCAGCCCGATCTCCTCCGCGTGCTGTTTGAAAGCACGGAACTGCGGCAGGATCATCGCGTCGTCCTCGCCGCAGGCGAAGAAAAGACGGGGCAGCTCGCCGGTGGAAGCTTTTTCGTCCAGGATCGCCCAGACGTTCTCCTCGCTGTTTTTGAAGGCCTCCAGCCCGCCGGCGTTCAGCAGCGTCGTCTTGATGCGGGCGTTGTCGAGATCGAGCAGGATGCAGGGATGGCCGGGGCGCATCTCCTCCAGATCCATCGGCGTGGCGGACAGCACCGCCGCTCCCGCAAATTTATCAGGGTGGTTCGCCGCGTATTTGATCGCGCCGCGGCCGCCCATCGAAAGGCCCGCGATGAAGTTGTCCCCGCGCTTGTCGGAGATCGGCAGCCAGCCGTAGACCAGGGGCATCAGTTCCTCGGTCAGGTAGTCGTACATCCGGTAGCCGAGCATGAAATCCTTCCAGTTGGAGTAGTTGGAGTTGAGCGCGGAGGGCATGACGACGGCGATGCCGAGCTCCTCGGCGTACAGCTCGATATTGGTGCGGCGCACCCAGTCGGTGCTGTCCCCGGAGGTGCCGTGAAGCAGCCAGAGGACCTTGAATTTTTCGCCGCTGCCGTAGAATTCCGCCGGGGTCTTTCCCCGGGGCTTGTCCGGCAGGATCACGTCGACGGTGGTGGCTCCGGCCAGATATTCGCTTTCAAAACCGTAGTGCAGGATGGACATCGTGTTTCCTCCCGTTTATTTGATGAGTCCGTAGGCCGCGGCGCGCACGCGCGGGTGATAGTAGCGCTCGCGGTTCGGCATCAGATTGTGCATATAGACAAAGGCCGTGCCGTCCTCGGGATCGGCCTCGCACCAGCTTCCGTAGCCGCCCGTCCAGCCGAAGGCGCCGGGCGAGCCGTTCACGCCGCCCGCCGCCCGGTCGAGCAGCGTGCGCACGCCGAGACCGTAGCCGTAGCCGGCCTCGTAGGGGTTGGTGTAATCGAGCATCTGCTCCGGCGTGAGGACGTTGGCGCGCATCAGGTCGATGGTCTTGCGGCCCATGACGCGTTCGCCCCGGAAGACGCCGCCGCAGGCGAGCATGCTCATCAGATTGCTGTAGTCTCCCACGGTGGAGAAGAGCCGGGCCCAGCCGGCCTCGTTTTCCTCGCCGGGGAGGAAGGTGTTCTCAAAGGGCAGGTGGATGGGACTGAGCCGGTTTTCCCCGTCGATCGCATAGAGCTTGACCATGCGCTCCTCAATGTCGCCGAAAAAGTGGGAGCGGGTGTCGTGCATCTCCAGCGGATCGAAGAGCAGCTCCTCGAGCGCCTCGTCCACGCCCTTGCCGGTCACGGCCTCCACCAGCGCGCAGGTCAGCTCGCTGCCGAAGCCGTAGAGCCAGTGCGTTCCCGGCTCGAAGGCCAGCGGCACCTCGGCCATGGCGCGCACCTGCTCGCGGTTTGTGTAGTGTCCTTTGGCCCAGAGCGGCTCCATCGCCTTGACCATCGCGCGCAGCGTCACATCCTCCGTCTCGGTGGGGAAGTTGCAGTAGGGCAGGCCGCAGCGCATCGTGAGCACGTCCTTGACGCTCAGCGGGCGATCGGTCTTTACGAGCTCCACCTGGCCGTTGGGCAGGCGCCGCACCTTGCGGCTCTCCCGGTATTCGGGCAGGAACTCGTAGAGCGGATCGCTCAGCAGGAAGAGGCCCTTTTCATAGAGCATCAGCGCCGCGACGTAGAGCGGCAGCTTGGAGGTGGAGGCCTGACGGAATACGTTTTTGCCCGTCAGCGGCGTCTTTTTCTCGCAGTCGGCATAGCCGAAGTATCCTTCATAGATCGTCTCGCCGCGCTGGGTGATCTTCAGCCCGCAGCCGGGCAAGCCTCCGTCCGTGAAGCTCTGCAGCAGACGATCCAGATCTTTCGTGTTCGACATATTGTTCTCCCTTTATTCTGTTTTGCCTGCGACCCAGCGCAGCGCGGCGGCATAGAGCTCCGGCAGCGCCGGCGCGAGATGCAGATCGGTTTTCTTCTGCGTTGCAAAAGCGATGTTGTCCTCCAGCGCGGCGAAGCTGTCTTCACAGCCCAGATAAAGCGCCGCCGGACGCGGCGCGCCGGGACGGAGGACGTCGGCCTCGCTGCCGCGCACACGGTCGGCGGGGCCGAATACCGCTTCAAGGTTCGCGGCCGTCAGATGCGGAACGGGAGCGCCCCGCGCGGCCGCCTCGCAGAGAGAGGCCACGTCAAAGCGGCCGTTGAGCAGCACGCAGCCACGGAAGATCTCCGGGTGCTCGGACGCGTGGCGATAGGCTCCGTAGGCGCCGCCGCCCGTGCCGCCGATAAACTGCTGCTCTGCGTCCAGCGGGAACAGGTGGCGGCAGATGCCGGGCAGCTCCCGGCGGACAAAGTCTCCGTATTTGCCGCCCCAGGGCAGATCCAGCCCGAAGGAGTGCATCACGCCGGGGCAGATGAGGAACAGACCGAGTTCGCTGGCCAAGCGCTGCAGGCCGGCCACCTCGCGGAGCTCGTTGGGGCCGCCGCCCACATCGTGCAGGAAATACAGGGCCGGATACCGTTTCTCCGTGAGGAAGGGCTGGTCGGGGAAAATGACCGTCGCGGAAAAGCTGCCGCTGAGCGCGACGGACAGGGCGTTCAGATTCAGCACTGCCATTTCAGTCCACCTCCATCACGAATTCGCCCACATCGCCCAACCATGCGAGGAAGGCGGGCAGGTGCTTCTGGCAGTAGTCCCAGTCATGCCTGCCCTCGTCGCGCACGTCGTGCAGGTCGACGCCGAGCGAGCGCATCAGGTCCATCACCTCATAGCCGTCCTGCGCGCCGGGGTCCTTGTCGCCGATCGCCATGTAAAAGCGCGGCAGCTCCGTGCCCTCGCGGAGGCGCTTTTCCAGCAGGAAGAGATTGTCGTCGGGGGTGTTGCGCCGCTTTGCCGCGGAGCCGAAGGCGGCCCAGAGCGTGGCGAAGGGCGGCTCGCAGAAATCATCCCGCAGGCAGGGCTGGCCCAGCTTTTCGTCCGGCTTCACCGGCTCGCGGGGGATGATGCCGACGGGGCCGGAGAAATTGCCGCAGGCCGCGAACATCTCCGGCCGCTGCAGGGCGAGCTTGACTGCGCCGTAGCCTCCCATGGAAAAGCCGGCGACGAAATTGCGCTCCCGCTCGCGGGCGAGGGGAAAGAGCTTCCGCAGATAGTCCGGCAGCTCATAGGCGATCTGATCCCACCAGCGGTAGTCTCCCTCGGCGGTGTTGCAGTAGCCGGCGTAGGAGATGCCGGGCAGCACCACGGCGAGGCCGCGCTTGGCGGCCCAGAGCTCGAGCGAGGTATAGCGCAGCCAGTCGGTGTGGTCATAGCCGCCGCCGCAGAGCAGCCAGAGCGTGGGATAGCGGGCGTCCTCCGGCCGGTCGGCCAGGGAGTGGCCCCATTTGTTCTCCGGGATGATCACGCAGACTCCCATGGGCTGCATCATCGCCTCGGAGTAGTATTCGATCTGACACAGTGCCATTATCAGTTCTCCTTCTTATTGTATAACCGACGTTTCCGGTTGGAGGAAACGTCGGTTGATACAAAAGGATATGGGAGCGTGATCAGCCCTTGACGGAACCGAGCGTAACGCCCTTGACGAAGTATTTCTGGAAGAAGGGATAGAGGATCAGCAGAGGGATGACTGCCACGACGGCCACGGCCATGCGCACGCCGACGTTCGGGATGTCGCGGATGTTGATGGCGCCGGTGGTATGGCTCTGCAGGAAGGCCGCTTTATTCATGCAGTCGTTGAGGTAGTTCTGGATACCGTAGAGGTCGGTGCGGGTGGTCAGGAAGTAGATGCCGTTGGTCCAGTTGTTCCAGTAGGCGATCAGGGTCATCAGGCCCACGGTCGCGATGATGGGCTTGCTCATCGGGACGACGATGCTGGTCAGGCAGCGGACCTCGCTGGCGCCGTCGATCTTCGCCGCCTCAATGACCTCGTTGGGGATGCTGGAGGTAAAATAAGTGCGCATCATGATGACCATGAAGGGGTTAAAGAGCAGGTAGGGCACGACCAGACCCCAGAAGCTGTCCTTCACGTTCACGATGTTGGTATAGACCAGGTAGGTCGGCACGAGACCTCCGTTGAAGAGCATGGTGAAGAAGAGCAGGAAGGAGAACACGTTGCGGCCGGGCAGCTCCTGGCGGGAGAGCGGGTAGGCGAAGAGGATGCACATCAGCACGTTGCAGCTCACGCCGACGGCGGAGATCAGCACGCTCATCAGATAGGCGCGGCCGATGGAATCCTTCGCGCTCCAGAGGTACTTGTAGGCGGCCAGGCTCGTCTCGCCCGGGATCAGGGAATAGCCATGCTGGACGAGGTAATCTTCCGAGGTGAAGGAGCTTGCGATCAGCAGCCAGAAGGGGATCACGCAGCAGAGGATCAGGAAGATCAGCAGCGCGTGAACAAAGATGTTGAAGCCTTTGCTGTTACTAATCATAACGTGACACCTCCCTTAGAACAGAGCGCTCTGCTTGTCGATCTTGGAGACAAGCATGTTGGCGATAAAGACGAGGATGAAGCCGAGGATCGACTGCAGGAAGCCGGCGGCGGAGGAACGGCCCACGTCGTTGAGCTCGAGCAGCGCGCGGTAGACGAAGGTATCGATCGTCTGTGTGGTCGAGTACAGCAGACCGCTGTGCTGCGGGATCTGATAGAAGAGTCCGAAGTCGGAGAAGCAGATGCGGCCGACGGCCAGCAGCACGAGGGTGATGATCGTGTACTTGAGGCCGGGCAGCGTGACGTGGATGATCTGGTCCCAGGTGCTGGCCCCGTCCACGACGGCGGCTTCGTAGAGGGACTTGTCGATGCCGATGATCGTGGAGTAGTACAGGATGGAGCTGTAGCCGGTGCTCATCCACAGGAACACGATCGTCAGGATCACCGGCCAGTACTTCGGCTCGTTGTACCATTTGATGGCGTCGATATGCAGCGCCGGCAAAATGGTGTTGTTCATGAAGCCGTTGGTCGGGTTGAGGAAGGCATAGACGATATAGCTGACGATGACGGTACTGAGCAGGTAGGGGAGAAGAATGATGACCTGGCTGAAGTTTTTGAGGAATTTCTTTTTGACGCAGTCAAGCGCGATGGCGACGATGATGGCCATCAGGTTGCCGGTGATGATGAAGGCCAGGTTGTAAAGGACCGTGTTCAGCATCGCCTTTGCGGCATCGGGGTTGTTGAAGAGATAAATAAAGTTGTCGAAGCCGACCCAGGGGCTGGCGAAGATGCCCTTGGAATAGTCGATCTTCTTGAACGCGATGACCAGGCCTGCCATGGGCAGATAGTTGTTCAGCAGCAGATACAGCAGTCCGGGCAGCAGCATGATGTAGAGGGGAAGGAACTGGATGAACAGCTTTTTCCGCTTCTGCTTTCTGCGCGCCTTTTCCAGATCGCTGACGGGTGGCTTTGCAGTTTTTTGCAGCGTTGCCATGATTCTACCTCCATTGTGTTCCAGTATTGATATAGGAGAATTCATCACCTTAATCCTAACAAAAAACCCGTGGCGGCGCTATCAGATTTCTGACGGGATTTGTCAGTTTTCTGAAGCATCGCTTTCTGCGCCTGCCTGTTTTTGTACAGGCTGACCAATTTTCGGGAGAAGCAACGCAGAAATGCGATAATAGCCGACAGAAAACTGATAGCAGAATGGGAGCGGAATCTGTTACCATGTATGTAGCCTCAGCAGGGCAACCTGCGACACAAGATGCACCACAAAATGAAAAAGAAAGGAATTTCAACTATGAAACGTATCCTTGCGCTGATGCTCGCCCTCCTCATGGTGTTCGCGCTGGCCGCCTGCGGCGGTTCCAGCGAGAGCAGCAAGCCGGCCGGCGAAGCCGCTCCCGCGGGAGAAGCCGCCAACACCAGCTCCGGTCAGTATCCGGTCATCAAGTTCGCGTATTCCAAGATGTTCGCCACTCCCTCCGAGCCCCAGGTCGAGGAAGAGATGAACAAGATCCTCCGCGAGAAGTGCAACGCGGAGATCGATCTCGTTGCCATCGACTTCTCCAACATGCAGCAGCAGTACAACCTGCTCCTGACCGGCGGCCAGGATTCCATCGACATCTTCTCCTCCTTCTGGTATATGCCCATGAGCACCCTGAAGGCCAACGGCCAGCTCGCCGACCTGACCGACCTCCTGGAGAAGCACCCCGAAGTCACGGATCTGTGGAAGGATTATCCCGAGATCCTCGACTGCTGCAAGATCGACGGCCACTACTACGCCCTGCCCACCATGGGCGCCTATTCCAGCCCGATGCTCTTCCTCTGCATGAAGGAAGACGCTGACGCCGCCAACATCGACTGGAGCAAGATCAAGACCCTGAACGACGTGACCGACGCCATGCTCCAGATGAAGGCCGTCAACCCGACCCACTACTATGTCCCCGGCGCCACCGAGACCTACTGGGTTCCGAAAGACATCGACACCCTGGGCGACAACACCAACTTCCTCGGCGTTCTGACCGATCCTCTGAACAGCACTACGGTCGAGAACTACTACGAGAGCGACTACTTCCTCAACTTCATGGAGCAGGTCCGCATCTGGTCCGAGAACGACCTGATCCTGCCCGACCCGATGTCCAACACCAACCCCACCCTGATGAGCCTGCAGTTCGGTCTCGTCTCCGCCACGCCCGGCTACGGCTTTGACGCGGAGGAGTCCTGCTATGAGGCCAACATCCAGCAGACCTACGGCGGCGACATCGTCGGCGTCAACATCAGCGATCGCCTGATCACCACCAGCAACATCGGCACCTACCTCTGGCACATCACCAGCTTCTGCAAGCAGCCCGAAGTCGCGATGGACGTTCTGGCCGCCTTCTACACCGAGCCCGAGCTCTGCAACCTGCTGGGCAACGGCATCGAGGGTGAGAACTATGTCGTGAACGCAGACGGGACCCTGGCCTTCCCCGAGGGCAAGGATATGACCAACTGCGGCTGGACCGGCCTGGGCGCCTCCTACAACCTGCCCAACTGCTTCGGCTGCCCCGTTTGGAGCCACCAGCCCCCCACGCTCTGGAGCGACATGTGGGAGTCCAACAAGGACGCGCATCCGTCCCTGGCCCTGGGCTTCGTGTTTGACGCCACGCCTGTCGCCGACCAGGTGACCGCCTGCGGCAACGTCTGCGCCCAGTATTACCTCCCGCTGATCAACGGCGAGGTCAACATTGACGAGACCCTGCCCGTCTTCCAGAAGGCCCTGCACGACGCCGGCATCGACGCCGTCATCGCCGAGAAGCAGGCCCAGCTCGACACCTGGCTCGCTTCGAAGTAAATCGCAGATCCCATTATCCCACCGCCTATGTGGGGGCACTCCGGTGCCCCCACTTTTTTGAGAAAGGAAAGAGACCGTGAATCAGACAAAAGTCTTTGAGACGCCGGACAAGCTCTGGAACGCCTCCTATATTCTCATCCTCACCGTCAGTACCCTCAGCTCTTTCTCCTTCTATATGGTCGCCACGATCATGTCAAAGTACCTGGTCGGCCTCGGTGCGACCGTTGCCTTCGCCGGCTTTGTGGTGGGGCTTTTCTCCATCACCAGTCTGGTCTGCCGCCCCTTCTGCGGGCTGATGGCAGACCGGCTCAACAACATCTGGCTGCTGATCGCCAGCAACATCCTGATGGCTATCGGCCTGATCGGCTTTGCCTACGCCACCTATATGCCGATGATGATCGTCTTCCGCGTGATCAACGGCATCGGCTTCTCGATCAACGGCACGGTGCAGATGGCCGCTGCCGTGCATTTCATCCCCAAGGACCGCACGGCGGAGGGCATCGGCTACATGGGCATCAGTCAGCTGATCGGCTCGGCCTGCGCCCCGGCCGTCGGCATCGAGATCGCGGACGCCTTCAGCATGTCCGCCACCTTCGTCGTCGCCGCAGGCATGTGTGTCCTGGCGGCTGTGATGCTGGTTTTCATGCTGCGCATGAACCTGCCCACCAACAACACCCGCCGCGGCATCGTGTTCAGCGACATCTTCGATATCAAGGCAGTGCCCTTTACCCTGCCCTATTCCACCTTCTCCTTTACCAACGGGATCATCAACGGCTACCTTGTCATGTTTGCCGACCAGTTCGGCATCGCCAAGGTCAGCATTTACTTTACGATATACGCGGTCGCGGTCTTCCTGATCCGCCCGATCTCCGGCAAGCTCATGGACCGCAAGGGCCTGCGCTACACGGTTTTCCCCGGTATGATCATGTGCGCGGCCTCCCTCGTGATGCTCGCCTATTCCAGCACGCTGCCCGCCATCATCATTTCCGGCATCATCCGCGCCCTCGGTCAGGGCGCTGCCCAGCCCTCCCTGCAGGCCGGCTGCATCAACCGTGTCGGCCGTGAGCGCAGCGGCGTCGCCACCAGCACCTACTTCCTCGGCGGCGACATCGGCCAGGGCGTCGGCCCGATGGTCGGCGGCGCGATCCTCGCCAGCATCGCCGGTCTTGCCGGCTACCGCGTCATGTTCCTGACCTGCGCGGCGCTGATGCTGGCGCTGATGGTGTACTTCTTCTTCTTTGTCAAAAAGGAAAAGATTCAATGAGCGGCTTCTCTCTGCCCCGCTGCTCTCCGGAAGCGGTCGGCATTCCCTCCGGGGCGGTGGAGCGCTGCCTGCGCGCGCTCTGCCATGGGGAGACCACGATGAACGGCTTTATGGCCGCCCGTCGGGGAAAGGTCTTCTCTGCGTGCTGGTGGGCGCCCTACCGGGCGGAGCTGCCGCACTCCAACCACTCCTTCGGCAAGAGCTATACCGCCACCGCCGTCGGGATCGCCCTCGGCGAGGGCCTGCTCCGGCTGGACGAGCGCATGACGGACGTCTTCGCCGAAGAGATCCGGGAAAAGGGGATCGACCTGCCTGAGGGCATCGAGCGCATCACGGTGGAGCATGTGCTGACGATGACCAACGGCATGGCATACCATCCCGATCTGAGCGGGGATTTCATCGCCCATTATTTCTCAACACCCCTCGCCTGGGAGCCGGGCACTCATTTCACCTACAACTCCGCGGGCTCGTGCATGCTCGGCGCCCTGATCCTCAAGCGCAGCGGCCGGAACCTCAAGGACTACCTGACGCCGCGGCTCTTTGCGAAGATCGGCATCGACCCGGACCGCTTCGTCTGGCGGCAGTTTCGCGGCACGGGCATCGACGCCGAGCCCGGTACCTTCTCGCGCACCGAGGACAATCTGCGCCTGGCCATGCTGTATCTGCAGGGCGGGCGCTGGAACGGCGAGCAGATCCTCCCGGAGGACTTCGTGCGCGCGGCGCTCAGCGTGCGGATCGGCACGGCCGACGCGCCCGAGCAGAAGGACGGCCGCTGCGGCTACGGCTATCAGCTCTGGGCCTGCAGCATCCCGGGCCTTTTCCGCTTCGACGGCGGCCAGGGGCAGTTCGGCCTGATCTGGCCGGAGCAGGAGCTGGTGATCGCGATCCACGAGGGCGCCATGGGGCCGCGCGGCCCGCAGCGCACGCTGGAGGCCGTCTACGACACGCTGTTTCCCGCACTTTCCGTGGATCCGCTCCCGGAGGATCCGGCGGCGCTGGCTGCGCTGCGCCGGACCGAGGCGGAGGCCGCGCTTCCCGCCGATCCGACGGGCGGCGCGCCGGACCCGTCTCTCCTGGGCGATTACCGCGTCACGGCGGGCGTGTTCGACCCCTGGCTCACCGCCTCGCCCCCGGGCGTCGGAGACTTCTTCGCGCTTTTCCGCGATCCGGCGGCGGACCGCCCGATCACCGGCTTCTCGCTGCGGCTGGAGGGAGAGGAGCTCTGCCTCCGCCTGGAGGGCGGGGAGCTCCGCGCCTCGCTGGACGGGCGCCTGCGCGAACGCTATACCGAGTCCCCCTTCGCCCCGCTGGGCGCCTACGCGGCCAGCGCGCGCTTCGGAGAGGACGAGCTGAGGATCCATGTCCACTGGCTCAACGGCTGGTTCGAGACCGAGCTGCGCTTCACGCGCAGCGGGACCGGCCTGCATGTTGAAATCAAAAAGCTCCGGCTGAACGAGGCGGACAACTATCTGACCTACGAAGCCGAAGCAGTGAAGGAGTAACCTATGCGACGCTATACCGTATCCGAACTGTCCGAGCGCCTGCTGGTGCGCGGGAGGAGCTTCCGCGACCCGCGGGAGGATATCCTGTATTTCAACTGGAGCTGCTCGACCGTCGAGTTCGTCTTTACCGGCACGCATCTGAACGTCAGCCTGCGCGCCCTCTGCGGACAGGAGCCCGAGGGAATGCCCGGCGATCCCAACGCGGGAACGCGCCCGACCTGGCCCTGGCTGGCCGTCTTCCTGGACGACATGGACAGGCCCATCCGCAAGTTCGAGATCGCCTCGACCAACGAGACCTGGCTGCTCTATCAGAGCCCGAAGCCCGAGACCCACCGGATCCGTCTGGTCAAGCTCACGGAAAACTACAAGAGCTTTCTGGGCATCACGGCCTTCACGATGGAGGGAGAGATCCTTCCCGCCGGGAAGAAGACCGCCAAAACGCTGGAGGTCATCGGCGACTCCATCACCTGCGGCTACGGCAATCTGGTCAAGGACCCTGCCCGCCATTTCTATTCCCAGGACGAGGACGGCTGGCAGGCCTACGGCGCGATCGCGGCGAGAAAGCTCGGCCTGGACTGGAACTGCATCAGCATTTCCGGCATCACGGCCGTCAGGCACCAGGGCTGGATGATGCCCTACGCGATGGAGGAGCTCTACGCCTACACCGACCGCGTCGGGCAGGAAAAGCTGGGGCTTGAGCCGGAGAAATGGGAGTTTGCCGCCCATCCGCGGGACTATGTGGTGCTGAACCTGGGCACCAACGACTGCTATGGCATCCAGTTTTCGCCGGAGGATGAGCTCAGCCGCTTCCCGGACGCCTACCGGGCCTTCCTGACGGAGATCCGCCGCCTCAATGGGCCGGATACCCACATCGTCTGCGCGCTCGGCAGCATGAACTACTACCTCTATTCCGATATCGCCGAAACCGTCGCGCGCTATCGGCGGGAAACGGGCGATGAGCGCGTCCATCTGCTGCGCTTCAAGCCCATGCATCCCTTCGACGGCGTGGGCGCCGACGGGCACCCTTCGCTGGATACCCACTATAAGATGGGCGCGGAGCTGGCCGCTCTGCTGGAAAGTCTCGCATAAAACAAAAAAAGAAACGGAGCCGTTCCGGACGGAACGGCTCCGTTTTTTTTATTCCTCTTCTCCCGTCAGCTTGTTGCGGTATTCGCTGGGGGACAGGTTTTCGTATTTGCGGAAGACCTGGGAGAAATGGGAGAAGCTGCTGTATCCCAGCTCCAGCGCCACCATGCCGATCGAGATGGCGGTGTGCTCCAGCATGTCCTTGGCGGCCTCGATCTTGGAGAGCGTGATGTACTCCTTGATATTCTGCCCGGTCTCGCGTTTGAAGAGCTTGGTGAAGTATTCCGGGCTCATGTATACGTGGTCGGCCACGTCCTTGACGGAGATCGGATTGGAAAGGTTTTCGGAGATGAAGGTCTTCGCCTTCTCGATGCTGCTGACAGGCGCGGGCATCTGCTCCAGCTCCTCGGACTGGCGCATCATATAGGCGACGGCGATGCGCATGGCGTCCGGGTCGGAGAAGCTGCTCATGTATTCGTTGTAGGTGTACTGGCTTTGGAAGAGCCGGTGGACATCCGCGCCGTTTTCATAGAAATAGTTGAAAAAGACGTGGGTGATGCGCTGATGCAGCAGGCAGAGGGCCTTCGCGCGGCCGGTGGGCATACTTTCGATGCCGGACAGGGCGGCCTCCACTTCGTTGAGGAAGGAGCGGCGCTGCCCGGTGGCCAGCATGGTGCTCCAGCGCGTGCTGTCCCCGCCGAGACGCTCACTCTGAAAGCCGGCGCGCTCTCCATCGCTGGTCATGAACAGCAGCCCCTCACCGCTCGGCTTCCCGTCGATCGTGTCCCGGAGCAGAGGCAGTACCTCGTGCTGGCGCTCGAGAGGGACCCGGCCGCCGGCACAGCACTGGATCGGCTCGTTCGGCCGCGTGAGACAGAGGCAATCGAAGAGCCGGCGGACGTCTTCGTCGCTCAGCTCCGCTTCGCGCGCGCTGTCGGCCTGAAAGAGAAGCAGCAGGAAATTTCCCCGATGGTCCAGCGCGCTCAGATGCAGCGAGGAAAAGCTGAGCTCGGAGCGCTTCATCGCATCCGCAAAGGCACGGTGGATGCTTTTTTCTGCCGAGAGATAGGATTCCGCCCGGCGAAAGCTGGAAAAGTGGAAAAGCAGCAGCCGCGAGGGCGTGTCCGACGACAGCGGATAGTCCAGCAGAGCCAGCATCTCGATGGACTCGTTCCGTTCTTCCTCCGCCCTGCTCAGCAGACCGAGCGTCAGGTTGTCCAGCAGCTCCATCCCGCTGGTGCGCATGCGGCTTCCGATCTCGACAAGCCGGCTGCGGCGGCTCTGCTCCTGGAACTGCTGCCGGGCGCGCTGGATGATCGCCTCGATCACGTCGTAAGGCGCGGGCTGCAGGATGTAGTCAAAGCAGCCGAGGCGCATGCTCTCCTGCGCGAATTCGAATTCCGCGTGGCTGGTCAGCAGCACGACGAGCGTATCCGGCCAGCGCTCACGGACCTCCCGGACCAGCTCCAGGCCGTTTCGGCCCGGCATTTCCACGTCGCAGAACAGCAGATCGGCGCTTTCGTTCTCCAGCAGTTCGAGCGCGCTGTCCGTGCCGGTGGCATAGCGGACGCTGCGCACGCCGAGCTCCTGAAAGCGCACCCCTGTGGCGATGCCCTTCAGAACGCTGGTCTGATCATCGACAAACATGACCCTCATTCGTTTTCGCCCTCCTGCTCCTTTTCATTTTCTGCGGCGGGCCCGGTCCAGGGCAGATAGATCACCGAACAGGCGCCGCCGCCCGGATTGTTGTAAAAGGCGATCTGATAATCGTTCTGATAGAGGATGTCCAGACGCCGCCGGAGGTTCTGGATCCCGACGTGATACTGGGCAAAGAGTCCGTCCTGCTGCTCCATCGTTTTCAAGGCTTCCCGGTCGTAGCCGACGCCGTTGTCGCTCAGCCGCAGGCGGACGTAGCTCCGGCCCTCCATCTCCACCCGGTCGATGCGGATCACAAAGCGCAGGATCCGGTCGGACAGGGCGTTGTGCTTGTTGAAGTTTTCCAGAAAGGTCTGGATGATCAGCGGCGGCACGGGGAAATCCAGCAGCTCGGGATCGACCTCCTGCGTCAGCAGGATGTGGTCGGAGCGCTCAAACTCGATGATATGGAAATAGTCCTCCACCTCCGCCAGCTCCGCGCGCACCGGCATCAGGGAGAGGCTGTCATGGAAGACGTAGCGCAGATGGTTGGAAAACAGCGTGATCACGCGCAGGGTCTTGTCCGTCTCCCCGCGGGAGGTCATGTTGTAGATGCTCTTGAGGCAGTTCAGGAAGAAGTGCGAGCGCATCTGAAGCTGGTAGTACTGCAGCAGCGCGTGCTCCTTCTGATAGGTCTGGCTGAGAGACTCCCGCTCCAGCGAGACCTTCTGATCCACCAGCCCGCCCAGCGCGTCCTGGATCGCATCCAGCTCGACGATCGGCTCGCTCTGCCGTTCGATCTCGGTCGCGCCGGAGGCGAGGCGGCGGCTGGCCAGGGAGATGCGGTCCAGCGGATAGATCAGCATGCGGTTCATCAGCGTATAGATCACCCAGAAAATGATGGCGATCACCGCCAGCGCCACGATCAGCAGTACGGAATAGAAGCGCAGACTTGCCCATACGCCGGTCATGGGGATCATGCCGCAAAGTCCGACGTTCAGTTCCTCCGAGTAGCGCGAGTGCAGCATCTGCGTGCTTTCCACGGCGCGGCGGCTGCCGCCGACCGTCGACTGGATGTCCGCCAGCGTCAGACCGGAGGCCTGAACATAGTCCGCGTTGGTCAGCACCCGCTCCGAGTCAAAGAAGGCAAAGGCGATGCCGGAGCTGCCGGCGTCGGGCTGGTGCGTTTGCGCATAGGCGTTGAGATCGATCATCACGCAGGCGTAGAGCCCGTCGCGCCGTACGGCGTGCGTCAACAACGCCGTGCCGTCGGAGGCGTACACCGTCCAGCGATCCATGGAGACGGGGTCCCGATCGGTCCACAGCGCGCGGACCTCAGCGAGCGTTTTCACAAAAGCCGGCGTCAGATGCCCGCCGAGGAAAGCGTCCCCGTAGCAGTAATAGGAGAAGCCTCCGTCCTGCTCAAAAAGATAAACGCCGGTGCTGGCGGTGGTGCGGCTCCGGCAGAGCTGACGCAGGTTCATCTCGGCGGCGAGCCGATTGTCGATTGAAATACTTTGCCTGCCCAGCGAGCCGAACAGCGGGTCCTTGTCGTAAATCAGCCCGCTGAAGCTCTCCAGGTCGTCTGCGGTGAACTGCAGGCCCTGATAAAACACGTCCAGCGCCGCCTCGTTGCAGTAGCTCAGCTCCCGCTGCATGGAAAAGAGGGAATAGCCTCCGCATACGCTGAAGCCCAGGAGCGTGATGAAGATCATTAAGCAAAACAGACGGATCAGCAGTTTTTTTACAGACTGACGCTTTCGCATGGGCGAAACCTCCCGCCGACGATTCTGAATAATTATACCATATCGTTTGGGAAGATTCAACAAGGCCCGGACGGACGGAACAAAAAACAGGCAGGGCGGGCCATGGCGGCCTGCTCTGCCTGTGATGCAGGGATCGGTTTTCGGTTACGCCTCCGGGACGCGGGTCACTTCGCCCGCCTTCAGCAGCAGCTTCTGTCCAAAGGAGGGGGCGATCATCACGTCGATCGCGCTGGGGTTGCGGATCAGCGAGCCGTCCGCCGCGTACTCGAGCCTCTGGTGCGCCTCCAGATAGCGGAGGATCTCTCCGTTCGTTGCAAACCAGATCGTGTCGGCGTGGGGCGCGAGGAAGGCGAGAAGCTCCTCCATGACCTGCCAGTTGCCGCAGTCGTCGAACTCATAGCCGTGGCCCCAGACATAAAACAGCAGCGGGAAGGGCATGGGCTCGTCGACAAAGGCCCGGGCCAGCTCCATCAGACGCGGATCGTTGTGATGGCAGGTCGGGTCCCAGAGCAGCGGCTCGTCCGGCAGCCTGAAGCTGTAGCTCGAGCGGATCGTGCGCGCGCCGTGGTAGCCCGCCAGGCGCAGGGCCTCCTTCACGTCCTCGCTGAAGGTCCCGAAGGGATAGGCGAACATGCGCAGCGGCTGGCCGCACAGGGCCTCCAGGCGGCGCTTGTCCTCGATGATCTCATAGCTGGCCCGCGGCGCGCCGACGCCGGCCAGGTCGGAGTGATAAAGGCCGTGCCCGGCGATCTCGTGCCCGGCGTAGACCGTTTCCAGTTCCTCCGCCGACACCTTGGAGATATCCAGATCGGGCTTGCCGGGGAAACCGCCCTTGTCTTCCACGCCGAGCAGCGCGGCGTTGAGGTTGAAGGTCGCCTTCATTCCGTAGGAGCGGATCAGCGGGGCGAGGCGGCGATCCTGCACGACGCCGTCGTCGTAGCTCAGGGTGAAGGCCTTGCTCTTCCCGCCGGGAAAGAGCAGCGTATCAAAGCGTTTTTCCATGTCTCATTCTCCTTTGAAGCAGACGTCGAACACGGCCCGGCTCATTTCCTCGCCGCCGCGCCAGTTGGGGTGAACGCCGTCGCCGAGATGGCAGTCGGCGCGCATCCGGTGCGGATCCTGCGGGTCGCGCAGCCGGGCGTCCAGATCGACCACGCCCTCGGCCGGGGCCCTGGTCCGGATCAGCTCGTTGAGCGCGCAGCGCAGAGCCTCCGCCTCGTCCCGCCAGCTCTCTCCGAAGCCGCCGAAGGGCGGGATCGTGCCCAAATACACCTGGCTGCCCAGCGCGTGTGCCTGCGCGGCCACGTCGGAAAGCGCGGCGAAGATCTCCTCCGCCGTCGGGACAGAGGCCTCGTTGAACACGATGGAGTGGGTGCAGTCGTTCACGCCCTCCATCACGAAGACGAGATCCGGCGCGCCGGCTTCGCAGAGATCGGCGAAGAAGCGCTCTCTGCCGGCCGGGCCGAACTGCTTCCCGCCGCCCGGGAAATCGGGCAGGACGGGGAAGGGCTTCTGGACGCGGTTGCCGCAGATCCCGCCGTTGATCAGCGAGACGCGGCCGGGGAAAGCGCGGTACAGCCGCTCCAGCAGCGCGTCGCTGAAATAGGACATCTGGGTGATCGAATCGCCGAAGACGCCGACAAGGCGGCTCTCGTCCCCGGTCAGTACCGACACGGCGCAGATCCCGACGGCATATTCGTTGTGATTGGGGTCGGAGGCGAGCAGGGGCGCGAGCTCGGACTTGAAGGTGTAGCCCAGGGCCTCGGTCTCGAAGAAGTCGCCCTTGAGCTGCGTGCTCTGCCAGCTCTGCGCGGTAAAGGTGACGCAGACGGAGCGGGCCGCGCTGCGCTCTTTGAAGTAGCACCAGAGCAGGAAATCGTCCTCTGCCGTGACGGGCAGGGTCAGCGGGTCGGACCAGGGGCGGCTGTCGGGCGGGAGCACGATGCGGCGCTCTCCGTTCAGCCGCAGCTCCTGCGGCGCGGACAGGCGGCCGCTCTCCCGGCTGACGAGCTGGATCGCGGCGTGCTCGATGCACAGCGGGGTCTCGCCGCCGCGGTTGTTGAAGCGCACCCGCAGCCCCGTGCCCGCAAGATTGTTGCGGATCAGGCAGCGCTGGCTCACGTCTTCCAGCACCGCGACGTCCAGGCCGTAGTCGATCGGCACATAGCTCCAGCTGGGGATCCATTTGCTCATTTCCGGCACCTCTTACTGATCCATATCGATCTGGGCGGTGGCGCCCTCCTCGGCGAACATGGCCGGGAGCCGCCAGGGCGGCGTCACGCGCATCAGCAGATCCATCATCCGCTCGTCGAAGGGCAGCTTCTTTCCGGTCGCGGGATCCGTATCGACCCGCAGGGCGCAGACCCTGTCGACCAGCATGGTGTTGGGCTCGGCCTCGGTGAAGGGCTTCCAGAGCGGCAGGAATTCATTGTTGGGATCGCCGGTTTTGGCGAAGTTCAGCAGGATGCTGCTGAAGATGTCGGTCATGCGCTCCTCACAGGCCGGGTCGCACAGCACAAAGACGCGGTCGGTGTTCCGGAAGGCGTAACCGACTTCGCCGCCGTGCCAGAGCGGGGGATTGCCGTCCTCAAGCGTGTTGAGCGCGGCCATCAGGACATAGGTGTTGTTGCTGCCGCTGCGGGCTTTTTCCATCGCCGCCTCGACCGTGGGCGGGCGGAAGACCGTGTCCACACAGGTCAGATCCATCAGGTCGTGCCCGGGGTAGGCCTCGACGAAGCGCTCGATCATCTCGTCGGCGAGCTCGCCGTAGCGGCTCCGCAGGAAGGCGCGCTTGTCCGCCTCGCTCATGGCGGCCTTTTCCTCGGCCTTGACCGGGAAGGCGGCGAATTCCGCGAGCACGGAGCTCAGGATCAGAGGCTTCTGCGCACTGCAGGGATCGAAGCCGTTAAAGGGCGGGAAGCCGCGGAATTTCGCGGTCTTCTGCGGCTCGAAGATCACGTAGCGCCCCTCGTTGAACAGGCGCATCGCCACCTGCCGGTAGGCCCAGACCAGGCGCTGGAAGGGCACCGTGTAGACCTCGCGGATGTTCTCCCGGGTGATCTTCAGCTGCGCGAGCATCTCGCGCGCGAGGGCGCGGGTGTCCTCCGGCTCGCTGGCCGGACCCGCGGGCGTCGCGCCGCTCAGACAGATGCCGCGGTGGAAATAGGGGGCCGCCTCCGGCATGTTGAAGAGACAGAGCACCTTGCCGCCGCCGCCGGAGTGACCGCAGATCGTCACACTATCGGGATCGCCGCCGAAGGCCGCGATGTTCTCGTGGATCCATCGGAGCGCGGCCACGAGGTCCCAGAGACCGACGTTCGGGGACTCGGCGAATTCCTCGCCGTATTCCGTGAGGTTCATATAACCGAGGATGTTCAGGCGGTGGTTGATGGAGACAAAGACCGCGTCGCCCTTCTTCGCCAGGTTGAAGCCGTCAAAGGAGTATTCCTCCATGGCGTTGCCCGCCATGAAGCCGCCGCCGTGGATCCAGACAAAGACGGGCTTCTTCCCGCTGCCGCCCTGCGGCGCCCAGATGTTCAGGTTCTGGCAGTCCTCGCTCTCCTTCTGCAGGAGCAGGATGCCGCGGTAAAAGGGGAAGGGACTGGGCTCGCCCATCTGCGGGGAGATCGGGCCGTAAACATAGGCGTTTTTTACGCCCTCCCAGGGCTGCTGCTCCACGGGGAGCTGAAAGCGCCCGGCTTCGGCGTACCTGACGCCCATGAACAGGTTCACGCCGCCGTAGCCGACGCCGCGGAGTCTGCCGAATTTCGTGTCGACGACCGGCTTGACAGGATCGAAGGAATGCGGATTCATGAAAACTGCACCTCCAACAGCATGTTTTTCCATCTAAATTATAGGGGATTCTTCCTGAAAAAGCTGTTGTCATTCTGTCTTCTTCTGTCAAAAACCTGCACAGACGGCCGCGCCCTCCGGCGGCCGCCCGGCTTCTGCCGTTCCGGCTGCGACGGAAGGCACGGTCCGGGAGTTTTTTTGCATTTTTATCCCCCCGGGGGGCTTCCGCCGCGCGGGACAATCTGTTATGCTCTTTACAGATCAGATGCTTGAGCGGCCGCCGCAGCTTTTCTCCGAACTGCGTGTCTCTTTCACCTCTCCGACACCGGGCGGCCAAAAGATCTCTCTCGCCTCGCCGCAGCCCTCCGAGCCGGTCCCTCGGGGGGCTGCGATCTTGTATCCGGGGCAGATCCATGATAGAATGACCGTGCCGAAAGGGCGAAAACCGACGGAATCGGAAAACATCACCGGGAGGAATCACCAATGAACAAAAAACTGGTCGCTTTTTTCAGCGCGAGCGGGAACACCGCGCGTCTGGCGAGAAGCCTCGCCGCCGCCGCGGACGCCGGGCTGTATGAGATCCGCCCCGCCGTCCCCTATGCGCGGAAGGATCTGAACTGGATGGATAAGCGGTCCCGCAGCACGCTGGAGATGCAGGACAAGAACTGCCGCCCGGCGCTGGCGGACAGGGACGCGCCGGTGGCGGACGCCGCGGTGATCTTTGTCGGCTTCCCCATCTGGTGGTACCGGGAACCCAGCGTCATCGACAGCTTCCTGGAGGCCTACGACTTCTCCGGCAAGACGCTCGTACCCTTTCTGACCTCCGGCGGGAGCGAGCTCGGCGAGGGCCAGGGCCGGATCGAAGAGCTCGCCGTCGGCGCGAAGGTGCTGCGCGGCAGGCGCTTTTCCGCCCGCGCGTCCGAACGGGAGCTCATGGACTGGATCGAGAGCCTCGGCCTCGGCTGAAGCATAAAAAACAAGGGGCGGCCGCTGCCGCCCCTTGTTTTGCCGCGCTCGTTCAGTCCTCTACGGTCACGACGCCGTCGGCGCCGACGGAGACGGATTGGCCCGTCTGCACATAGTCGAGGAACTCGTCGCCCAGGTTGTCGACGACGGGCATCGGGGTATCGGTCCAGACGTCGCCGAGGATCGCGCCGGCGGCTGCCAGAGAATCGATGGGCTTTGAGAAAAGCATGCAGGCCGGGGCCTTGCCCAGCGCGCAGGCGGCGTAGAGCACCATGCCGCCGGTGGTGGAGCCGATGGTCTGCGGCAGGCAGAGCGCCTTGCCCAGCATGGACTTTTTGTATAGGTCGGCGTTGTTCTGATCGCCGCACTTGACCTGCTTGTCGCCGAACATCAGCGCCATCTGGTAGCTGGCGAGCGTGTTGAAGCCGCCGCGGCTGACCAGCGCTTCCGCGCGGCATTCGCCGGGAACGACGACGCGTCCTTGAAACTGTTTCATGTCAGACCCTCCCTCCGCTGATGATTTGCAGGATCTCGTCCTCGGTGTAATACCGGGCGCTGGTGTAGGTGCGCAGCTTGTTGGAGCAGGTGACGACCGCCTTCTTCTTGCAGAGCGGGTTGTTCATGTACATCAGCGGACAGATGTAGCTGAGCACGACGCCGTACTTTTTCAGCCGGTAGCCGTCCATCGTCTGCTCAAAGGCCTTGATGACCGGGGTGGACGCGGTGAACACCGTCGGCACGGCCACCTTGCTGCGGCCGTTCTTGCGCAGCTCGTCGCCGAGCCTGTCCGTCCAGTCCTTCAGCTGCTGCAGGGTCAGATGCGGACAGCCGACGAAGGCCAGCTGCGGCTTCGCCTCGGGATCCTTCCAGATGACGGGATAGTCGTCCTTGACGCGCTGCAGTTCGGCGTCGTCGATCACATAGACCTGCGCGCCCTCGGCGATCAGGCTCTCGCCCTGCTCGACGGCCTCGGGCGTCAGCCCCTCGATGTGATACAGGCCGACCGCGCCGTTGGAGGCGGTGGCGGCGCCGAAGTCCTTGAGATAAGAGCAGGCCTCCTCGTTGAGCTCGTTCCCGAGCCAGCGGTCGAGGCCCTTGACGTAGGGGACCTCCTCCATCACCTTCATGCCGATGGCCGAGCCCAGCAGCTGCGCCTCAGGCTTGCGTTCGCAGCGGACTTCGATCACCCAGGTCGCCTTGCGCCCTTCGTCGGTCAGCAGACCGAACTCCGGAACAAAGCCGGCGATGGAGCCCATCAGCTCGATCATGCCGGAGTTCCGGTTGCAGCGGGCGCCGAGGACGGAGTTGGCGTATACGACCGCGGAGCTCTCCGCCCAGGAGAGCACGTCGCCCTTCTTCGGGCGGTTGCCGACCTGGTCAAGATAGCAGGTGCAGGTATAGTCGTCGTCGCTGGTGATGCCGAGCTTGCGCAGCTGCTCCTCGTAGCGCTCCTGCTGGGTGTACATGATCTTTTTGAACACGAGGTCCTCCAGCAGGGAGGAGGGGACCTTCCTGTCCAGAGGCTTGGGGTCTGCGGTGAACTTCTGGCCCTTGGGGAGACCGGCGGCAATGAGCTGATCGTAGAGATCATAGATCGGCTTCATGACCTCCAGGCCGAAGCTGATGACCGTGTGGCCGTATTGGCTGGTCACGGGCAGCATCCGCTCGGCGCCGAAGGCCTCGCCGTACATGACAAGAGTCTTGACGATCTTGGCCA
>CAMZIX010000003.1 GCA_947307375.1 uncultured Clostridia bacterium | reverse complement strand
CCTCGCCGGGGCCCTGGACCCGCCGGGCCGGCTGCTGGGCATGGACGGCGCCATCCTGCTGGGCTTCCTGCTGGGCCTGCCGGCCAACGAGATCGTGCTGCCGGTGATCCTGATGATCTACAGCGCGGCGGGCAGCCTCGCCGAGCCCGCTTCGGCGGCAGAGCTCGGCGCGATCCTGACTTCGCAGGGCTGGACGGCCTGGACGGCCGCGGCGGTGATGCTGTTTTCCCTTTTCCACTGGCCCTGCTCGACGACGCTGCTGACCGTAAAAAAGGAGACCGGACGCTGGAAGTGGGTCTTCCTCGCCGCGCTGATCCCGACGCTCTGCGGCGTTTGCTGCTGCCTGCTGCTGCGGCTGATCCACCATTGAAAAAGCTCCCGGGGAGCGTTCCCCGGGAGCTTTTCTGCGCCTGTCAGGTCCCGTCCAGATAGCGGGCCAGATGCGACTGCACGGCCTCGCCGCAGAAGGGCGAATAGGTGCTGTACAGCATATAGATGTCGTCGACGCCGTAGGTCTCGATGTATTCCCGGATGCTCGCGCCGGCCAGATCCGGATTGTAGGTGCTGTCGCGCAGATCGGTGACGAGCACGCGGTCGTAATAGGGGATCAGGAAGGGCGTGAAGGTCAGCTCGAAGCTGTCGCCGATGACCAGGGCGCTGCGCCCGGTGTGGAAGCCGCCGACAAACAGGCGCCATGGCCCGTTGAGGCCGCCCAGATAGCTCATCAGCCCGCCGAGACTGCGGTCGATGAAAATGCCGGGCAGGCGCTCGTCCAGACGGTGGAGCATGTAGGCCTCCACCGGGGAGACCGGCTCCATCACCTCCACCGCGTCGATCGAGTAGCTCATGGCGCGCAGCTCCTCCTCGGTATAGGGGCCGAAGCTGGGGCTGGTGGAGAGATAGTAGCGGTATTCGTAGTAGTCCACCGGCACGACGCCCGCCTGCCGCAGCATCTCGGAGGCGACAAGGCTGGCGGACACCGGCTGCCAGTGGTGGTCGATGACCGGGTAAAGGCGTTCCTTGCCGAAATACGGGCGAAGGATCTCCGCCGCGTCGCAGACGAGCACGCCCTCATCCACGACCCCGTTCAGGATCTCGTCCACGTCGCTGCCCCAGTCGGTGTACTGCTCGGATCCCAGAAGAGTGTTGGCCACGGCGGACACGGGCGGCACGGCGAAGACCAGCCGGCCGTCCTCCGGCAGCGCGGCGCGGTACCGGTTGAGCAGCTCCGCAAAGGAGGCCAGCTCTGCGGCCGGATAGGTGATCAGAACGCGGCGTTCGCCCTCGCGGTCGACCAGGTAGAAGCTCGCGTCGGACAGCAGGGAGGCGTCGATCTTCGACGGCCCTTCAACGGGCGCGGGGGCGGTTTCCTCCGACGGCGCGGCCTCTTCGGGCGCGGAGACTTCCTCGGGCGCGTCGCTCTCCGCCGGGGCGAACAGGAGCTCCTGGTCGATCTCGCCGCTGTCCGGCGTATCGTCCGGCAGAGAGAAAACGCCCATCAGGGCCTCGGAAAAGCGGGCGCTCTCATCACGGAAGAAAAAGCCGTCGGAGAGATAGCTCTCCATCTCGTCCATAAAGCGGCCGCTCCGCACGGCGTCGGCGCTCAGCGCAGGCATGCCCTGCAGCATGCGGTTTTCGCTTTCGGATACGCGCTCTCCGTAGGCGGCGCCCAGCTCTGCCGCGCCGCAGACGAAGCCCAGCAGCAGGCAGAGATAGACGGAGATCAGCAATGCGCGTTTTTTCATCGGCTCACCTCAACGGACGATCGGATACATACCCCGGCAAAACGCCGGCACAACATAAAATTATAGCAAAGCCCGGCGTAGATTGCAAGCGCCGGCCGAAGCTCCCCGCGGGAGAAAGGCAGCAGCCCGTCCTCCCGGACGGGCTGTTTCCCATTAAAAGAAGCAGCCGTCGTCGAAGAGACATTCCTTCTCGGCGGTGAGCCGCTTCAGCTCTCCCAGCAGGCCCCGGAGCTTCTGCTCCCTGGCCAGGGCGGCGGCCTCCGCCTCGGGCCCCTCCTCGTCCTCGTCGTCCCAGTGCACCCAGGCGTCGAGATCGTTTTCAACGTCGCGGCAGAGCCATTTGCAGAAGTCGATCATCTTCACGTGGAGGTGATGGATCTCGTCGCAGCCCGGGGCCGGTCCGTCGTCCTCGAAGATGACGTAGCAGCTCCAGAAGCTGACCGTGCAGATCATTCTGCCGGGCTCGGAAAAGCCGTGTACCGAAAAGACGTCCATCGTATCCAGCCCGTGGATCGCCTGCGTCAGCCAGTCGGCCGCGACGTCCGTCAGATAGCTCAGCCTGTAGTGGGATTCGTTTCCGAGCCGGAAATATGTCCAGCCGTCCTCCGGTCTGCTCAGCATAACAAGCTCCTTTCCCGCCGATCGTGCGGCGGCATGTCATGTTTTTCTTTATTCTATCATCAAAACGCGCGCCGAACAAGAAAAAAGCAGCCCATCCGGCAGGATGGACTGTTTTTCAGTTTTATCCGTTGGAGGAGGAAGACGAGGCCCCGGAGGACGCGGCCGCCTCCCGGTCCCGAATCATGTGCTGCAGCGTGATCAGGATGGCCACGACCTCTTTTTCATATTCGGGCCGGTAGATGTCGACGCAGTACTTGTCGTGCATGGAGAACAGCTTTTGCCCGATCACGGCGATAACGCCTCCGTTTTCGTCGTACAGCTCAAAGTTCAGGCCGAGGATGTTCCCGCGCAGCTGCCAGCCGAGGCCCTCGATGTTGGTGATATCCTTGATCAGATGGAACAGCTCGTTGGACAGCTCGAAAACCTGTCCGTCGGCCATCGCAATGGTATGGCGCTGGTGGAGCGTGAAGAATTTGCGCTCGATATGCGCCACCGGCCGCCCCTGCGCGTCGCTGATGTCGGTTTTGTCATGCAGGGACGGGAACTTGGTCTCGGCCTGATACACGACGGCTTCCGTCTCGTCGACGATATCGATGCGATGATGCAGGGTAAGGACCTTCGACGTGGTGAACAGAGAATGATGCGGCTGCCCGAAGCGGGCGACGTTATTGACGTTGGCATCCTCTCCCGCCTCGCGGAAGCGGTGAAGGTTCGACAGCATTCCCATGGCTTTATCCTCCTGTAATATTGTTTTGCCATGACATTATATCACAAGCTGCGCTTCAGGAGAAGCCCCGATCTGACGCTTTCGGACAGAAAAAAGCGGCGCCTGCGGGCGCCGAGCGCGCCGATTGAAATGATGTGAGGGTTCAAATTCTGAGACAGGTGAAAGAAAAACAGCCCATCCTGACGGACGGACTGTTTTCCTTTGGCAGCGGGAGAAGGATTCGAACCCTCACATACGGAGTCAGAGTTTTGAACCCAATCCGCAAAAAAGTGAGTAATATCAAGGCTTTTAAGGATCGCCCAAAAAATTTGTCACGCTTTTTGTCACACTATTTCTTTTGGCAAGCCTCGACATAGTTCTTTTTCGTTCGGCGTTTTCCCGCGTCTGAGAACGTCCTTTAACATAGTTTTTATTTAGTATAGCACTCCAAAAGCCTCTTTACAACAAAAAGTTGGAGGCGATAGATAACAACATTCATTCTTCAAATAATCATTCTGAGAGAATAGAAAACATCCCCCTCTCCCAGCTCCATGACTTTCCCAACCATCCGTTCAAGGTACGGGACGACGAGAAGATGGAGGAAACTGTAGAGAGCGTCAAGGCCTACGGTGTGCTTGTGCCCGCTATCGTCCGGCAGCGACCGGACGGAGAGTATGAGATTATGTCCGGCCACCGGCGCAAACGCGCCTCCGAGCTTGCGGGGCTGAGTGAACTCCCTGCCATCGTCCGAGATTTGGACGATGATGCTGCCACGATCATCATGGTGGATAGCAACTTGCAACGTGAGAGCATTCTGCCTTCCGAGCGAGCGGCGGCCTATAAGATGAAGCTGGAGGCAATCAAACGACAGGGAGAGCGCAGGGACTTAACTTCTGCCCAAGTTGGGCAGAAGTTAAAATGGGCGGTTGAGCGCGTAGCAGAAGATGCAGGCGAAAGCCGATCTCAAGTGCAAAGATATGTACGCCTCACGGAGCTCCAACCGGAACTGCAGGAGATGGTGGACACCGGCAAAATCGCCATGACACCTGCCGTTGAGCTGTCTTTCCTCAAGCCCAAAGAACAGGAGCTTCTTTTGGAAACCATCGACAGCGAACAGGCGACGCCCTCACTGTCACAGGCACAGCGGATGAAAAAGCTCAGTCAGCTCGGCGGGCTGAACGAGGACACGATGCTCTCTATCATGTCCGAGCAAAAAAAGCCGGATCTGAGCAGCAATATCACGCTGTCCGGGGAAAAGCTGAAAAAGTATTTCCCCAAGTCCTATACTCCTGCGCAAATCGAAAACACCATATTCAAACTGCTGGATTCCTGGCTGCAAAGGCGGCAGAGGGATCCTCTATGCTCTTTCCACAAGAGAAGTATGCGTTTGCCTCTGGCCAGACAATGGTCCAAATCTGCGGATTGTATCGAGCCCTACCGGTTACGCTGTCCATGACAGAATAGAGATCCTCTATGGCCTGCTGAAAACAGGGATCGAGCTTGCCCCATCAGCTCGTAAACTTTCAACTTCGGGCAGCAACATTTTCACTTTTTCGTATTTCCTTGCCATATGATTACTCCCCTGATGTAGTACTTCTATTTTCCTGCATCAGGGGTCGTTTTGTCTATTGTCCGTTTTTACTGGTTTGGTTCATTTTTACGGTATCCAGCGTTTTCTCTGGTCTTTCCTTATTCGCCCAATTCGGGCCTTCCCGCAGCATTGCGCAGGGCGTTGAACTCGGCGAGGGTCTTCTGATCGCGCTCAGCTTCGGCTTTGCGCTTTTCGGGGCTGAGCTTCGCTGCGCGCTTCTCCTCCTTGGCTCTGGCATCCGCCTGCTTCTTGAGCTCCGCCTGATAGGCTTCCTCGCCCTCTTCGAGGCGGATCTTCTCCTCGGCGGAGATGTACTCGCGGCCCTCGGCCTTCGCCGCCGCCCTCTGGTCGGCAACGATCGCAAGATGGTCGATCCTGGAGAACTTCTCCACGCCCATGAACAGGAAGAGGAGGAAAATGCCGAGATAGCACAGTGTCTCGCCGCCGATGAACACCCAGGGCATCGCCGCACGCAGGACCTCATTGGTCTGCAGGGTGGAGACGTCGTAGTTGGTGGCGGAGAGCACCATGTTCAGTACGCCCGTGGTGAGACCTGTCATACCCGCGATGATCGCGCCGTAGACGGTCATGGAAAATCCGTCGGTGCGCTTGCCGTTGACCGCCTCCTGATGGTCAAAGATATCGGCCAGCAGGGCAAGCGACAGATACATCGCGGGCGTGGATCCCAGCGCCTTGATGACAAAGGAGATCGTTACGACGACAAAGTTGTTCGGGGCGAACATGCCGATGACGCCGCCAATGACGGCCACCACCGCACCGGTGAGAATGGCCTTGCTCTTGCTGCCGAGGATGTTCGCCAGCGGCAGCGCGATGACCATGCCGATGGCTGTCGGCACAGCGCCGATGATGGCGAGCGTGCCCTGCAGCTGACCGCCGTAGGCGACGGTATAATTGCCCATCGCGTCGGGGAACATGGCCGTGCAGAAATAGTTCTGGCTGACGTTCTTGATCATACCGCCGAACTGGTACAGGAAGAAAAACACCATTATGATGATCCAGTACTTGTCCTTCGAGCAGAGCTTCCACTGCTCCCTGGTGGACAGGCTGGGCTTGGCCTCCGTTTCCTGACCCATGGACTCTTCCGTCACGCGCTCACGGGTGAAGAAGTACTCGATCAGAACGCCGATAGCGGTGATGATCAGCAGCGCGATGACAAAGACCTTCCAGTGGGCATAGGAGGCTGCGGAGTCATAGATGGCCGCGCCGCTCTCGTCCACGTAGTAGAGGATTTTGCCCGCGTCGTTGGTGACCGGAGTTCCCTTACCGCTCATGTCATAGACAAACAGCAGATTCAGGAAGAAGGGCAGGAACATGGAGCTGATGCCCATGGCTGCCAGCATCGTGGCGTTGGAGATCGTAGCGAGCAGGCCGCGGTCCTTGGAGTTGCGGGTGGAGAGAGACACAAGCCCCGCGTGCGGCGTGTAGTACATCGGGTAGGCGAAGGCAAACCAGAGGTTATAGCCGATCGCGATGCAGATGAGCGCGCCGACATGCCAGCTGTCATTGTTCGCGTTATAGGGGGAGAACACAAAGAGAAACAGCAGCGCCAGCAGGCTGATCGGCAGGGACAGGAGCAGCAGCGGGCGCGCCTTGCCGTTTTTAGACTTGCTGTTGTCCATGAGCTTGCCGACGAGGATATTGCCGATGACGACAAAGATGACGGACACGACAGGCAGCCAGGTGAAGAAGGCGCTGGCCCAGGAGTTGATGTGCAGCACGTCGGACATGTACTTGTTGAAGTAGTTCGACAGCACGGAGTTTGCCAGCAGCGCCAGGGTCGGGCCGACGAGGTAGCCGATGGCGCCCTCGGGGATCAGGGTCACGTTGTTTTTTCTGATCAGACTCGGCGGCAGCTTGTCAAAAAAGCTGCCTTTTTTCGTTTCACTCATGCTTTCCCGCTCCTCTCTATGCCCGTTTCAGGGATAAAATGACATCCGCGAAGAAGTCCACAGCAATCAAGGTGAAGACGATGCCCCAGAAGATGTGCCCGCCGGTGAAGAACACGACCGTCAGCACTGCGGCGAGCACGGTCAGAAGGATCGCCGTGATGGGGTTGATGCCGTTCAAAGTCTTTTTCATCCTGCCCTCCTTATTCCAGCGCCTTTTGTTTCTTGGATACGCCGAGCTGCTTCACGAAGCCGCCGATGATCTTGCAGAGGCCCTTGCAGAAGCAGATGCCGTGGCCGTTGATGATGTCAAGGATGCCCTCGCACATCTCCTGCGAGCACAGGCCGCCCGCCATCTTGCCGATCGCGCGGATGGGCATGTTGTAGATGAAGGTGATGTTCAGATCCGGCTCGCCCTTCTCGATGCTCTTTTTCAGCATCCCGTCCATGATGCTCCACACGAAGCGGGCTTTCAGGCTCTTGGCATAGTAGAGCTGGGCGATTGCGTCGTTGGCGCGGATCGTGCCGGACCAGCTGCCGTCCGGGATGCTGTGACCGAGGAGCTGCCGGAATTCCTCATCCCCCACGCCTTTGATCCGCCCGGTGGTGTAGCTGGGGAGCTTTGTCAGGTCCTCGCAGGCCGGGGCGTCCGTGCCCTTGACGCGGACGCTGCCGCTGAGCCGGATATCCGCAACAGAGGCGCCGATCAGGATCTCATACTCACCGCCGTCGATCTCAAACTTCCCGGTCTTGTCGTTCCAGTAGCGGAAGGCTTTGTCGTCGAGCGCGATCGTGACGGTCTTGCTTTCGCCTGCCTTGAGGAAGACCTTGGTGAAGCCCTTGAGCTCCTTGGCCGGACGGTAGACGCTCGGATTCTTCGCGTGCACATAGAGCTGCGCGACCTCGGCACCATCCATGCTGCCGGTGTTGGTGAGGGTAAAGGTCGCTTCCTTGTCCGAAACCTTGAGGGCGGAGTAATCAAACGTGGTGTAGCTCAAGCCGAAGCCGAACGGGAACAGCATGGGGACCTTCGCCGTGTCGTAGTACCGATAGCCCACGTACAGGCCCTCGCGGTATTCCACTGTACGCTCCTTCGCTGGGAAGTAGGGCGCGCTGGAGCAGTCCTCATACTTGATAGGATAGCTCTCAGACAGCTTGCCGGAGGGATTCACCTCGCCGAGCAGTACCTTCAGCACCGCGCTTGCGCCCGCCTGACCGCAGAGGTAGCCGTGGACGATGGCCTTGCACTGGTCGATCCAGGGCATTTCAACATTGGAGCCCGCGGACAGGATGAGGATAACATTGGGATTGGCATCAGAGACGGCCTTGAGCGTCTCAATCTGGCACTGGGGAAGCGCGAGGGTGGAGCGATCGAGGCCTTCAGACTCGCTGATCTCGTCGAGGCCGAGGTACAGCAGCACGTAGTCCGCCTTCTTTGCCAGCTCCGCCGCCTTTTGCATCATGGCGACGTCAAGCGCACCGTGGCGGGGATAGCCCGCCTCAAAGCCCACCACGTCAAGGTCGAAATTGCCGATCACGTCCATCGTGTGGTCAAGCTTTGTGCAGTTGACCACTGAGCTGCCCGCGCCCTGGTAGCGCGCCTTCTGCGCGAATTCGCCGATCACGGCGACCTTGCTGCCGGGCTTGAGAGGCAGGATGCTGTCCTCGTTTTTCAGCAGGACGATCGACTGCTCGCTGGCCTTCTGCGCGAAGGCGTGGTGCGCCTCAACGTCGAAGGGCTTGCCCTTGCGTGCATCAACGGCCTTCCGGGTGGAAAGCATCACGTCCAGAAGTTCGTCCACGCGGACGTCCACTTCGTCCTCGGAAATTCTGCCGTCCGCCACGGCCCGCATCAGCTGGCGCGGCCCGTCGCCGCCGGTGCTGGGCATCTCGAGGTGGGAGCCGGCCCGCACGCCTTCTACGAAGTCGTTGTTGGCGCCCCAGTCAGACACGACGAAGCCGTCGAAGCCCCAGGTGTCGCGCAGAATCTCCTGCAGCAGGTGGGCGTTTTCGTTGGCATAGACGCCATTGACCATGTTGTAGGAGGACATGATCGACTTCGGATGGCCCTCGGTGACGGCGATCTCAAAGTTCGTCAGATAGATCTCGCGCAGGGTGCGCTCGTCCATCACGGAGTCGGAAGCCATGCGGCGCAGCTCCGTGTTGTTCGCGGCAAAATGTTTCGGGCAGGCGGAGACGCCGTTGGCCTGGATGCCGCGGATGTAGCCGGCCGCCATTTTGCCCGCGAGGTAGGGATCTTCGCTGAAATACTCAAAGTTTCTCCCGCAGAAGGGGCTGCGCTTGATGTTGAGTCCCGGGCCGAGCAGCACGCAGACATCCTGCGCGGCAGCCTCGGCACCCAGGTGGCGGCCCAGCTCCTCGCCGAGAACCGGGTCCCAGGAGTTGGCCATCGTGGCCGCGGTGGGATAGCAGGTGGCCGGAAGCGATCCGCCGAGCCCGAGCTGATCGCCCGCGCCCTCCTGCTTGCGGATGCCGTGCGGGCCGTCCGAGAGGGTCATATTCTCGATCCCCAGGCGCCTCACGCTTTGGGTCTGCCAGAAGTCCCGGCCGGAGAGCAGATGGCACTTCTCCTCCAGCGTCATTTGTTTCATGAGGTCTTGATGTTTCATTTCCTTTTCCATCCTTTGCAGAAGCAGGGACGCAGAGACTTGAGTCGGGATAGACAAGTTCTCTCAATTGAATCTCACAATGCTATGGGCGATTCTATATACGATACGGACAAATACTGCTCCACCCTTACCTTGGATACACACAAAGCGAAGAACTGTCCTCTTGCGGAAATACTCTGCCCATTTGAAATCATATCTCCGACAATTTTCCCAGAGCCGTTCCAGATCAGCCTCCGCTTGCCCGGAGCCGTTGAGTTGTGCATATAGGATCGAGATGCCGAACATGATGAACAGTTCATGTTTGCAATAGCTGAGCTTATGCTTTTCTTTCAGGTCATCCAGATGGTAAGCCTTGAAGCAAAGTTCGGTAGCTTTGAGTTGGTGAGCGTAGCGCTTTTTCATCACGGCCTCCTGCACGCTCTGCCCAGCGCGGCCGATGAAGTAGCGGTACAGGTCGATGTTCATATAAAACATGCGCTCAACGGACTTGAGATTTCCGTAGATCATGTAATTGTCCTCATAGAAAGTATGCTTCGGCATCTCGAGGCCGGTCTTGCGCAGAAGCTCGGTTCGGAAGGTGCAGGCATGGATCATCAGGATCTGGTCCACCCGGAAGGGCTTAGTCTCCGCCCAGGTAAAGATCCGGCCCTCCGGCAGGGCGTTGGAGAAGTTGATGGAGCGGTTGCCTTTGCCGTCGGCATGGTCATAATAGTAGTTCGTCACAAAGAGATCCGCACCGCCCTGTCGGTCGCAGTCCTCCAGCCGATCCAGGAATCGGGGAAAATCTGCGCTCAGCCAGTCGTCACTGTCCACGGTCTTGAAGTATTTGCCTGTGGCATGGCGCAGGCCCTGGTTGATGCCCTCCCCGTGTCCGCCGTTTTCCTGGTGGACGACCCGGACGATGTCAGGATATTGTCCGGCATAGGCATCGGCGATCTTTCCCGTGTCGTCCTTCGAGCCGTCATCGATGATGATGATCTCCACCCGCTCGCCGCCTATGAGCAGGCTTTCGATGCATGTTTTCATATAGGCCTGAGAGTTATAGCAGGGTACCGTAACCGTCAGGAGCTTCATTTTCTCATCCTCTGTCAAATTTATAATCTTTCGGCTGTCTCCAGGGCGCGGGCGATCACCGCGTCCATATCGTAATAGCGGTATTCGCCCAGCCGCCCGCCGAACACCGTTTTGGTCTCCTTCTCCGCCAGCGCCCTGTACTGCTGATACAGGGCATTGTTTTTCTCATCGTTCACCGGGTAATAAGGCTCGTCCCCTGGCCGCCATTCGGCGCTGTATTCCCGGGAGATCACCGTTTTCGGCTGGTCGCCGAATTCAAAGTGCTTATGCTCGATGATCCTGGTCCAGGGCGTCTCCCGATCGGTGTAGTTCACCACGGCGTTGCCCTGGTAGTTGGGCGTATCCAGCACCTCCGTCTCAAAGCGGACGCTGCGGTAAGCCAGGGGCCCGAAGCAATAACGAAAGTAGGCGTCAATCGGTCCGGTGTAGACCACAGTCTCCGCCAGGGAGTCCCAATACTCCTTGTCCTGCAGGTAATCCACGCCGAGTTTCACTTCGATCCCGTCGAGGATTCTCTCCACCATGCGGGTGTAGCCGCCGATCGGGATTCCCTGGAAACGTGCGTTGAAGTAGTTGTTGTCGAAGGTGAAACGCACGGGGAGCCGCTTGATGATGAAGGCGGGAAGCTCCGTGCAGGGGCGGCCCCACTGCTTTTCGGTATAGCCCTTGACCAACTTCTCGTAAATATCTGTCCCGACAAGAGAAATTGCCTGTTCCTCGAGGTTTTTCGGTTCGCTGATTCCTGCCGCCCTTCGCTGTTCGGCAATTTTAGCCTCGGCCTCCCGCGGCGTCACCACGCCCCACATCTTATTGAAAGTGTACATGTTAAAGGGCAGAGAGTACAGCTCGCCTCGGTAATTGGCCACTGGGGAATTGGTATACCGGTTGAACTCGGCAAAGCGATTCACATAGTCCCACGCTCGCGTATTGTTGGTATGAAAAATGTGGGCGCCGTACTTGTGCACCTGGATGCCCTCGATGTCTTGCGTAAAGACGTTTCCGCCTATATGAGAGCGCTTTTCATGCACGAGGACGCGCTTGCCCTTCTCGCGGAGCTGCTGGGCCACAGTCGCGCCGTAGAGCCCCGCCCCGACGATCAGCACGTCATAGTGATCCATTTCTCTTTTATTCCATCTCCTTTTGTCTTTTGGCGATCCTCTTCTGACGGAAGAAGCCTCCGACGATCTTGCCCAGGCCCTTGCAAAAGGCGATGCCGTGGCCGTTGACGATGTCCAGGATACCCTCGCACATTTCCTGCGAGCACAGGCCGCCCGCCAGGCGCGGATGGGCATGTTATAGATGAAGGTGATGTTCAGGTCCGGCTCGCCCTTGTCGATGGACTTCTGCAGCATGGAGTCCATAAGCTTCCACACCAGGCGGGCTTTCAGGCTCCTGGCATAGTAGAGCTGCGCAATGGCGTCGTTGGCCTGGATCTCACCGGCCCATTTGCCGTCGGGGGATCTTGTGGCCGAGCAGCGCCTCAAACTCTGCATCGGAGACAGCCTTGATATCGCCGGAGACATAGCTTGGAAGCTTTGAGAGGTCCTCGCACTTCGGCGCGTCCGTGCCTTTGACAGTAACAGTATCGCTCAGTCTGATGTCCGCAGCGGAAGCTCCGATCAGGATCTCATATTCTCCGCCTGCTCAAAGTCCACGCCGCGTTCCGGCGCAACCGGGGTCTGTTTCGTGAGATCGCTCATTACGGGCGAGCTCCTGCCGGTTGTTTGGCTTGACGCGGTCATGCGCCGAGGGCTTCTTCAAACTTGGGAAGCCACCATTCGCGATAGCCCGCCTTGGTGGGATGAATGGGGTCGGACATATACAATGCGCGTTCAGCCTCCGTAATGTCGTTGAACGCTTCATCGGAATAGAGGTCGATGACAGTCACATTCCATTTTTCGGCGATCTGATACAGACCCTTCACCATGGTCCCATAGGCCGGGTTTCCGGTGGGCGGATTCGTGTAAAAGTAGATCGGGCAATCCCAGGTCTCTCTGACCCTTGCGATGATATATTCGATCGCACCGAAAGTGCTTGCGGTGTCGAAGACAGCCGGGTCCGTGATAAAATCAGGGAACACCTGCCCGAACTCCGCGGAATGCGAGGTGTCATTGGTAGAGAGCTGGCAGACGAAGGCGTCTACGACCTCCGCCCTGTCCGGAGAGGCCAGGTAAGCGTCAAGGCGCTCCACATAGCTGTTGTCCTTATAGGTTGCAAGCGTTGTGCCGCTTACAGCCTCCTTGATCGTGTGGATCGCGTATTTTTTTCCGATAAAATCCACCATGCTCTCTCCGCCGGCGGAGGCGCCCTCTGTCACGGAGGAGCCAAGCCAGAAGATCGTTTTCCCTTTCAGGGGGCTGCTCTCCACCTCCGGCGTCTGCGCGACGGAATACAGATCTGTGTTGCCCTTCACGGTTACGGTGACGGAGAGCATCAGGCGCGTGCCCATGCAGCTGATATTGACCGCGCTGGTTTTGGGGCCGATGATCGGGTTTTCGATCTCCCATGCCACATCCTCGAGAACGCTTCCGTCGGACATGTGCGCGTCGATCCGCAGGCCGGTCGGATCGAAGGTGTCGCCGGAATCATAGTTCATTTTTACCGGCTTGGACACGATCTCGAGCTTTTCCAAGGTAGGTTCGGCGTCAGGAAGGGCTGTTTCCGATGCCTGCTGCGGGGTTTCTGTTTGCGCGCTCTCTTTCGCCGGGCTTCCTGAGCAGCCCGCGAGAAGCAGAAGACATACAAGCAGTAAGGGGAGCCATCTTTTCATGAGTTCTTTCTCCTTTCAAACCGAATCCAGAAAAGAATACCCACAACCGTGAAAGCAGACACGATGCCTGCAGCCGCTCTCAGGGCGATCTGCCACGTCGGCGTGACGGCGATCACGGTGGCGTTGCCGATATTCATGGCGTTGGTCCTCGTCACGGAATAGACCACATTTTTCGCCGCTCTTGCCACAGCGCTGCTCAGCGCGGGATCGGCTTCTGAACCGTCCAAGGTTCCCATGCCGCCTTTCTGCCCGCACCAGTAGTCCTGACCGGCCAGCACGCCAAGGCGGTAGTCCATCCATTTGGCGTTCATGGACATATCGGTGATGGCAGCGCCCTCCATGCCGAATTCCTCGCGGAGCACGCCGGTCATCAGACCGCGGTGGGAGCCGGACCAGACCACGCCGATGCGGTTGAAGCTGGACATCACGTTCATGGCGCCGCCGCGGACAGCCCCCTCAAAGGGCTCCAGATACAGCTCGCGGATCGCCTGCTCATTGGCCCAGACGGAGATACCGTAGCGCCCCTCCTCCTGGTCATTGAGCGCGAAATGCTTGACAAAGGCCAGCGCGCCCCGATCCCGGATGCCCTGCACCTCTGCGGCGCAGATCTCTCCGGAGAGCCATCCGTCCTCGGAGTAATACTCGTTGTGGCGGCCGAGATACTGACTGCGGTGAATATTGGCGCCGGGCGCGTAGATGCCGGCGATGGCAGAGGCGTTCGCGCCCTGATTGCCGTGCATCATATCCTCGCCGATACATTTGCCCACCGCCGTGATCAGTGCACGGTTAAAGGTAGCAGCCATGACATCCTCGGAAGTAAAGGCCATGCCGCTGCCGCCGCCCATGAGGCTCTTGGTGAAGCCGGTAGGGCCGTCCATCTCCTGCGTGGCAGGGAGATTGATGGCGGGAAGCGCCTTGGTGTTGTATGCGCCGTTGTACACAAGCTCCAGCATATCCGCATAGCCGATCTGGGAAATCAGCGCCTCCCAGGCCGGATCGCTGTAATCGACATCTACGAAATCAATGGCCTTCAGGCTCCCGCTTTTTCCCGTTTCCGCAGGCACGGCGTCAGCGAAATAGAGCGACTTCATTTTTTCGGCGATGGCGGCGCGGCCGCTCTCCTCATGGGTCAGCCCGTCGGCCCACATGGCTTCGGTGACGGAAAGACGCTGTGTGCTCGGCCAGGTGCCGAGCCAGTCGGCACGGCTGAGATAGGTCACGCTCTGTCCGTCGGCGCCCTCGTATTTGTTCAGATCGGCGTTGTCAAACTGATTGGTGATCGGATTGCCGGTATAGCTGGAACGGGAATAGGTCGCAGTATCCAGCTCGGCGACCGTCCACTTTGCGGTAAGAGAGGCGTCGCCGGAGCCGATCAGGCGCCCTTCCTCGGCCCCTTTTGCCAGCAGGATGTTGTTGACGGCGTTGTGGGCGTCCGTGCCGACAGTAAAGTAGTAATCCCCGGCGTCGAGGATATAGGTTTGCGCCTGATTGGCGTCATAGCTTGTCAGATCGTCCTTGCGGACAGAGATCGTAAAGTGTTCCGTCGTGCCCGCGGCGATCTCCTTTTTGTCGAAGCCGCAGAGCTCCACCGAGGCCTTTTCCACCCCGTTCAGGCGGTCATACTCGGTATACGGAGACTGGAAGTAGATCTGCACCGTGTGCTTGCCGTCAACAGCGGAGTCGTTTTTCACGTCGACACTTACCGTCAGGCTCTCGCCCGCATCCTCGACGGCAAAATTCGAGTAGACAAAATCGGAGTAGCTGAGGCCGTAACCGAAGGGAAAGGCGACCTCCGCGCTGTAGTCAAACTCACCCGCGTTACCCTGACCGAGCACATAGTCCTCGTAGCGCGTCTCAAAATACCGGTAGCCGACATAGATCCCCTCCTGATAGACGACGTAATTCAGGTTGCATTTGTCGATACCGGGCGCTGTGTTGTTCTGCGCGGCAGCAAGCCCGTAGGCCTCCGCGTTTGTGTACGGGAAGGCGTTGTAGTTTGCCATGGCGGGAGAAGCATGGTTGTCCTTGAGAAAGGTATCCACAATCCGGCCGGAGGGATTGACCTTGCCCGCCAGGATATCAGCCACCGCGGGGATGCCGTTCATGCCCAGATTTCCGACCCAGAGCACGGCGTCAAGATCGTAATCGTCGATGAAATCCAGCTGCAGCGTGCTGGAGGAGTTGAGCAGCACCACGATCTTTTGGAAGACGCCCTCTTCCTTGAGCGCCTGCAGGTTTTCGAGAAGCTCCCGCTCCTCCCGGCAGAGCTGCAGATAGTCTCCGTCCGTCATGTACGCCGCAAGGCTCTCCAGCCCGGAGGGCAGATCCGCGCCCTCGCCGGAGGAACGGGAGAAGACGACGATGGCGCAGTCGCCGAAGTCGGCGAAGCTGCTCTTGAGCGCGTCGGGATACTTCTCCCAGGGTACCTCGTTGATGCGGTACTGATCGGGGCTTCCGCCGGAGAGGTCGGCGTTGACCCGCTTATAGCCGGAGGTCTTATAGAACTTCCACAGCTCGGTGTTGACGCAGCCGGGAGCGAAGCTGTCCTCCAGCGCACTGTATAAGCTCACCGCGTCGCCTGTAGCCATAAAGGCGGAGCCTGTTCCGGTCAGAACAGGGTCGGCGGCCGACTGGGAAAAGAGTGAAATTTTTGCATCCGGGGCCAGCGGCAGCGCGTGGTTGCGGTTGAGCAGGAGCGCGGCGCCCTCCGCTTCCACCTGGCGGCAGACCGCCCAGTCGTTGGCGCTCAGCTCCTCCTCGCTGTCATACTCTGTCCAGTAAAAAATCCTTGCGTCGGGATCGGGAATGATTCTCTGCGTTTCCGCGCCCAGCGCTGCGTTGATCATGGTTGCGTAGTAGTTTGTGACCGGGATCGCCGCAATAAGGATCACGGCAAGGATCGCAGCCAATACAGTGGGAAGCTTCCAGCGGTTCTTTCTTTTCATCTTGTACCCTCCTGCAGTTTGTTTCATAGAGAGGATAGCACAACCGGCAGATCATACAAGGAATATCGCACAGCCTTTCCGCAGGGCAGCATAAGCTTGTGCCGCTTCGCGTCAAGGTTGTGCGATAAGTCTTTTTCCCCTCCTGCTTTTTCCTTACAATGACATCGACTGAAAACCATAGGAGGAGTCTGCCATGAAAAAGAAACGCTTTGCCAGATGGATTGCCCTTCTGCTCTGTCTCGCCTCCGCCCTGAGCCTCGCTGCCTGCGGGGACAGCGGCGAGCCGGCGTCCGTGCCCTCAGAAACGGCGGAGAGTGCGGAGACGGCTGCCGTCCCGGACAGAGGTGCGCCGGACCGCTCCGAGTTGAAATATACGGAGGCCATCGAGGCCTACCGGAAGAGCGACTGGACGGGCAACTGGATCTGGACGGAGGCCTGCTCCGAGGACAGCTACGTTGCCTTCCGCAAAACCTTTACGCTGGACGAGGCTGTGCCCTCGGCGACGGCCTTCATCTCTGCGGCGGACAAATACGTCCTCTGGGTGAACGGCGAGCTGACGGTGCTGGACGGCTCGCTCAAGCGCGGGCCCACGCCCTATGACTCCTATTATGACGAGGTGGAGATCGCAAACCTTCAGGCCGGCGAGAACGTCGTCGCGCTGCTTGCGGCGTTCAACGGCCGCAGCGGCGACGGCTCCATCATGCCTGTGATCGTGGACGAAGAGGGGGACGAATACCCCCAGGCCGGCCTGCTGTTTGAAATGAAGCTCGGCAATACGATCATCGCGTCTGACACAAGCTGGAAGGCTCAGCGCCACACGGCGTACAAAAACCGCGTGACCGGCGGCGCGGATTATGTCCGTTACGAGCAATCCTCCATGCTGGCCGAGCGCAACGTTTTCTTTGACGCCCGTGACGATCTCGGCGACTGGACGAGCCTCGGATACGACGACGCCGCCTGGGAAAACGCGAGCCTGATTGCCAGGCCCGGGGATCTGCCCTTCGGCGCGCTCTATGCGCCGATCATCCTCCCGATCCGCTTCCACGAACTGAGCGATTGCCTCAACGCCGCCGATTATCTGAACCGTGAGCTGACCGAGGACACCACCCTGGTGCTGGAGCTGCCCGGAAACATCCAGTTCACGGCGTATTTCGAGCTGGAAGCGCCTGCCGGCAAAAAGCTGACTTTCTATACCGACACCTATACCGATCGGGAGAACATCCCCAATTTCAAGGACACCTACATCACCGCAGCCGGCGCACAGCGCTATGAAAACTATCCCTGGCGCTCCGGCTCCAGGCTGATCATCGAGGCCGAGGCCGGCGTGACCTTTACGAAGCTCGGCTACCGCAAGAGCGAATTCAACGGCGACTGGGTCACGCCTCTCCGCTCCTCCGACGCCGCGCTGGATCAGCTGTGGCAGGAGAGCCTGAACACCGTCGCCATCTGCATGCGCGACACCTACATGGACTGCCCCGAGCGGGAGCGCGGCCCCTATATGGGAGACGCCTCCAACCAGATCGACGCCGCGCTCTACGGCTATGACGAGGGGGCGCTCGCCATGACGAAAAAGGCGATCCTTGCCTGCGTGGCCTGGACCACAGACTCCGGCGCGATCCCCAGCCGCGCCCCCAGCGTCAAGCCGCAGGAGATCCCCAACCAAAGCCTGGCCTTTATGTCCAGCGCTTATCACTACTGGCTCCATTCAGGCGACAGCGAGACCATGACGGCCTATTACCGGGCTTTTGTCGATTACCTCAAGCTCTTTGAGATGGAAAACGGACTGCCCAAATACCGCGCAGGCTCCTGGCAGTGGAACGACTGGGGCAATAAGATCGACCCGGAGCTGCTGCAGGTGGGCCTGTATTATTACGCATTGAATCTGACGCGTCAGCTGGCGGCGGATCTCGCCATCACGGACGACGAGGCCTTCCTCACCGAGCGGATGGATTCCATGAAGGCCGCATGGCGCGAGGCGTATACGACGCCGGAGGGCTTCCGCAGCGCAAACAGCAAGAACGTGGATGACCGGGCAAACGCCATGCTGGCTCTATCCGGGCTGGCTGACGAGAGCGACTATGAGCAGATCTGCGCTGTGCTGACGAGCACCTGTGAGGCAAGCCCCTTTACCGAGAAATATGTGCTGGAGGCGCTGTGCGTCATGGGCCGTGTCGATCTGGCTGTGCAGCGGATGCTCGATCGCTACGATCCGATGCTCCATGACGAGTGGGACACGCTCTGGGAGCAGTTCAACGACAATGTGGGCACCTATAACCACGGCTGGAGCGCCGCGCCACTCTACATCCTCTCCAAATATGTCGTCGGCGTACGCCCCACAGCGCCGGGTTTTGCACGCTATGAGCTGGTGCTGACCGAGATCCTGGACGAATACGCCTGCAGCGTGTATACGCCGAGAGGCGAGCTGCGCGTGGAGAAAACGGGCGACACGGTGACGCTCACCGCCATCGACGGGGAGGGGACCGTGATCCTGCCCAACTGTGAAACCCTGAGCATCACAGAGGCCGGGACCTATACCATATCGCTGAAGAATTAGGATGAGGGACACAAGATGAGAAAACGTCAAAAATGGATCGGACTCACGGCGCTGTTTGCGCTTCTGTTCAGCATGACCGTGAGCCTATCCAGCTCGGCATTCTACTATTCGGGCTATGTGAACAGCTTCCTCGGGCTGACCGGACAGACCATTGCCATTGAGGGCGACACGAATTACTTTCCATCTGCCTATGGAGAGCTGAACGCTGAAAACGCCGACCGGCTGATGGCGGATGAAAAAGCTCACAGCATCCGCGCCATGCACGAGGGGACTGTCATGCTTCGCAACGAAAATGGCGCCCTGCCGCTCTCCGTAGCGGAGCGCAGTGTCACGATCTTCGGCAACAACGCGGCCGATCCCGTCTATCGGGCCAATGCCGGGAACGCCAGCTTTTCCGCCGAGTACGGCGGGACGCTCTACGAGGCCTTTGAGCAAGCGGGCTTTCGCGTGAACCCGACGATTCGTGACGCTTACGAGAACAGCGGCGTTCGCCGCAATTCTGTTGCGTCACGGGGCAATTCCTCCATCGGCGAGGTGCCGGTAAGCTTTTACACGGATGCCATAAAGGCAAGCTTTGATGATTACGCCGATGTGGCCTTTGTCCTTTTTACCCGCTACGGAGGAGAAGGCGTTGACCTTGACATGAAGGACGCGGAGGGAGTTCCTATGCTGTCCCTTCACGAGAGCGAGGCAGACCTTCTCCGAATGATCCGGCAGAGCGGCGCGTTCAAGAAGACGGTGGTCCTTATCAACAGCCCCTTTGCCATGGACGTGCAGTGGATCGAGGATGAGGATTTCGGCGTTGATGCCTGCCTTGTTTTCGGCGCAGTCGGCGATTACGGGTTCCTGGGCCTTGCGGACATTCTCACAGGCGCGGCCGATGTGACCGGCCACCTGGCTGACACCTGGGCTTCCTCCAGCCTGTCAAGCCCCGCGATGCAGAACTTTGGCGATTTTCAGTTCTCCAATCTCAACAAGCTCTACGGCGACCGCTATCTCGTATACGCCGAGGATATCTACGTTGGCTATAAGTATTATGAGACCCGATATCAGGATGAGGTGCTCGGGCTGAATAACGCAGCATCTTCTGCGGGCGCTTTTATGGGTGACATCTGGAGCTACGCCGATGAAATGGCCTATCCATTCGGCTACGGGCTGTCTTACGCACGCTTCACCCAGGAGTTGGAGGAGATTACTTGGGATCAGAGTGCCCACACGGTGACTGCCAGGGTTAAGGTCACGAACGAGGGTGGATTTGACGGAGAGTCAAAATCCCTCGTCCAGCTCTACGCTCAACTGCCCTATGAGACGGGCATGGCGCAGAAATCTGCCGTACAGCTCATAGGCTTTCAAAAATCGTCTGCGCTCGGCGCCGGCGAGAGCGAAACGGTCACGGTGACAGTATCCGATTATTTCTTCGCCGTTTATGACGAAAACGCGCAGAACGGGGCGGACAACAGCAAAACCGGCTGCTATGTGTTTGACGCGGGAGACTACTACTTTGCCATCGGCAGCAGCGCTCATGATGCGCTAAATAACATCATGGCAAAAAAAGATGTGACCGGAATGTTTGACGAAAAAGGGTACCCCGTCGCCGGAAACAGCGACATGGCGGTGAAAGTAACCCTCGACAACTACGATAACACGAGCTATGCCGTGAGTCCCGTGACGGGAGTTGTTGTATCAAACCAGCTTCAGAATGCCGACCTAAACGGCTACATTCCCGGCGCTGTGGCTTACCTGACACGCGACGACTGGAACAGCTTCCCGAAGGCGGTTGAAGGCCTGAACGCTACGGATGAAATGAAAGAGCTGATGGTCGGCGCTACCTATGTCAAGCCAGAGGATGCGCCGGATACAGCCGAACTCAGCTTCGGTCAGGACATGGGGCTGAAGCTCGTCGAAATGATGAATGTCCCCTATGACGACGCGGAATGGAAAAGCTTCATTGATCAGATCAGCATCAGCAATCTGGCCACTGTCTGCGGAGATAATCGCGGCGTGGTAGCCATCCCCGAGGTGGGCAAGCCGGCGAACGCCTCCACAAACGGCCCCAGCGGCATTCAGGGCAGTTACATGAAAGGAAACGGAAAGGCCTGCACGCTCTATGTTGACGAGCCGATCCAGGCAGCGACCTTCAACCTTGATCTTGCTGCCGAGCGCGGCGCTTTCATGGCGGAGGACGCAGCCTATGCAGGCGTTACCATGGTATTTGGCCCCGGCGCGAACATCCACCGCACCGCCTATCTCGGGCGCAACAGCGAATACTTCTCCGAGGACGGATTCCTGAGCTATCAGATGAGCCGGGCTAACGCGATTCCCATGACGGAGAGAGGCATTATCACAGGCTTCAAGCACTTCTGCCTCAACGATCAGGAGGTCAACCGCCACGGCGTTGCCACCTTCGTGACCGAGCAAGCCTGCCGCGAGATCTATTTCAAGGCTTTTGAGGGCGCGCTCGCGGACGACGCCGGCCTTGGCGTAATGACAAGCTATAACCGCATCGGACTCACGGCCTCTCCGGCTCACAGGGGCGCACAGGTCGAGATCCTCCGCAACGAATGGGGATTCAAGGGCATCAATATTACCGACTCCAGCAAGGATGCTTCTGACTATGTTCTCACCGCAGAGTGCATCACCAGCGGCACCGACCTGTTTTTAAGCGACACCGGCAGGCAGTCCGAGCTGAGCAATCTCGTTGTGAAGAACCGCGACGGCAATATCCTCAACTGGATGAAAACCGCGAATGAGCACTTCTACTATGCCCATAGCCGCAGTGTGCTCATGAACGGTCTGGCCGGGGAAACGGTCATTGCGGAAACGGTATACTGGTGGCAGCCCACGCTCATCGCGCTGTGCGCGCTTCTTGGTGTATTGTCTGTGGCCTCGGGGGCAGCGTACTTGTGGAGAACCATGCGAAAAGAGGAGGGCAGATAAGATGAAAAAGCTGACGAGCGGAAGACTGCTGCTCCTCATCGCAGGAGCCGTGGCGCTGGTGGGAAGCATTCTGTATCTTGTCCTTGACGGCACAGACAGGACCTTCCATCTGCTGGGTTTTATTCTTGGACTGGCGGGAGCGGTTTCCACCGCGCTGGCGCTGTTTACGGATTTCAAGGCCTCGCCCCTGGCGTCGACCCTGTTTTATGCAGCGGCCTTTGCTCTTGTGCTGAGAGTAGCGGTGCCGAGCCTCAGCGATGTGTGGAACCACGTCAATTTTATCGGCGGCAACGCGTTTCTCGGCATGACCTTCGCGGGCGTGTATCTTGTGGCCGCGATCCTTGGCGTGATAGTCTGCTTCACCGGAATTACGAAAGAATAACACACGGCCCTCTGCCCGCATGATGTGCAGAGGGCCGTTTATTTTTTTACTTCTGGACAGGGAAAAGAACGCTGAGGAAAAACATATTGCCCTCGACCCTGAGCTCCAGCTTTCCGCCGTGCTGCTCCGCGATATAGCGGATGCTCTTGGTCCCGTAGCCGTGGCGCGCGGAATCCTCTTTCAGCGTCGAGAGGCTTCCGTCGGTACAACGGATGGCTCCGTCAAAGTAATTGCATTCTTCGATCTCCAGCTGATCGCCGATTTCATGACAGGTGAGGGTGATCACCTTGTTCTGCGGATCGGGAAGCTTTTCCGCGGCCTCGATGGCGTTATCCAGGATATTGCCGAAGAGCGAGTAGATCTGGACCGGGCTGAGGAAGGCAAATTTCGGGCCGTCAGCCAGGCAGGTGAAGGCGATCCCCTTTTTTCGGCACACCATGGCCTTCTCGCAGAGGACGATATCCAGAATGTCGTTGCCGGTTTTGATGCTGGCGTCGTAAAACTGGATCGCTTCCCGCAGAGACTCGGTCTCGTCCTCGGTCAGCTTGCCCTCGATCCGATGGATGATGTGCTTGAGGTCATGGCACTTCATGTTGATGACCTCCATATTGGCCTTGACGGATTCGTATTGCAGCTTTTCCTGCTTCATGAGCTGGTTGAGAACGTTGATCTGCTGCTCTTTTTCATTTTGCGAAAAGATGCCGCGCCCAAACATCAGCACCACCAGGCTGAAGATGATGGCAAAGAGCTTGATGACGATATTCAGCGCCATGCTCTCGCCCTCATAGGTGCGCGCGATGCCGACGAGGACCGTCACGATAGCCACGGTTGAAACGGAGAGGAGCACGATGTTCCGCCTGGTGCGGCGGTCGCTGGTCAGGCGGCCGCGCGGACGGAAGATCCAGACCAGGAGAAAATAGATCCCGATGCGGATAGCAAAAAACAGCAGCCACTCCCAACCCGCGAGCTGCTGCGGATCGCTGTGAACAAGCGAAAGGGTCGCCTTGTCGTCGATGCCTAAGAGGTTTTGCAGCAGCGGATAGACCTTGTTGCCGATCTGGTAGGCGGCCAAGCCGCAGGAAAAAGCGATCAGAAGCTCCTCCAGCGTATCCTCCCAGCAGAAAAGCAGAAACAGAAAGTTATATAAAGCGATCAAGAGATAGCAGACGATCCGCACAAGGAGGCTTTGCGCTTCCGTGTTCCATATGGCAAGCAAATAGGCTAATATGATGCCCTCCAGAAAAACGATCGCCAGGCGCAGAAAGAAGGCATTCCGCTTTCGGACCTGACCGCAGAACAGGGCGATGCTGAGCTGAGATTCCAAAAAGGTCAGGATCAGGGAAAAACCGTCAAATACGTATTTCCCCAAAATCGAAACAATGGTATCCATCATGCCTTGCCGCTCCCCGTGAACTGTGCGAAGCGGTCGGCAAATTCCTTACGCTTCGGGTGGCTGATCTGAAGCGCCTCTCCCGCCACCTGTACCGTTAAGCCCTCGATCTTCTCCACATAAGCAAGGTTTACCAGCAGATAGTTGTTGCATCGGGCAAAGCCCTGCCCGTCCAGTGCCGCTTCCACGCTTTTCATGGTCTGATACTGGCGGAATTGGCCGGATCTCGTGTGGTATATGCAGTGGTGGGATCGCACCTCGACGTACGTGATGCGGTCCGGCGACAGCTTGACAAAGCCGGTCTCCGTGCGGATGAGAATGTCACGGTCCTCCTTCTTGGGGAGCTTGCTGAGCGCCCGCGTGAATTTGAGGGCGAAGGAGGGGTATTCCACCGGCTTGACGATGAAATCGGAGGCGGAGACCTCATAGCCCCGGATGGCATACTGCCCCATGCTGGTGACAAAAATCAGCATGACGTTTTCGTCCTTCTCCCGCAGCATCCGGGAGGCGTCCATCCCGTTCATCATGGGCATCATGATGTCCATGAACACGATCTCATAGTCTCCCGCGTATTGCTCAAGAAAGCTGATCACGTTGTAAAAAACGCGGATCTGCAGGGTCAGCTTATGCTCGTCGGCATATTTCTTCAGCGCGTTTTCCAGCCGAAGCGCGTGCTCCCTGTCATCCTCCACGATGGCGATTCGAATCATGTTTCTCATCCCCTTTATTCGATACTATAAACAATTAGCGCAAAAAAGTCAATTTGAAACGAAACTTCGTGGGCCAGGAATGAAAGAGTGTGCTGTTGCAAAGCAAGGTTATGCGATTGGAATTGAAGAAGAGGCGTGAAACAAATATGCTGTCCATGCAACAACGGGGAAAATACGCCCCGAAATAGGAGGAACGAAAATGAAAAAGCTTCTGTCCATCATCCTCGCAGTCGCCATGGTGGCGGTTCTGCTGGCCGGCTGCGGCGGCAGCGCGGCGTCCGGCAACGCGAAAACCGTCGGCGTCTACCTCTCTCCCGCAGAGCTTTCCTATTCCAACATGCGTCCCCAGTATAACTACTATCTGACCACCTTCACCCAGCAGGAGATCACGCTCCTGGACGACAACACCTATGTCGCCATCGTCTCCGCTTCCACCTTCTCCGCGCTGGAGCTGGCTGAGAGCACCAACGACGCCAAGGGCAACGAGCGCACCAACTCCATCGTCAAATTCTACGGCACCTACACCTCTCAGGTCAACGACCTGGACGAGGATCTGCTGGACGTCGTCCTCTCCGCTCCCACCCGCGTGGTGGAGAGCTATGACCAGACCTACTGGCTGGATACCGACAACTGGAACGACGACATGGGCAAGAAGGTCGTGCCGCCCACGGGCTTTGACCAGACCACCGGCGCCCCGATCTACGATCCGGATGCCCAGCCCTGGACCGCGGCCCAGTTCCTCGAAAGCCTGAGCTTCACCGGCGCAAGCATCCAGGTCAACCAGAAGACTGCCAGCTTCGATTACACCCCCGAGCTCTCGGCCTGATCCGGCCCACATGACCCGGAGGGACAAGCGATGAAGAAATCCAATTTCTGGCGGGGCATTTCCGTGCTGCTGATCCTCGTGCTGAGCATCACCGGCTTCGGGACCGCTCTCGCCTTCCACCGGGAAGGAGACGTCAACCTCTTTCTCGGGACCCTGCCGCCGGTTCAGGCCGTGTCCGACGACACGAACTATTATCCTTCCGCTTACGGCAGCATGGAAGAAATGCGCGCAGACCTCAAGTCCTACCTGATCCAGTCGCAGGAGGAGGGAAGCGTCCTGCTCCGCAATGAGAACAAGGCTCTGCCGATCAGCGCTTCGGCTAAAGTGACGCTGTTCGGCTACGCGGCAGCCACGCCTGTCTACCACGGCGGCTCCGGCGGCCCGGCGAACACCGGCATCAACCTGTATGACGCGCTGAAGGAGGCGGGCGTTTCCGTCAACGAAACCGCCTATAACGCCATCGCCGCCGCCGGCGGCAGCCGGACCAAAACCGGCCTGATCGGCGAGATCCCGGCCTCCAGCTACAGCGGCGTGACCGCCTCCTTCGCAGACTACCATGACGCGGCGATCTATGTCATGAGCCGCTTCGGCGGGGAAGAGGGCGACCTGAACCACGGCCTGCAGGGCGACTGGCAGGAGGGCCCGGCGGGCATCCCCGAGCTGCGCCTGCACCCGGAGGAGATCGATACCCTGAAGCTGATCCGGGACGCCGGCTTTGACAGGATCATCGTGGTGCTCAATTCCGGCTACGCCATGGAGCTGGGCGAACTGCCCGACTACGGCGTGGACGCGATTTTGTGGGTCGGCTATCCCGGCAACTACGGCTTTACCGGCGTTGCGAATCTTCTGACCGGCAAGGCCGACCCCTCCGGCAGAAACGTGATCACCTATGCCGCGGATTCTCTCAGCTCCGCCGCCATGCAGAATGCCGGCGACTTTACCTTCTCGAATCTCACCGGCCTTTACAAGAACAAGTACCTCGTCTATGCCGAGGGCATCTATGTGGGCTACAAGTACTATGAGACGCGCTATCAGGACACGGTGCTCGGCGTCAACAACGCCGACAGCGCCAAGGGCGTCTACGCCTCCAAGGACGGCAGCTGGAACTACGCGGACGAAATGGTCTACACCTTCGGCGCGGGGCAGAGCTATGCCGACTTTACCCAGGAGCTCCTGCGCGTCGATTGGGACAGAACGAGCCACACCGTGACCGCCGAGGTCATGGTCACCAACAACGGCGGCTTTGACGGAAAGAGCAAGGACGTGGTGCAGCTCTATGTCCAGCTGCCCTGGGAAGCCGGGCAGACCGAGAAGAGCGCCATCCAGCTTGCGGACTTCGGAAAGACCGCCGCCCTTGCCAGCGGCGAGAGCGAGACCGTGACGCTCAGCTTTTCCGATTACATCTTCGCCGCCTATGACAGCAAGGCCGTCAACGGCGCCGATCCCAGCAAAACGGGCTCTTATGTCTTCGACGCGGGCGATTACTACTTCGCCATCGGCGACGACGCCCACGACGCGCTCAACAATGTTCTCGCCGCGCGAGGCGTCGAGGGCATGACCGACGCGGAGGGCAATCCCGTGCCCGGCGAAGCGGCCAAGGCGCACAAGGAGACCCTGGATCAGCTGGACAACAGCACCTGGGCCGTCTCCCCCTACACCGGCGAGGTCGTCAGCAATCATTTTGAAGACCGCGACATCAATTACTTCATCGACGGCGCCGTCACCTATCTGACCCGCGCCGACTGGAACACCTTCCCCGACACCGTGACCACGCTGACGGCAACGCCGGAGATCCAGGATCTGATGGAGAACTTCCAGTACCAGAAGCCCGCCGACGCGCCGGATATCAGCGTCTACAAGTACAAGCAGGAAAACGGCATCGCCTTCATCGACATGAAGGACGTGCCCTTTGACGATCCTCTGTGGGAGGAGCTCATCGACGAACTGGCCGTGACCGAGCTTGCGCAGATCGTCGGCGACAAGATGGCGCTCGACGCCATTGCCTCCATCGACTTCCCGGCCTATGCCGGCGGCGACGGCCCGGACGGGCACCAGAGCGGCGTGCTCTTCAATGCCGAGATGGTGGCCTCCAGCAGCTTCAGCAAGGAAGTGCTGCAAAAGCGCGGCGAATTCCTGGCTGAGGAGAGCTACTGGATCGGCTTCCGCCAGATCTACGCGCCCGGCGGCAACCTTCACCGCACTCCCTATAGCGGCAGAAACTTTGAGTATTACTCCGAAGACGCCATTATGAGCTATCTCTGCGGTGAGATCCAGACCAAGGCGATGGCGGAAAAGGGCCTGGTGGGAACCTTCAAGCACTTTTGCGGCAACGACCAAGAGACCAACCGCCACGGCGTCGCCTCCTTCATGACCGAGCAGGCCTACCGCGAAGGGCCGCTCAAGGGCTTTGAGGGCGGCCTGCAGAAGGATCACAGCCTCGGCACGATGACGGCCTACAACCGCATCGGCTGCATCCCGACTGCCTCCGACTATGAGACGATGACCACCGTGCTGCGCGGCGAATGGGGCTTTACGGGCATCAACATGACTGACTCCTCCAAGGACTCTGCCAGCTACATGGGCACCGGAGACGCGCTGCGGGCGGGCACCAACCAGTTTAACAACGACCCCGGCCGCGTGCCCGAGGCCTCCAACTATCTGACCAAAGAACGCGACGGCTTTATCTGGGGCAAGCTGCGCGAGGTGGCGCACTATTATCTCTATTCCATGAGCCGCTCCAATCTGATCAACGGCCTGAGCAAAGAGGTCGCCGTTGAGGACTTTACGCCATGGTGGAAGCCCGCGCTGATCGGCGTCAACGCAGCCCTTGGCGTGCTTGCGCTGGGAGCCCTTGCGCTCTTCACGGTCTCCACCCTCAAGGCAAGGAAGAAGGAGGAGTAAGATGAAAAACCTGTTCAAAGACAGAAAACCCGGCTTCTATCTTACGCTGATCGCCGCGGGTCTGGCCATTGTGGGCGCCATCGTCTATCTCATCGTGTATCAGGCCACGGCGGATCCCGTGACCGGCACGGTCGACCGCGTGTTCAACTGGCTGAATTTTGCGCTGATCCTTGCCGGCGGCCTGATCGCCCTCGGTGGGGAAGCCCTGCGGCTGCGCTTTGTCCCGATCCTTGCCGGCGCCTGCTATGCCATAGGCCTTGCCCGCCATCTGGTGGAAACGGCTTATCCTCTGGCGGACGTGCTGACCAGGGTACCCTTCTTCGGCGGCAATCCCAGCCTGGCGATCACCTTTGCCGTGATCTTCTGCCTGGCGGCGCTTGTCCATGTGGCGGCGTCCTTCATGGAGCACAATCAACTTGCATAAAAAATAATAAACAGGAGGAACAAAAACGTGAAAAAGACCCTTTCCCTTATCCTTGCGGTACTGATGGCGCTTGCCATGCTGACTGCCTGCGGCGAAACCAGCGCCCCTGCCGCAGCCAATACCCCGGCGCCTGCTGCGGAGGCTCCAGCAGCCGAGAACGCGAAAACCTTCCAGTTTGAGGGCAAGTTTGAGGAGCAGGGCGAATATGCCTCCATGCTCAACAACGCCTTCCTGCTGACGCTGGCTGCCGACGGAACGGCTGTCTGCGACAAGTATGCCTTTGCCAATTACGACGCCTCCGATGCCGATTCCAATCCCACCTACACCCAGTCCTATCTCTCCGGAACCTGGAAGGAAGTGGAGAAGGACGGCGTTCCCTGCCTCCAGATCAAGCTCGCTTACGTCGACGCCTCCGGCAACGAGTCCAACGGCACCACCAGCTATGCCTACGACGTGGCCGGCGAATATTCCTTTGAGATGACCTACCCCGTCACCCCCGGCCAGTCCTATACCCGCAACGCCGTCATGACCGGCAAGGAAGGCACGCTTTATGCCGACGACAACGCCTTTATCCAGGCTTACAAGCAGGAGTTCGTGGCTCCCGAGAGCATCGGTCAGTTTGTTGACGAGGAGAACAATGTGACCGCTTATCTGCAGGCGGACGGCACCATGCTCGTGTACGCCGGCTATGATAAGTTTTCCGAAGGCAAGTGGTCTGTCACCGGTGAGGGCGTTCAGGTTTCCATCGGCGGCTCTCCTGTCGAAGTCGCGAACGACGGCAACACCGCCAGCTTCTCCCTGGAGCGTACCATGGGCGAGTTCACCAATGAGTACACCCTCGTCTGCGCCGACGTTTCCGCCCTCGGAACGCCCGAGATTTCCGAAGAGGCTCCTTACACCGCCGCCATGGAGATGGGCGGCAATCCCACCACTGCCGAGCTCACGCTCAACGGCGACGGCACCGGCACCCTGAAGGTCTTTATGGACATCGCCGTCACCTATGAGCAGTTCGGCGACGCCGTCATTCTGGAGGCCGCCGGCGACCTGGAGGGCTATGCCGCTTCCATTTGGGAGAACATTTCCCATGCCTACCTCCTGAACGCGGACAAGTCCATGCTGCCCGTGGCGCACGTGTGGAACGCGGATTCCCTGGTTCTCATCGCGCTGGATGACGTGAACATGAAGGTTCAGTTCCCGGCCTACAGCATGGAGCGGGACGGCTTCACTTACGTTCTGTCCGAGGACGGCACGCAGTTGACCGTTACGGCCCCCTCCGAGGAGGAGATGGGCGCATTCGCGCAGGTCTGGACTGCCACCGGCGCTGAAAACTGGACCGTTGACGGCAACACCGCCGCCAAGGCTGAGTAATCGTACAGCACAAGGAAAAAGGCCCCGAATCATCGGGGCCTTTCTTAAAAGATGATGTAAAGGAGCTCTTTATGAAAAAAACCGGCCGGGTTTGGAAGATCCTGACCCCGATCCTTGCTGTGCTGATGATCGTTTCCATCGTGGCGATCCCTGTCACAGCTTCCTTTGACAACGCGATCAACGTCGCCCTTGGCGCAAAAACGCAGGAGATCGTTCCCGGAGAAGGCGCACAGATCTTCTTCTGGTCCAATTATGAAAGCGAAGAGGAGCTCGTAGCCTTTGAACAGCAGCTCTGCCGGGATATCGAGTCCGAGGGCGCGGCTCTTCTCATCAACCGCGACAACACCCTGCCGCTCCCGGCGGGAACGAAGTTCACCACCTTCTCGCAATCCAGCTTCAACCTCCTCTACGGTGGGACCGGCTCCGGCCAGGTCTCCGCGGACGATGCGATCACGCTCAAAGCCGCGCTGGAGGAGAACTTTGGCGAAGGCACCGTCAATCTGGACATGTGGAAGTTCCTCGCTACCGCGGGTTATAAGCGCGAGAACGCCGCGACGACCGGCGGCAATCAGGCGCAGTACCGCATCAATGAGATCCCCTGGGAAAAATACCCCGACGCGCTCAAAAACACCTTCGCCGCCTACGGCGACGTGGCCCTTGTGGTTCTGGCCCGTTCCGGCGGCGAGGGCGCGGATCTGCCCTCGGGCCTTGCGGAGCTTGAGGCATATATGACCGACGGCGATTATCTCCGCCTCTGCAAGGAAGAGATCGAGATGTTTGAAAACCTGCAGGCGCTCAAAGAGAACGGGACCTTTAAAAAAATCGTGGTCCTGCTGAACTCCTCCAACTCCCTGCAGCTTGATTTTGTCGACGATTACGGGATCGACGCCGTCCTGTGGATCGGCGACGTGGGCATGACCGGCATCCTGGGCGTGTCCGATATCCTTGCGGGCAAGGTGAACCCCTCCGGCCGCATCGTGGACACCTTCCTCAAGGACAACCACTCCGGCCCCGCCATGCAGAACTTTGGCGCCTATCCCTGGACCAACGGCTCCGAATACGGGGTCGCCACCGCGCAGAACAACACCGACGCCGGCATCGACAAGTGCAACCAGGACTATGTGGTCTATCAGGAGGGCATCTATGTCGGTTACCGCTACTACGAGACCCGCTATGAGGACTTCGTCCTGAACCGCGGCAACGCCGGCGATTACAGGTACGACGACGACGTGGCCTTCCCCTTCGGCTACGGCCTGAGCTATACCGACTTTGCCTACTCGAATTTCAGCGTCGAGGACAAGGGCGAGACCTTCCAGGTCGAGCTCGACGTCAAGAACATCGGCAGCGTTGACGGAAAACACACCGTGCAGATCTATTTCCAGTCTCCCTACACCCAGTATGATATCGACAATCTCGTCGAGAAGGCGGCTGTGGAGATCTGCGGCTTTGACAAGAAAATGATCGCCGCCGGCGATACCGAGCACTTCACGATCACGGTCAACAAGGAGGATCTGACCTCCTATGACTACATCAACGCCAAGACCTATATCCTCGAGGACGGCGACTACTACTTTACCGTGGGCAAGAACGCCCATGACGCCATCAACAACATCCTGGCCGCCAAGGGCGCGGACGCCAGCCGTATGTCCGGCAGCGGCGACGCCTCCCTGGCCCAGAAGTGGACCAACGCCAGCTTCGACAAGACCACCTACGCGGTGTCCTCCGTGACCGGCGAGCCCATCACCAACCGCTTTGAGAACGCCGACCTGAACAAGTACAGCGGCGCCGGCGGTCAGACCCTGACCTACCTCACCCGCAGCGATTGGCTCGGCACCTTCCCCACGACCCAGTCGCTCCATATCACGGACGAGATGTGGGCCGACGGCCTGACCCATGAGGAGAGCGGCCACCAGGCCATCGTCGAGAAGATGAAGAGCCTCTATTGGGCGGACGCGACCATGCCGCAGGTGGGCGTTTCCGGCTCGCTCAACGCCATTGATCTGGCGATGGCGGACTATGACGATCCCCGCTGGGCGGAGCTGATCTCCGAGATCCCCTATGCCGAGATGACGGATCTCGTGTACAACGGCTTCCACCTCACCCGCCCGGTGCCCTCCATCAACCTGCCCGGCACCAACGATGAAAACGGGCCGCAGGGCTTCACCAAGTCTCTGACCGGCGGCTCCTCTGCCATGGCCTACACCTCCGAGGACGTGATGGCCGCCACCTATAACCTCGAGCTGATCGAGAACATGGGCAAGTGCATCGGCGAGGACTTCCTGCACGCCACCGACGGCTCCGGCACGGTGTTCTCCGGCATTTACGGGCCTGGCGCCAATATCCACAGAACGCCCTACAGCGGCCGCAACTTTGAGTATTACTCCGAGGACGGCTGGGTAGCCGGCAAGGTCGCCGCCGTGGAGGTCGCTGCCATCCAGGATCGCGGCGTGTATGTGTTCACCAAGCACTTCGCGCTCAACGACCAGGAGGAGGGCCGCTACGGGATCTCCACCTGGGCCAACGAGCAGGCCATCCGCGAGCTGTACCTCGAGGGCTTCGAGGGCAGCATCGTCGAGGGCGGCGGCATGGGCGTGATGAGCTCCTTCAACCGCCTCGGCGTTGTGTGGTCCGGCGCGCATTACGGCCTGATGACCGGCATCCTCCGTGACGAGTGGGGCATGAAGGGCGCCGCGATCACCGACTGCTCCGTCTTTGCCAAGTACATGGACTATCGCTATGGCGTCCTCGCCGGGCAGGACCTGTGGGACGGTCACGGCAGCGGTATGGCTACGCTGGACGGGCTGGACAACGATCCCGCGATCGTGAGCGCCGTTCAACGGGCGGCAAAGAATATTGCTTACTCCATCACGCACAGCCATGCCATGAACATCGGCAACGCGACGATCCGCGTCATCACCCCGTGGTGGCAGATGGCCCTCTACGCCCTTGCCGCCGTGCTGACGCTCTGCACCGCCGGCAGCGCCGCGATGCTCATCCGCGCGAAGAAAAAAGCAAAGGGTAACGAAGAAAAGTAAGCAACGAATAATCGGAAAGCCCCGCGGGCGAAGGCTCGCGGGGCTTTTTCAGAAAGAAGGGAGCCTATGCCGTTTCGGCACGAGATCAAGCATGAGATCAACCGACAGGACCTGCTGGTGCTGCGTTCCCGGCTGGGGGCCGTGATGGAGCGCGACAGCCACGCCTGCGGCGGAGCATACAGGATACGCAGTCTGTATTTTGATAACCTGTACGACCGGGCCCTTCTGGAAAAACTGGACGGCTGCTCCGTGCGGGAGAAATACCGGCTTCGGTATTATAACGGCGATACCTCCTGCATCAAGCTGGAAAAGAAAAGCAAGGTGAACAGCCTCTGCCGCAAGGAGGCCGTCTGCCTGAGCGTCCGGGAGACGCAGGCCATTCTGGACGGCGAACTTGACTGGCTCTGCGCGAGCGGAAAGCCGCTGCTTCAGGAATTATACGCGAAAAGTCAGGCTCTGGGCCTGCGCCCGAAAACCATCGTGGACTATACGCGTGAGCCGTTTCTTTTCGCGCCCGGCAATGTGCGGGTAACGCTCGATCACGACATCCGCACGGGGATGCGCTGCACGGATTTTTTGGATCCGGAGGTCGTGACCGTTCCCGCCGGCGGCCCCTTTGGCATTTTGGAGGTCAAATGGGACGCGTTTCTCCCCGACGTGATCCGAGACCTTGTACAACTGCCGGGCAGGCGTGCCGGGGCCTTTTCCAAATACGCCGCCTGCAGAATCTATGGATAACAGGTGAAAGCAATGCAAACATTTTCTGATATTTTCAATTCCAGTTTTCTGGAAAACGTGACTTCTGTCAGCCTTTTGGATATGGCGCTGGCGCTGCTGCTGTCCTTTGCGCTGGGCTTATTTATCCTTTTCGTATATAAGAAGACCTATCAGGGCGTCATGTACTCCTCCAGCTTCGGCGTAACGCTGATCGCGCTCACCATGATCACGACGGTGGTCATCCTGGCGGTGACCTCGAACGTGGTACTGTCCCTCGGCATGGTTGGCGCTCTGAGCATCGTCCGCTTCCGGACGGCGATCAAGGACCCGCTCGACATCGCGTTTCTGTTCTGGGCTATCGCGGTGGGCATCGTGCTGGCAGCCGGCTTTATCCCCCTGGCCGTGTTCGGCTCGCTGATCATCGGCCTCGTCCTGATCCTGTTTGTCAACCGAAAAACGCATCTCAATCCCTACATCGTGGTGCTTAGCTGCGCAGACGGCACAGCGGAGGACAGAGCGGCGGCCTTTCTGAAGCAGAAGGTGCAAAAGTGCATCGTAAAATCCAAAACCGTGCGCCCGGGGCTCATAGAGCTCAATATGGAGATCCGGCTGAAGGAGGATCGCACCGACTTCATCAACGACATTGCCGCCCTGGAGGGCGTTCACAGCGCGGTGCTCGTCAGCTACAACGGCGAATACATGGGATGAGCCATGGTAAGCAGCAAGTATTTTGATCGGATCGTGGCCGTTGTCCTTCTGCTTGCCGTTGCGCTCACGGTGCTGATGATGAACGGGGAAGCCCTCGGCCTGTACCGAAGCCTGGCGGAAGCCGCGGCGCCGGACTATGACACGCTGCTTTTCGACGACAGCTTCGTCCACAGCATCGATATCTCCATGCCGGACTGGGAGGACTTTACCGCAAACTGTACCGATGAGAAGTACGGCGCCTGCACCGTAACGGTGGACGGCGAGACGCTGGAGCATGTGGGTATCCGCGCGAAAGGAAACGGTTCCGTGTTCGCTGTGGTCATGATGGACAGCAGCCGATTCAGCTTCAAGCTGGAGTTTGATCATTTCCTGGAAAACCAAAGCTATCACGGCCTGGACAAGCTGAACCTGAACAATCTGGTGCAGGATGCCACCTATATGAAGGACGCCCTGGCCTATCACCTGATGCGGGCGATGGATGTTCCGGCGCCGCTTTGCTCCTTTGTCTTCGTGACGGTAAACGGCGAAGACTGGGGCCTGTATCTGGCGGTGGAGGGGCTGGAGGACGGCTTTATGAACCGCAGCTTCGGTGCGGAGCACGGCCTTCTCTACAAACCGGACAGTCAGGGCATGAACATAGGCTTTTTTGCAGGGATCATCCGTCGGCTGCCAAAGGATTTTACTCAGCGCGCGGAGGAAGCCGACCCGGAGCAGGTGGAGGCCTTCATGGAGCGCTTCGGCCTTGACGAGCTGCAGGACGATGTGAATATGCTCAACTTCGCCTTCCTCGGCTACGATGCGCCGGATCTGCGCCTGCAATACAACGGCGAGCGCCCTAGGGACTACGAAAACATTTTCTCAAAGGCCAACACCAGGATCGGGAAAGGGGACATGGCGCGCCTGATCGCGTCGCTCCGGCGTCTCTCTGCCTTCGAGGATCTGGAACATACGGTGGACACCGACGAGGTCATCCGCTATTTCGCCGTCCACAACTTTCTGGTCAACAGCGACAGCTACACCGGGTCCTCGGTCCACAACTACTACCTCTACGAGACGGACGGCCTGCTCTCCATGCTTCCGTGGGACTACAATCTGGCCTACGGCACCTTTTTGATGGACGCGAAGAGCGCCGTCAACGATCCGATCGACACCCCGCTGAGCGTATCCGGAGACGGCAGCCGACCGATGTTCGACTTCATCCTCCGCGACGCGTCTTACACCGCGCAATATCACGAGCAGATCCGAAGGATGCTCGGGGCGGTGGATATGGATGCCTATCTTGCGGAAACAGAGCGTATGATCTCCGAGTATGTCCGGCGCGATCCCACAAAGTTCGTTTCCTATGAGGAGTTTGAGGCCGGCGCACAAATGCTGAGGCTTTTCTGCCGGCTTCGGCGCGAAAGCGTGGAAGGCCAATTGGCGGGCCTCATTCCCGCTGACCGCGAAGGGCAGGCGGAGCACCCGGAGCTGCTGCTCAGCCCGGACGGTCTGGTTCTGCATACCCTGGGCGACGTGACCATGGGGATGGGAATCGACGGCTGGGAGGCCTTTACCGCGCTCAGCGAAACTGCCGACGAGCGGCAAGAATAAATATGCGTGATAAAACAAGGCTCTCTGCATTGAAACGGCAGGGAGCCTTGCCGTATACGATCTTTATCTCACAGCGGAAGCTTATGCCGTGTTAGTGCAAGCTTGTGCGATTCGGCTTTTTCGCAGCAGGCATGTTTGGTAAAATGATCTCGTTAAAAGTTATGATGGGAGAGGGGTATCGTGAGAAGAATCCTTTCAATGAATGAAAACTGGCTCTTTACAGGCCCGGGAGGAAAAGCGCTTCCTGTTTCCGTCCCCCACACCTGGAACGCCGTGGACGGGCAGGACGGCGGCGACGACTATATGCGCTGCCTGTGCAAGTACGAAAAAAGCTTTCCCATGCCGGAGCACGGGGAGCTGGATCGCGTATACCTTCAATTTGACGGCGTGAACTCCGAATGCGAGGTCGTGCTCAACGGGCAGACGGTTTGCAGGCACGAGGGCGGTTACTCCCGCTTTCGGAAGGATGTCACCGAGTATCTGACGGACCGCAACCAGTTGACCGTTGTTGTGAGCAACCGCCCCAACGACCGGGTCTACCCACAAAAGGCGGACTTCACCTTCTACGGCGGCATCTACCGTGACGTCGAGCTGCTGATTGTGGACGGGCTGCATTTTGATCTGGATCATCACGGCGGCCCCGGCATCCGGGTGACGGCAAAGCCTGTGGAGGGCTACTGCCTTGGCGAGGTTACGGTGGAGACCTGGCGCAACACCGGTCTCGGCGAGGTGCGGGTGCGCCTGCTGGACGCCCAGGGCGCCCTCGTCGCCCAGGGCGTCGGGGAACGCTGCACCCTCACCATCGACAAGGTCCGCCTTTGGAACGGCATCATGGACCCCTATTTGTACACCGCCGTGGCGGAGCTCGTGGAAAACGGCGAGGTTCAGGACCGCGTCTCGACCCGCTTTGGCGTGCGCGACTTCCATTATCACGCGAAAACCGGCTTCTACCTCAACGGCAAGAGCTATCCGCTGCGCGGCGTGAGCCGCCACCAGGACCGCAAGGGCCTCGGCAACGCCATTTCAAAGGCCGAGCACGACGAGGATATGGCGATCATCTGTGAGATGGGTGCCAACACCGTCCGTCTGGCCCACTACCAGCATGACCAGTATTTCTACGACCTCTGCGACGAAAAGGGCATGGTCGTCTGGGCGGAGATCCCCTATATCTCCGAGCACATGCCCAAGGGCCGCGAGAACACGATCAGCCAGATGAAGGAGTTAATCACCCAGTGCTATAACCACCCCTCCATCGTCTGCTGGGGCGTCAGCAACGAGATCACGATCTCCACCAAGGACAATAAGGACATGCTGGATAACCACCGCGTCCTGAACGATCTCTGCCACAAGATGGACCCGACGCGCTTTACGACCCTGGCCTGCTACGCGATGTGCGGCCCCTTCAACCCCGTGGCGCACATCACCGACGTGGTTTCGTGGAACCTGTACCTCGGCTGGTACGTGCCGGGGTTGTTCCTCAACGACCTGTGGATGGACTTCTTCCACACCGTCTACCCCGACCGCTGCCTCGGCTATTCCGAATACGGCTGCGAGGGCATGCCGAACCTGCACTCCAGCCACCCGAAACGCGGCGACCACAGCGAGGAATACCAGGCTAAGTACCACGAATATATGCTCGAGTGCTTCGAGCGGCATCCCTGGATGTGGGCCACCCACGTGTGGAACATGTTCGACTTTGCCGCCGACGCCCGCGACCAGGGCGGCGAGCCCGGCATGAACCACAAGGGCCTGGTGACCTTTGACAGAAAAACCCGCAAGGACAGCTTTTATCTCTACAAGGCCTGGTGGTCGAAGGAGCCCTTTGTGCACATCTGCTCCAAGCGCTTTGTTGACCGCACCGAGAGTAAGATCGAGGTCAAGGTCTACTCGAATCTCAACGAGGTGACGCTGTTTGTAAACGGCGACAAGCTGGAAACCAGGCACGGCGAGCACGTTTTCACCTTCACGGTGCCCATGAGCGCGGAGACGAAGCTCCGCGCCGTCAGCGGCGAGTGCGCCGACGAGGCCGTGTTCCGCAAGGTCTCGAAGCCCAACCCTGCTTATGTCCTGAAGGACGCGGGCGACAAGGGCGCCAACTGGGCCAACAAGGAGTAAGCCGATGAAGCAGCAGGCCTTCAATCCCTATCTCCCCAGCTGGGAGTACGTTCCCGACGGGGAACCTCACGTCTTTGGCGACCGGGTCTATGTCTACGGCAGTCACGACGCCTTCGGCGCTCCGATCTTCTGCGTCAACGACTACGTCTGCTGGTCTGCCCCGGTGAGCGATCTCTCGGACTGGCGCTGTGAGGGCGTGATCTACAAAAAGAACCAGGACCCGGGCAATCCCCTGGGCATACGCAGCCTCTATGCGCCGGATGTGACCCGGGGGCCGGACGGGCGCTATTATCTCTACTACGCCTTTGATTTTCTCGGTGAGATGGGCGTGGCGGTCTGCGATACGCCCGCGGGGAAGTACGAGTTTTACGGCAAGGTCCGCCACAACAACGGCAGGGTCTGGGGCAAGCAGTCGGGTGAGCAGTTCCCCTTTGACCCCGGTGTGCTGACGGACGAGGACGGGCGTGTGTGGCTCTATTCCGGCTTTGCCACCAAGGTACCCTTTGTCGCCTCCCGCTGGCACGATCTCCGCAACGACGGCGGCGTGGTGATGGAGCTGGAGCCGGACATGATGACGATCAAAGCCGAACCGAAGCTGCTCTTCCCGACCAAGGGCAAGCCCGGCGCATTTCCGCATGCCTTTTTCGAGGCTTCCAGCATCCGAAAGGTGGGCGGGAAATACTGCTTCGTCTACTCCAGCCAGTATAACCACGACCTGTGCTACGCCATGTCGGACCGTCCCGACGGCGGCTTTAAATACGGCGGCGTGCTGGTGGATCTGGGAGACCTGTACTTAAACGGCAACACCGACGAGAGCCACGCGAGCAACTATCTGGGCAACACCCACGGCGGGCTCTTGAACATCGGGGAGGACTGGTATATCTTCTACCACCGCCAGACAAACCGCAGCTCCTACGCCCGCCAGGCCTGCGCCGAGAAGCTGGAGCGGACGCCGGACGGCGGCTTCCGGCAGGCGGAATTGACCTCCTGCGGCTTAAACGGCGGCCCGCTGAAGGGGAAGGGCAAGTACGAGGCCCGCATCGCCTGCAACCTCTGGGCCAAGGACCACGCCACCGGGCGTGTGGACGGTGCGAACCCGAAGAAGCGGCTCCGGGATCACCCCTATTTCACCCAGTCCGGCAAGGACCGGGAGGAAAACGGAGACCAGTACATCGCCAATATGCGCGACGGCGCGACGGCGGGCTTTAAGTATTTCCTGTTCGACGGGACGGAAACGCGTATCCGCGCCGAGGGACGCGGCAGCGGCGGCTTCCTGGTCTCGGACGGGCAGAAAACCGTGGCCGACGTGCCTGTGAACGGCGAGGGAGCATTTCGTATCGACGAGGGCGTTCATCCGCTCTTCTTTGAATACCGGGGCGAAGGCCCGGCAGATTTTCTTTCCTTTGAGATCAGATAGAGGAGGACAAAAGCATGGAAAGCACACAGGCCGTCAACCGCGCCAAGCAGTGGCAGGTCGCGCTGTTCCCCTTCAACAACGCCGCGACCAACGTATACTTCGCCTTTTATACCTATTTCACCTATTACGCGATCATGTACCTGTCCGGCTCCACCGCCGCCGCCCTGGGCGGGACGGTAGCCAGCGCCGCCGTCGTCCTGGCGATCAGCACCTTCAACAGCCTCTTCGCACCGCTGATGCGTGTGTTTGACGGCATCACCGACCCGATCTGCGGCTCCCTGATGGACAGAACGCAGACCCGCTTCGGCAAATTCCGCCCCTTCATGGTCGTCGGAAACTGCCTGCTCGCCCTGTCTCTGCTGCTGATGATGGTCTTCTTCCGCGGCCTGCCGGACAGCCTCGGGACGCTGCGCTGGGTCGTGTACATCGTCAGCTACATCGTCTATGTCATCGGCTACACCGCCCAGTGCGCCTGCACCAAGGCGGGGCAGACCTGCCTGA
>CAMZIX010000002.1 GCA_947307375.1 uncultured Clostridia bacterium | reverse complement strand
ATGAGGAAAGTCCGGGCTCCGCAGGGCAAGGATAACGGGTAACGCCCGCCAGGGGTGACCCTCGGACAAGTGCAACAGAAATAGACTGCCGCAGTCTTCTGCGGTGATGGTGGAAAGGCGGGGTAAGAGCCCACCCGTCGCGTGGAGACACGTGGACGCTGTAAACTCTATCCGGAGCAACACCGTGGAAGGGGGACAACAGGCCGGCCCGGCCGTCCCCAGGAGGTGGCTTGAGCCTGTCGGCAACGGCAGGCCTAGATAGATGGTCGTTTTCAATGACAGAACCCGGCTTACAGGCTTACTCTTATAAAAAAGCATCGGCTGCACGCAGCCGATGCTTTTTATGTTTTACTGTCCGTTTGCATCAGATACAGGTAAATCCTGCAGAGAATACAGATTGATGTCGGGAGACAGATATCTCCCCGGCCCGGCGTATTCGAAATGCCACCATTCGGTTGTAATCGGAGTGAAGCCGGCCCTCATCATTACTTTTGTCATGTATTCCACATTTGCCCGGACTTCCTCCGACCATTGACTGCTCAGCGATCGAGACGCTTCTCTGCGGAACGCATGCATCGGCGACGGCATGGCAAGCTCTTTTCCGGTAGACAGATCGATCAGCGACATATCGACAGCTCTGCCGCGCTGATGCCAGGAATAGCCGATATTCGGATCTGCGATATAGCGCGGATCCTGGACGATATCATAGAGTTTGATCTGCGCAGAAAAAGGACGATATGCATCGTAGATCTTGATGGCATACCCGTCTTCCAGAAAAGTCTGATATGCGTCAAGCAGCATCTCTGCCGTCCCCTTTTCCATCAGCGGGACCGCGGGATACATGGGTTTGCCGGTCACGTTGTTTGAGGAGGCGAACAGGAGATCAAACTGCGCTTCGGGCAGATAGGCACGCAGATCAACTGCGCCGGGATATTCGGCGTAGGTCAGTTTGTCTGTCAGCCATTCCACCGTACAGTAGCAGAGACTTCCGCCCGGTAAGCGGCAGAGATAAAAGCCGTTGTCAACGCCATAGACAATCAGCCTCGTACCCGAAATGACCTGGCATAATATGGTGGCCGTGGGTTCCGGTTCAGCGCGGCAGTTGAGCAGATTTGCCGTGCACTGGTAGACAGGCTCGTCTTCGATCGGCTGAAACGATTCCCGCTCCATGCACTTTTCCAGGGAGGTCTGATCCATCTTTTCCGCCAGAGCTTCATCAGCGGCCTTCAAGTACCAGCCGGCGATCCAGACCTGTTGCCCGTCCTCCAGTTCGACAAGCATGAATTCGCCGCGGTCCTGCAGACAAAACACGCTTGCCCCGACCGGAAGCGTACCAAGCACGTTGATATCCTCCGAAACAGGCGCGGAGCGATATTTTGTCCCCTCAAACCAAACGATAAAGCTTTTGTCTTCCGTTTCCGGCTTCTCCGTTGGAGGCGGACCGGTGATCTCGATCGGCGCTTCGGTTTCAGGTACGGGCGTTACCGGGATCTCGGGCGGCTCCTGCATCCCGCAGGCACAGACGAACAGCGTAAGCAGGAGCAAAACACAGAGCAAAAGAAGACGACATGTTATTCTGTTTTGCCGATCAGCGACCATAGCTCCACTTCTTCGCGTCTTCCAGTTCAACGCGATACATATCGATGTAATTCTTGTTCTGCTTGTATGCAAACTCAAGCTCCGGGTCAAACAGATAGGTCGTGCCCTTGATCTTGATCTCCACCCAGGCGTGCGGTCTGCGGTCCAGGCCGATGATGCCGCTGTAAACCTTGGCGTCATAGCCGATCGCCCTTGCCATCATGCAGAAAGTGGCGGCAAAGTTATAGCAGTTTCCGCATTTGGTCGAAAGCATGGTGTAAGCTTCCTTCACCGCCCAGGAGGAATCCCGCATGGCATAGGAATTGCGTCTGCGGTAGGTAAAGGAATCCACCGTATATTGATAGATGGTGTGAAGCATCTCTTCTTCATCCATCGATTCATCCAGGATCTTGCTGAATACGGATTTGATCAACTCATCCAGTTCGGGATCCCCGCTGGTATAGATACCCTTATCATCGAAAGCAAAGCCGTTCCACTCGCCGTCTTTTACCAGCAGGCCCTCATTATTGACGGCATAGAGATCCATCCCGAACATGTAAAGGCCCTTGCGCGTTTTTTTGACCGGAGTGCTTTCGGTCCATGTCTCAACGCCGTTTTCGCTTCGGAAGCTGTGAGGCACGCAGGCTTCCGCCATATGCCAATAGCCTTCCTCGTCCCTGCCCATGTCGATCATATAGCCGACCTGTCTGAGGGCCGCTTTGGGCTCCTCCGCACGTCCGAGCACACGGTTCATCAGCGTAGCGGTTTCCACGCGCGTCATGATATGATCGGGATCAGCCTTGATCCGGGAGCCGGAATCGATCCAGTCATGCTCGGCTGCCAGATTGAACGCAGGATAGCGGCTGTCGCCGCTTTTTATGTCGGCAAAAGCGTGATCATCCCGGCAGGGAGGATAAAAGGCGGCGATCATGTCAAGCAGCTCGGCCAGCGTGATCCCCTCGTTAGGATGAAAGCGGCTGCCGGAGACAACGCCAAGCTCCTTCAATGCGCAGACGGCATCATAGCATGCGTCGCCGACGGGTACGTCCAGAAAGCCCTCGTTCCCTTTGATCGGCACGGCAAGCAGCGTGTAGAGCATGATCGCTGCATCCGAGCGGGTCATCTCGCCGTATGGCAGATACATGCCGTATTCGTTGGGAAACAGGTAGGCCATATGAGAATCCGTCTGCAGCGCGACGGCATAGACCGCTGAATAATAGGTATTCTGATAGACTTTGATACTGTCACGCTTTTCCATATTACCCTGCGCGTCGCGCCAGCCGATAAAGGTATAGTTATCGATTTCCTCAGCAGGCTCAAGGTCAACGCGGGTGCCGCGGGTCGTTTCGATGACGATCTCATCATCCGGCGTGATAAAGTGAACGCTCAGTACTTCCTTATCGCGTCCGAGAAAAGACCAGGATCCTTTATCGATAGGCAGGATGCCGCAGGCCATCATTACGACGAGCGCAAAAATCAGCACGATCAGCAGATTTTGCAGGAGCTTATTGATCGATATCTTGTAATCTTTCATTCCAAAACTACCCACACTCATTCAGATTTCTCTACGTATCGGACGAAGAGAGATCGCTTATAGCAGAAAGAGCTTGTTCTCTGAAGGAAAAAACAAGCTCTTTAATGTTTGCAGAAAGGAACTTATTCCGCGTCTTCCCAGTTGTGCCAGACGTTCTGGACGTCGTCGAAATCCTCGAACATATCCAGCATCTTCTGCATGTTCTTGATGTCGTCCTCGTTCGTCAACTTGATATAGCCGTTCTGAGGAAGCATTTCGACCTGCGCCTCCAGCAGCTTATAGCCCTTCTCCGTCAGGGCCTCCGCAACAGCCGCCACATCGTCCACGCCTGTGTAGACGGTCATTGCTTCCCCATCAGCCTCAAAGTCGTCGGCGCCGGCGTCCAGAGCATCCATCATCACGGTATCCTCGTCGAGCTCCTCGTCTTCATTGTCGATGACGATGACGCCCTTTTTGTCAAAAGACCAGGACACGCAGTTGGCGGCGCCCATGTTTCCGCCGTACTTATCAAAATAGTGACGGATCTCGCCCGCGGTTCTGTTGCGGTTATCGGTCATGGCTTCGACGATGACAGCCACGCCCTGGGGGCCATAGCCTTCATAGACGATTTTTTCATAGTTCTCGGTATTGCCGGAACCGAGCGCCTTGTCGATCGTGCGCTTGATATTATCGTTCGGCATATTCGCCGCTTTGGCCTTGGCAATTACGGCGGCCAGCTTGGAGTTGCTGCGGGGATCACCGCCGCCGCCCTCTTTCACGGCCACGATCATTTCACGGGCGATTTTAGTAAAGGTGGACGCGCGTTTTGCGTCAGCAGCACCTTTGGTTTTCTGTATATTGTGCCACTTGGAATGTCCGGACATAGTAACAGCTCCTCTGAATGAATAAATGTTGGGAAAAACATCGAACAGATGTCATTTTATCACATGCATATCCCTGTGGCAAGGGGCAAAAAGCACGGGCTTGCAAAAATGTTCCGAAAAAGCTATACTTAAGCACAACAGGAGGCGAAGAGCATGGACATAAACGAAAAAACAAAGCTGATCGATATTCTGAAGGCCTATCCGGAGCTTGAGCCAAAACTCAAGGCAATGGATCCCCGCTTCGGCATTATCTCCACTCCGATGGGTAAAATGCTGCTGAAGACCAAGACGGTGCAGGACGCGAGCAATATGGTCGGCATCCCCGTTCCTGATCTCCTTCAGGAGTTGGACAAGCTCCTCAAAGCATGAAAAATACACGGCCCGAAGGACTCTCGGGCCGTGTATTTTATTTGGTTTTCGGGATAAACAGCGGCAGGCCGGATAGCTCCTGGTTCATCGATTTTATGGCTTCCGGGCTGGAGTGATAACACTTTGCCAGTTCCCATATGGATTCGGTCTCTGCCCAAACCGCAGTCAACGAGGGATAAGCAGAGCAGTCAAAACATTGTTCCTCATTCAAAAAGAGAGTATCCGCACGTTTGATTACGACCGGCTCAAGTTTTTGTCCGACAGCCTTGACACGCATTTGTACGATCAGCTGCTTTCCGTCCGTATTGACCTGACAATCCTCAATTCGGGCGCTAAGATTCGACAATTCATCGTTTCTCTCCTCCGACGTCAAGGACAGATTCCTGCGCATGGCAAAAAGATTTCCGTCATTTGAACGGCACAGCAGTTCGACAGAGGCGCTTCCCTGCTCCGCAGTACATGGGCCGAGCGTCGGATAAAAGGATAAAAGCTGATCGAATTCTTCCGGCAGATCGATCCTCTCTTCACACCCGAGCAGAAACGACTGCTCGATGCTCTCTTTTCTCACGCTTTGTTCATAGAAACGGCACTCGCAGGGCATCTGGTTGCTGTATGCATCGCTGATCAGCCGCAGATTCTGCTTCCGACCGGTACGGACCTGAGCAAGAGCATGCAGCTCAATATCCAATTGTTTTCCTCCGTCGATGCTGTCGGTCAAACTGATATAGTCCGAGGTCGCTTCGACCCAAAGCTCCGCCGTATCCGTTTGCTCATCACCCAAATCGATCAGCTGAGAAAACGGAACCGAAAATTGCTGGCTGCAGGGCAGTTTCGAATCCCGCGCAAAAAAGAACACGGTCATCTGCGCCTCCCCTTTGACCAAAAGCCGACTGCCGACACACTCCCAGCCGCGGATCTCGTACTGCATCTGCTTACCGATGACCTCGACGGGGTGATCTGCACTTTCGGGAAAAGACAGCTGCTCATTGACAGAAAAACTTTTTTCGCAGATTCCCGTGGTCAACGCAAGCTCTGTTTCCGTATACTGCAGATGGATCGGCGTGCTGACCGTTTCCGGCAGCTCCTGTGCAACCACAACATCGTTGACGCGACTGACGATCAGCTCGGCTTTGATCTCCAAATCGACAGTGATTTTTCTCGGGTTCAGCACCCTTGCCTGCAGTCCCGCGACGGAAAAGCGCAGCTGCAGAGCGTCGCTGTCGTCTGTCCCCGGCAGCTCGTACTCCTGACTGAAGCTCTGCGTCAGCGAAAATGAGGAAACCGCGCTTTCACTTTCATTGATGTACAAAACCGTCAGCTGCGCTTCTCCTTCGATAACTGCGCTTCGGTTTCTCAGTTCTTTGCCCTTCAGACACAGCTCCGGCCATACGGAAAGGATGCGCCCGATATCGTCTCTGGTATCCGGTACAACGCTCTCAGCGGCAAGCGGGATGGTTTTGGTCAGACGGATCAGATCCTGCCAGGCCCGCACCGTGCTTTCTTGAAATTGAAGTTCCATGGATCACGCTCCTTGCTGCACACATGCTACATGATATGGACTTCCTTTCTGCGTTATGCCTTTTTGCGTCTTTGTCGAAGGAAACGGAAAAAACATCTCGGAAGACGTATGACATAGATTTTCATGAAACCTCCTTCAACAGCAACGCAGCAGCCAGATCCCCCAGGCAAACAGAGCGGCGGCAAGGAGCAGCCACCAGAACACACCGGGCAGCAAAACACCCAGGAGTATCGTCAGGCCGAGACCGATCGCCGTAAACGCCCAGACGCAGCGCCGTCCTCTGCGCATAAACAGACCGCCTCCCATAGCAGAATACTTCATTCTATGCGGAAGGCGGTCGAATATGACACAAATATGCAGTTAACGCGAGTTTTTGATCTCCCAGAAATTTTGCTGCGCGCAAAGCTCATACAGGCGACAGTAAGAGCGGTAGCGACTGGGGTGGATCTCACCGCGGGAGACGGCCTCTCTGACTTCACAGCCGGGCTCTTTCAAATGTGCGCAGTCATGAAAACGACACCGTCCCAGGAAAGGGTGAAAATCCGGGAAGTCTTCAGCCAGATCCTCTTTCGCGATCGTCTGCATCATCTCAAGCTCAAAAGAGGCAAAGCCGGGCGTGTCGGCGATGTAGCTGTTTTCATCCAGACGGAAGAGTTCGACATGACGCGTCGTATGTTTTCCGCGCCCCAGCTTTTCGCTGACTTCCGCAGTATCCACTTGCAGACCGGGCAGCAATCGGTTCAGCAGGCTGGACTTTCCGACTCCGGAATTGCCCGTGAACGCCGAGGTTTTGCCCTGCAGCAGACGAAACAGGCCGTCAACGCCTTCGCCGGTGGCAGCGCTTGTGCGGATCAGCGGAAAGCCCGCTTTTTCACAGATGGCGTACAGCTCGTCCGCGGGACTGAGATCTGTTTTGTTGACGCAGACAATCAATTCACAGTCCGATTCTGCCGCGATCACAGAAACGCGATCTATCAGAAACGGATCGGTCACGGGGTTGACGCCGGAGGCGACAAAGACAAGCGCATCGATATTGGCGACGGCAGGGCGGACAAACCAGTTTTTTCGTTCCAGAACACGATCAATGCGACCGTGATCGCCCCCCTCCGTGCTCAACAGAACACGATCGCCGACAAGCGGAGAAGTGCCGTCCAGCCGGAATTTGCCGCGCGCCCGGCAGGCAAGCACGCGATCTTCCGACTGAACATAATAAAACCCGCTCAGCGCCTTGATGATTCTTCCTTCCAGCATCTCATTCTCCCGGCCCGCTGGAAATCAGCAGGGTGATTTTGGAGTGTTCCTCGATCTGAGTAAAGGCCTCAGGAATCTGACCGATGACAGTACCTGCCTCAAATTCGCTGGGTACATGCTCGGCGCCGCCGTAGCTCAGACGCACAGCCTCCAGCTTGGCTTTGGCCGCGTCCTCGGTGATCCCGACAAGGTTCGGCACATCGACAAACAGGATTTCCGGGCCGCTGCTGACGGTAATGTAAACCGTGGATCCGTAGCTGATCTCTTCGCCGGCCGCAGGACTGCTGGAAATCACGTAATCGCGTGTGACCGTGTCGGAAGTCGCGTTTTCGATCTCGCAGATGAAGCCGGCATTCTGCAGCAGCAGAAGTGCGTCAACATAATGACGGTTGAGCAGATCGGGGACCGTTACTGTGCTGCTGTTTGTGCTGACCTCCAGATTGACGGCGACACCGGACGGCACGCGCATGACGCTGCGGCCTGCTTTAGGCTCCTGCTTCAGTACAAGGCCGGGAGGTGATTCCGTATCCACAACAAAAGTAACCTCAAAACGATATTTGCTCAGGATCTCCGGATCGTTTTCCAGCTTTTCATAGGATTCACCGACGAAATTCGGCAGCGCGAAGCGCTCGGCCGGCGCGAAAATATCCGCGATCCAGTATTTCCACAGGAAGGCAAAAACCGCAATGCAGAGCGCAAGCAGAAGAAAACTGCCGGACAGGTAACTGACGCGGTCAGCACGACGGCGTCTCCGGACAAAGCTTTTCTTGGACAGCTCGCTGACGGACCGGACAGGTTTGACGTCGGGGACTTTTACCTCATCGGAGGATGCGTCCTCGACCAGACCGCTTGCGGCGTCTCGTGACAGCTGTTCCAAATCATCGGCAAGCTCGGCGGCGGTCTGATAACGGTCCGCAAGATTCGGGGCCATCGCCCGTCCGATGATCTCCTCCAAGACCTCGGGCAAGTCCTGGTTCAGCTCGTGGATCGGCTTGGGGATCGCGTTCATATGTTTGACTGCGATCTCACCGAGCGTGTCGCCGGTGTATGGAACCTCGCCCGTCACCATCTCATACATAACGACGCCGAGCGAATAAATATCGCTTCTGGCGTCGGGGAGTTCTCCCCTCGCCTGCTCCGGTGCAATGTAGTGGATCGAGCCGATGGCCTGACCGTCGGATTCCTGAAATTCATTTTCCAGTGACGCGATGCCGAAGTCGGCGACTTTGATCGTGCCGTCACGCAGGAGCATGATGTTCTGAGGCTTGATATCCCGATGGATGATGCCGCGCTCATGCGCATGACCGAGGGCGCGGGCGATCTGCTTGGAAAAATGTACAGCTTCCTTCCAGCTCAAGATACCGCGGCGGTCCATATACTGCTTGAGCGTGATGCCGTCGATCAGCTCCATGACGATATATTCCATCCGGTCGCTGTGGCTGACGTCATAGACGGCGACGATATTGGGATGCGACATCATCGCGACGGCCTGCGATTCGGCACAGAAGCGCCGCTTGAACTCCTCATCGGCAGCCATCTCATCGCGCATGATCTTTACGGCGACGTTTCGGTTCAGCCTTTTATCAAGCGCACGGTAAACAACAGCCATGCCGCCCTCGCCGATCAGCTCCTGCAGCTCGTAACGCTCATCCAGCAGCATGCCGATATACTTATCGTTCTCGTTCATAGCTTCCCCTTACTTGGTAACGGCTATCACCGTCACATTGTCCTTGGCTTCGCGCTCGAGCGCGCATTCCATGAGACGATGACACAGTGCTTCCGGATCTGGATACTCTTCGGCAAACGACAGCATTTCTTCATCGGTCAAAATATTGGAAAGGCCGTCTGAGCAAAGCAGAAAAATGTCGCCGGATCTCAGAGAAAAACGGTAATAGTCTGCCTCGACCTGCGCTTCGGACCCGACAGCGCGTGTAATAATGTTTTTTTGCGGATGAACGCGTGCCTGTTCTTCGGTGATCGCGCCGTATTCCAAAAGCTCTTCGACCAGAGAATGATCCCTGGTGATCTGAGTGATCTTGTGGTTCCGACGGGAGATCTGATACGCGCGGCTGTCTCCGACGTTGATAATATAGCCGGAACCGTCAAACTTCAAAATACCGCCGACCAGCGTCGTCCCCATTCCGTTGAAGGCCTCGTCGAACTGAGAATACTCAAAGGAAACGCCGTTGGCTTCCGTGCAGGCTTCTTTCAGAAGCGCTTCGTAATCCAGACGTTTTTTCACGCGTGCAGTCAGTCTGCCGTAAATATGTGAGACAAAGGCTTTGTTGGAGAGCTGACTGGCCACGCCCCCGGCCTTCGCGCCACCCATCCCGTCGCAAAGCGCGAGAACCAGACAGCTCTGCGATTCGCAGCGCTCAATGATAAAGCTGTCCTGATTGTCCTTTCGGCTTCCCTTATCGGTTAAACCAAAACTTTTCATCCTTTATCAACTCTCTTCAGCGTGCTGTTTTTCAGGCTTGTCCAACTCCCGTTTTCTGCGAAGCTGGCCGCAGGAGGCGTCCACATCGCTGCCGAGGCGGCGGCGGACAGTAACGTTCACCTGCTGTTCCTCAAGGATCTTGATGAAGGCCTTCATATGTCCGGATGTAGACGGACGGAACTGTCGCTCCTCGACATGGTTGAGCGGGATCAGGTTGACATGCGCGGACACTTCCTTCGCCAGCGCGGCGAGTCGTTTGGCATGGAACGCCGTATCGTTGACGCCGTCAATCATGGCATATTCAAAGGAGATTCTCCGCCCAGTCTTTTCAAAATACCTTTTGCAGCAGTCAATCAGCTGGTCTATGCCGCGGCCACGATTGGCCGGCATCAGCTTTGAGCGGGTCTCATCGTCCGGAGCATGCAGCGAAACAGAGAGCGTCAGCTGCAGATCGAGTGCGGCAAGGTCATCGAAGCGCTCGGTAATACCGCAGGTAGACAGCGAAATGTGACGCATACCGATGTTCATGCCCTTCGGGTGGTTGACGAGCTTCAGAAACCGCATGACATTGTCAAAATTGTCAAGAGGTTCTCCGATTCCCATCAACACGATATTGGAGATCTCTTTCCCGGAATCCAGCTGAGAAAACATCACTTCATTCAGGATCTCCGAGGGCGTCAGATTGCGGACCAGTCCGCCGATCGTGGATGCGCAGAAGGCGCAGCCCTGGCGGCAGCCGACCTGGGAGGAAACACAGACCGTGTTCCCGTGCTGATAACTCATCACAACGGTTTCCACAGCCTGACCGTCCTGAAGCTCCCAAAGATACTTGATGGTTCCGTCGATCGATGAGACCTGTTTTCTCAAGACTTTCGGCGCATAGATGCTGTAGTTCTCTTTCAGTTTTTCACGCAGAACTCTGGAGAGATCGCTCATCGCGTCAAAATCGCGGACGCCCCGGCTCAGCCATCGAAAAACCTGACCGGCCCGATATGCCGGCTCGCCCAGTTCGAGAAGATCTGCCTCCAACTCTTCCGGGAGCAGCGAAACAATGTCTTTTTTCATTTTGTTCCCCGTATCAGTTTAGATACAAAAAAACCGTCCGTTCCGTCGATCTGCGGCCAGAAAGTATAACAACCGTTTTCAGAAGCTCTCTCACCAACCGAAAAATCGGCCGGATGATAATCGGCATGCTTCCGGAGGAAAGACTCCATGATTTCTTCGTTTTCCTGGCGCAGGACCGTACAGGTGGAATACAGCAGCGTGCCGCCCGGTTTGACATAGCAACTGAGATTATCCAGGATCCTTGCCTGGATTTCCGGAAGACGAGCTGTATCCTCCCGGCCGCGGGCGCGGATTTCCGGCTTTTTTCGCATAACGCCGAAACCGGAGCAGGGCACATCGGCAATGACCAAATCGAAAGAATCCCGCCATTGCGCATTTTCCTGCATGGCGTCGGCCGGCATAGTCCGAATACAAGTGATACCCAGTCGCTTTGCTCCGTTTTCAATAAGGCGGAGCTTTTTTTCATGCAGATCACAGGAAATGATTTCGCCTCTGTCCTTCATGCGAATGGCCGCGGCAAAAGATTTTCCGCCGGGCGCCGCGCAGGCATCCAGCACTCTCATGCCGGGCTGTGGAGATGCGATCTCGACAGCGCTGGCCGCCGCACGATCCTGCACATAGAAGAGGCCGTTGTCATAGCCTGGCAGATCGTTGGGCTTTCCTCCGCGAAGGCTCATACAGCGGCTCGGGAAAGCGGGAACATCATATGGCTTTTCTGCATGCTCCAGTTTTTGTGAATAGATCAAAAAATCCGTTTTCAGCGTATTGATCTGCAGATCCAGCGTCGCCGGCTGCTGACAGGCGCGGAAGAAGTCTTCCGTGAAAGCATAGCCTCGCTGTGCGGTCAGTTCCTCCGCCAACCAGTCGGATTGGCTGTAGCGAACGGCCAGATAAGCGGAGGATCCCTTTCCCGGGATTTCCGGAAGATCATTCCGATGCTCGCTCAGACGCCGCAGAACAGCATTGACAAGACCGCATGCCCGCGACAGGCCGATCCTGCGGCAGAGCAAAACGCTCTCGTCCACAGCGGCGTGAGCAGGGATCTTATCAAGCAGCAGGATCTGATAAGCGCCAAGCCTCAGGATATCGCGCAGCTTCGGCTCCAGTCCGGAGGCGTGACAATAATGATCGATATAAAAGTCGAGATAACGATCGTTCTGAATCACGCCAAGACTGAGCTGCACCGCCAGCGCAGCATCCCTCGCATCCAGTGTGTCGTTTTGCAGCAGCTGATCCAGCACCAGTCCGGACCAGGCGCCGTCCCGGCGGCAGCGTTCCAAAACGAAAAGCGCGGCTTTTCTTGCGGAACTCATATCATTTCACTCCGCTTTTGATCGGATGACCGCGCAGATAGTCCGCCGCGGACATTCTTTTCTTGCCGGGCGCCTGCAGCTCGGTGATGAGCAGGGTCTCTCCTTCCCCGCAGGCGATCTCCAGTCCGTCTTTATTCGCCGAAAGGAGCGTTCCGGGCTTCGCGTCCGAATGATGCCCGGTATACTCCGCGTCGAAAACACGCAGCGTGGTCCCTTCTAACTCCATCGTCGCCACCGGCCAGGGCTGCAGCCCAAAAATCTGCTTCATAACGCTGCGTGCCGGGCGATCCCAATTGATTGGCGACATGGATTTATCCAGCATGCCGACATAGCTTGCCATGCTGGCATCCTGAGGGGTGCGCGGCGCGGTGCCCGCTTCAATCGCGCGAAGCGTTTCGACCAAAAGCTCTGCGCCCATCCTCATCAGACGGTCAAATAACTCGCCGGAGCTTTCTTTTTCGCCGATTTCCGTCTCCCGGCTAAAGATCACGTCGCCGGTATCCATCTCATGCGCGAGATACATGGTGCTGACGCCGGTAACCCTGTCGCCGTTAAGCACAGCCCATTGGATCGGCGCCGCACCGCGATATTTGGGCAGCAATGACGCATGGACGTTGACGGCGCCGTATTTCGGGAGGGCCAGGATCTCATCCGGCAGGATACGCCCGTAAGCGACGACGACCAGTATGTCGGGCCTGAGCTCCCGCAGCTGTGCCAGCGCCGTACCGTCACGCATTTTTTCCGGCTGGAAGACCGGAATCCCGGCCTGCAGCGCAAGCATTTTCACGGGCGAACAAGAAACGGACATGCCTCGTCCGCGCGCCTTGTCAGGCTGAGTAAAAACGCCGACCACGTCAAAATGCTCATCGATCAGTTTTTTCAGCGACGCCTCCGCGAAGTCCGGCGTGCCCATGAATACGATCCGCATGCGAAAACCTCAGGAATCAAATTTGCCGTTCTGGAGCTCTTCTTCGGTGAGCATCCGTTCACAGAGAGAAGTGAAGACAACGCCGTCCAGGTGATCCAGCTCATGGCAGAAGCAGCGGGCCGTCAGTCCGGTGCCCTCGGCCTCAAACCATTTGCCGTATCGATCCTGTGCGCGCACTTTGACGTACATCGGCCGTTCCACAAGGCCATACTCGCCCGGGACGCTGAGACAGCCTTCGGCGCCCTTCTGAACGCCCGATCGTTCGATGATCTCGGGGTTGATCAGCTCGATGATATATTCATCCTCGCCTTCCGGTACATTGGTCTCGATCACCAGCACCGCGCGGCGCAGCACGCCGACCTGCGGTGCGGCAAGACCGACGCCGTTCGCCTGCCTGAGTGTGTCGGTCATATCGTCGAGCAGCTGATGAAGACGCTCGTTAAAGACGGTCACCGGGCGACACTTTTTATAAAGCAGGGGTTCTTCTTTTGTCAGGATATTGCGGTATGCCATGATTGCTCCCATCTGCCGCAAAAGCGGCATTTTTAGTCTACTGGGTCGTTATCCGCGAAGACCGATACGCCCTTGAAACGCTTGTCCGTGCTGCACTCCGCAATGAGCTGCGCGATCCGGAGACGCACGGAGGAATCGGAATGACAGGCAAGGTTTACCCGGTAACGATATCGGTTGTTAATCTTCACTACGCTGAGCGGCGCGGGCCCCATGACGCTGACATCCGAAGCGCCTGACATGGCGCTGCGAAGCCAGTTGGCCATATAGTGCGCCGTTTTCAAAACCTGCTCCTCGACCAGCCCCGAGGCGGTCAGTGAGATCAGATCGCAGACAGGCGGCGCATGCTGGAGACGCCGGAGGACCATTTCGGAGCCATAGAAGGCTTCGTAATCCTGTGCGGCGGCCTGCTGAATGATCTGATTCTCCGGCGTAAAGGTCTGGATCACAGCGCGGCCGGGTTTTGTCCCGCGGCCGCTGCGTCCGATCACCTGTGTGATCAGGGAAAAGGTGCGTTCTCCGGCACGGTAGTCGCCGGCGTATAGGCTCTGATCGGCGGACAAAACGCCCACCAGGGTCACATTCTCAAAATTCAGCCCTTTTGTGACCATCTGCGTGCCGACCATGATCGGGATGTTCTCCTGTTTGAAACGCTCAAACAAGGGTTCATGAGAGCCGACAGGCGCAACGGAATCCGTGTCCATCCGCAGGATCTCCACGCCGGGAAAGAGCTCATTGAGCTGCTCAACGACATATTGGGTTCCACTGCCGAGATACTTCAGCTCTCCTCCGCAGTCCGGGCACAGCGCGTCAACTCTCTGCGAATAACCGCAGTAGTGGCAGATCAACCGACGGTTGCTGCTGTGATAGGTCAGCGAAACGCTGCATCGAGGGCAGCGGTACGTAAAACCGCAGCTGCCGCAGCTGATCAGCTTGTGCGCGCCGCGGCGATTGATAAAGAGGATGCTCTGCTCGCCATGTTCAATATTCTGCTGTAGCTCATCGCGGAGCACGCTGCTGATGTCACCCGTATTGCCGCGGCGAAGCTCGCGCTTCATGTCGACAATGCGGACCTCCGGAAGCGCCATGTCGTTATATCGCTCCGGCAGCGTGAAGAAAGAATAGCGGCCGGTTTCCGCAAAATAGCGGCTCGAGACATCCGGCGTGGCCGAGCCAAGCAAAAGTAGACATCCGGCGCGGGCACAGAGGTATTTTGCCACATCGCGCGTGTTGTATCTGGGCGAATTTTCAGATTTATAGCTTTCTTCCTGCTCTTCATCGATGATTAACAGGCCAAGCTCAGAAACCGGAGCGAAAACTGCACTGCGCGTGCCGATCACCAGTCTCGCTTTTCCGCTGCGGATACGCTTCCATTCATCATAGCGTTCGCCAACGGAAAGGCTGGAATGAAGCACGGCGATCAGATTGCCGAAAAAGGAAGAAAAGGTCTGCAGCATCTGCGGCGTCAAAGCGATCTCAGGGACAAGAAGGATCGCAGACTTCCCCTTTTCCAGCGTTTTTTGGATCAGATGAATATAGACGCTCGTTTTACCGCTGCCGGTGACGCCGAACAGCAGCGCCGCAGAGGCTTTCCCTCCTTCGGCAAGACTCATCAGCCCATGAAAAACTCTCTCCTGCGCCTCGTTCAACTGCGGCAGGGGCATCAACTCGTCGCTGTAAATCTCCGGTCGGCGGAACACCTCACGTTCATAGAGCTGAACAAGTTCCTGATTCTCAAGCGCTTTCACGGAAGAACGTTTGGCGTCGGTATGCTGCAGGACGTCATGCAGCGGCAAAGCTTCAAAGCTGCTCAGCAGCTCCAGGATTTGCGCTTGCTGCGGCGCGCGGCGGCGCTTTGTTTCGGCCGCCTCGGCGGCTTCCTCGGCGGAAACGGCAAGCCGGATCATCGGAAGCGTTTTATCCTTGATCCTGCGTTCGCCCTGATCGTTGAACCAAAGACCGGCGGGCAGGATAGCCCTGACCGCGTCATAGACCGTGCAGAAGAAGCGATCGCGCATAAAAAGGGCAAGCTTGATCTGCGATTCGCTCAGAAGAGGCTGATCGTCCAGCAGGCGGATCACAGCCTTGAGCTTGTTCACGCTGTATCCGCTCTCATCCGACACAGCAAGAATGATCCCCTCGCACAAACGATTCCCCCTGGAAAAGGGTACATAAACCCTTACCCCGGGGAGCGCAGCTTCCTGCAGTTCCTCGGGGATCAGATAATCATAGGGCTTGTCTATCCAATATGGTGCGGCGGAAACCGCAATTTTGGCAATCTTCACCGTTCCTGCCAGAAGCTCAGATCACTTGATCGAAAGCTTGCCGGTATAGACCTCATCGATCGCGGAGGAAACAGGCTTGCGTTCCAGCGGAATCTGTTTCTCCTCGGCTTCCGCGGAGATCACCCGGGCGCGGCGGGCAACAAGATTCACCAGTTGATAACGGCTGCCGACCTTAGCGACGAGATCGGCCATCGGGGGATAAAGCATCATAGTCATATTCTCCATTCTGCCGCACAGGCGGCTGAAATAATAAACGATAGAAGTTCAATCCGCGCACAGATACTGCGCACGGTCTTTCGCACGACAGTGCTCGGCCAGGATGATGGCCTTGAGTTCCTCGGCTGCACGATCGGCGTCGTCATTGACGATAATATAGTCATAGAAATCCGCCTCGCGGTATTCCTGACGGGCGCGGATCAGACGCGCTTCGATGGCGCGGGCCGTGTCGGTGCCGCGTCCGATCAGACGGCGTTCCAGTTCCTGCAGGGAGGGCGGGATAATAAAGATCTTGACGGCATCCGGCTTTTTTTCCGCAACCTGACGGGCGCCCTGAACCTCAATATCCAGCAGCACGTTCATTCCTCGGTCCAGCTTGTCCTCCACATACTTGCGGGGCGTACCGTAATGATTGGCCACATACTCGGCATGCTCGAGCAGCTCGTCGTTTTCAATCATCTCCGCAAAGCGGTCAAGATCGACGAAAAAGTACTCTCTGCCGTCGACTTCCCCGGGACGCGGTTTCCTTGTCGTGACCGAGGTGGAAAAGCAGAGATCGTCCCGCCCTTCCATCGCTTTGAAAACAACGGTGCTTTTTCCGGCGCCGGACGGCCCGGAGATCACAATCAGTTTTCCTTTTTCATTCATGCTCGGTTTCCTCCTCAGATTGATCGGAAATTCGCTGGTAAAGGATCTCGGGTTCAAGTGCGGAGAGAATCACGTGACCGCTGTCCATAACGATCACGGATCTGGTGCTGCGTCCAAAGCTGGCGTCGATCAGGAGACCCTTCTCCCGAACATCCTGGATCATGCGTTTGATCGGTGCAGATTCTGGACTGACGATCGTGATCACGCGCCGGGCATGGATCAGGTTCCCAAATCCGATATTGACAAGATTCATAGGCGCTCCTTATTCGATGTTCTGGATCTGCTCGCGGATTTTTTCGATCTCAGATTTCAGATCGACAACCACATGAGCGATGTCGGAATTCATGCACTTGGAGCCCGTCGTGTTTGCCTCACGGTTGAATTCCTGGATCAGAAAATCGATTTTACGGCCGATCGGCGACTGGCCGTTGATCATACTTGTCAGCTGCGCCATATGACTGCGCAGACGAACCGTCTCCTCGTCGACGGCAATACGGTCGGCGAAGATCGCAGCCTCCATCAGGATGCGGTTTTCATCGACGCCGGCTGTCCCCAACACCTCGTCCATTTTCTGCTTCAGGCGATTGCGGTATTGCTCCACGGTCTTCGGAGATTCAAGCTCCACAGTGGAAACGAGACCGTCGATCACAGTCAGACGATTCAGCACATCGTCGCGCAGCTTTTCCCCCTCGCGAAGGCGCATCGCGTCAAAATCGTTCAATGCGCGCTCTGCGATTTCGGATATGCCTGCGGTGATGGCTTCCGCATCGAGCTCCTTCTTTTCTACAACAAGAACATCCGGATAACGGGAGAGACTGACGGCCGACAGATCGTTTGGCAGTTGATATTCCTCGGCAATGTGGTGCAGCGCATCCATATACCCCTTCAACAGCGGTTCGTTGACCTTGACGGTCATATCGCCGGCCTGTGAGGAATCCACACTGACGAACACGTCGACCTTGCCGCGGCTGATGTGGCGCTGTACGGCAGATTTAACGGCATCCTCCGCAAAGAGGAAACTGCGCGGCATCCGCACCGAGCAATCGAGAAATCGATTGTTGACGCTTTTCAGTTCAATGCTGATCTCCAGGCCGTCGACATTTCCTTTGGCGCTGCCGTAGCCTGTCATGCTTTTGATCATACTGGCCTCCGTGCTTACAGAAATTCAATGATCTCAAAGGTGATTTTATCCTTTTCCCGGATGCGGCGCTGGGAAAGCACCACGATCACGGCGCCGAGGGCTAGACCGGCGAAACTGCAGATGATCCCGCCTGTCTCCCCCAGCGACAGCAGAGATGAGAAAAGATAGCCAAGCAGGAACAGGAGAAGCGGAAGAACATATACAAGGAAGGCAGCCTTGAAGATCCGCGAGGACTGACTTTCGATCAGCACCTTTTGTCCGGGTCTGGCCTGGATTCGGTTCAAGGCGGGCGTTTTCAGCTCGTTTTGAAACACGCAGCTTTCACAGCTTGCGCAGTTGCCGCCGCAGGCAGTCGTCCTTTTCACAGCGACCTCTGCCATACCGCCGGGCAAAAGCCTGGTAACAACAGCCTCCTGCGTCATGCTCAGCCCTCCGCCTCACGCAGCTCGATTGAGATCTGAGGAACATCGCCGACTTCGCCGACATCAGGGAAGCCGTCCACGTAGATCTTCGGCGTGATATTAAAGGTGCCGGTTGAATTCAGATAATCCTCCAGATCTATGACGGCGCGGATATTTTCTGCCTTCAGTGCAAGAAGCTGCTCCTCCGGCCCGCGCAGCGTGACGGTAATGGCGGTGGTGATGATCTCAGCCTCATAACCGTCGGTCAGATTGGTATAGGCGATATTTCGGATAATGAATTTATCGGAGACAAGATCCGTGAGCTCAACCGTGACCTTGGCCTCCGTAACACCGGACTGATTGACCAGACCCTCGTCAATGCGGATCAGATAGGTCTCGGTGAAGGAGGTCGTAAAGTCCTTAGTATCGATCGTGGCCAGGACGATCTGATTCAGAGCGTCCAACAGCTCGGAATCTCCGGACAGGGCGACGGACGCGGGCTCGATCGTAACCCTGGTATTCTCCGGCGTCGCGCCGGAGGCATATTCGATGCTGACCTCCAGCGGCACGACTTTCTGACGAATGATGGTCAGGCGCGCCTCGATCTCGTTGGTGTCGCAGCTGATCATCTCGTTATAATAATCTTCGTCGTTATTGTCGCGCAAAACGAAGGGCACCGTTCTTGTGATCGTATGATCCACTTCTTCCCCTGCCCCGAAGGTCAGCCAGGCGTACTTAACGTTTTTGAGGTAGATCTCAGGACCGGAAACCGTAATCGTCGAAGGCGTGAAAACCGGAGCCTCAGCCACATAACCGTCGAGCGAATTTCCTTCAAAGCTGCCGCGAACGGGGATCTGCTTGTCGATCAGCTCGGAAACGGTAAATACGACCGTCTCCGGCGTTCGGCTCAGGGTGCTCAGTGAGCTGGTGTCGGTCCCGTCAGGAAAAATGATCTTATAAGTCTGTGTGGTGACGGCGGCCATAGTCAGTTTGCTGACATCGATCTGAGCAATCAGATCATCCTCGTCCAGCGCGCTGACGATACGGCGCGGTCCGACGACCTCAATGTTGACCGTGGGCGTGCTGACGTTGGTGATAACCATGTTCCGGGAATTGCGGAGGATATCCTCGCCGACAAGCTGAACGCGCACGCCGGTAAAGGTCTTTTTGAACTCTTCCGTATCCTGCGAAGCAACATAAGTCCACATGAATAGCGCAATCAGAAGGGACAGGATGATCCAAAAGACCGGACTGTTTTTGATTGTTTTATATATTTTCGTCTTATTCATGGTTCTTCCTCATCAAGGCATTCCTGATCCAGGGGATAAAGCCATTCTTCCTCTCTTCGCCGCTTTCCGGGATCAGCTCGCTGCGAAGGATCTTGTCAAGAGTTGAAGCCGAAAGATGACGCTTGAGCATCCCTTCGATCGCAACGGAAATCGATCCGGTCTCCTCAGAAACGATAATGATAACTGCATCGGACTGCTCGCTCAAACCGATACCTGCACGGTGCCGCATACCGAGGTCTTTGCTGAGATTATTGCTCTTTGTCAAAGGTAGGACGCAGCCGGCGGCGGCGATCCTGCCGTTTCGAAGGATCAGAGCGCCGTCATGCAGCGGAGCTTTGTTGAAAAAGATGTTTTTGATCAGCTCAGCCGTCGCGTCGGCGTTAATGATGGTGCCCGTACTCATAATATCGGTAAGCTGGATCTTCCTCTCAAAGATGATCAGCGCGCCGGTTTTGGCTTCGGACATTTCCGAGCAGGCCAGAACCGTCTGTGCGATCGCCGATTCCATCGTGCTGCCGTAGGACTCCTTGCCGGAGCTGAAGCTGCTGCCGAGCCGTTCAAAGAGACGGCGCAGCTCAGGCTGAAACAAAACCACCAGGGCAATGAGTCCAAGCTCAAAGGCTCTGCGCAGCAGAAACTGCATCATCTTGAGGCCGAGGATCTCAGACAGGACAAACACGGCCAGCAGGATCAGTATACCGCGCGCCAGATTCGTGGAATTAGTCCGGCGTACCAGGGAAAAAACCTTATAAATCAGAAAAGCGACGATCAGTATATCAATAATATCCGTCACCTGAATCGACGAAAGTACATTCAGGGACTGATTGAGCATGGTACGTATGGCATCCATCTGTATTTCTCCGTTCCGCTGTATATTCGAATCAGTTTCATAAGAACATATATTATCACTTTATTATAGATCATCCGGGGAAAAAAGGCAAATAGAATTGATAGAATTTACCTTAAATTCACAACATGTCCCGAATGATCCGATACACGCTGTCGATCTCCTCCATCGTATTGAAGGGAGACAGACTGATCCTGACCGTCCCGCCGTCTATCGTTCCAGCGCTCCGATGTGCCAGCGGCGCGCAGTGCAGCCCGCCTCGGACGGCGATCCCCTTCCGACTGAGCGCTTCACTGAAGCTCTCGCTATCCATGCCGCCCACGGTGAACGATAGGATTCCGCTTTGTTCCCGTTCCCGATCATGGTATAAATCAAGCCTCGGCAAAGCGGACAATCGGTCGACGAGAGCGCTCAACAGTTCATGCTCATGGCCATAAATGGATGGCGTACTTCTGTCAAGGACATATTGCATGCCGGCCAGCAAACCTGCGATCCCCGGGACATTCATAGTCCCCGCCTCCAGTCGATCCGGAAGAAAAGATGGCATATCATCGCTTAAACTGTTGCTGCCGGTGCCGCCGTAAAGAAGCGGTGATCCATCACAGCCGCACAGCAAAAGACCCGTTCCCTGCGGTCCAAACAGGGATTTATGACCGGGCATGGCGATAAAGGACGCGCCAAGCTGCGTCATATCAATATCCAGCAGACCCGCGGACTGCGAAGCATCGATAATCAGAGGGACATGACGCCCGCGGCAAATGGCGGCGATCTCCTGAACAGGAAGAACGAAGCCGAAAACGTTAGAAACATGCGTGCATACGACCAGGTCCGCGTGGGATATTTGATCGCGGAAATCTTCTAAAACAGCCTGTCGGTCAAACAAAGTCGGTCCGAAAATACGAACGTCTGCGTTCAATGCAGCCAAGGGTCGAGTCACGGCATTGTGCTCGAAACCGGAAATCAGAACACGCATTCCCAGACGAGCCAGCGAACGGATCGCGAGATTCAGCGCATGCGTGGCATTGAATGTAAATACGATGCGGGACGGGTCCTCCACATGGAACAGTTCCGACGCCGTTTCTCTGCATTCAAACACGATCTCCGCGGCTTTCAATGCGCTGCGGTGAGATCCGCGTCCGGGATTTGACGCTGAGTGCATCGCCTGCTGGACGGCGCGATAAACAGAGGAAGGCTTGAGAAAGCTGGTCGCCGCGCTGTCAAGATAAGTCATTCGTCACTTCCCTCCATTCTTCATCGATTTTTTCATAGACCCTGCCGCTGAGCAGCGCCGCCTCTTTCAAAAGCTGAATCCCCTCTCTTCCGTGTCGGCGGAGGACGAGTGCGTAGCCGCAACCGGATCGCGTAAGTGCTACCGGCGCTTTGATGAGCGACGACATGATGCCGCTTCTTTCTAGGAGATGCTGGCTTCGCTGGGCATGCGTCATTGTGCGGCACATGATCAGATATTTTTCCATCAGGAACAATCCCCTTTATAGACAGAAACAGCCGCAGAGCACAAGACTCTGCGGCTGTTTCACAGATTACCCATCGCTGAGCTCACCCCATTGTATGCGCTCGCGCTGCGGTATGTACGATTCAGTTTTTCTCAAGCAGGACGACCGCATGCGCAGCGATCCCCAAGCCCTCGCCGGTGAAGCCGAGTCCTTCCTCCGTGGTTGCCTTGACGCTGACGCGGTCGGTCGAAATACCCAGGACGGAGGAGATCGTCTCGATCATGCAAGGGATATACGGCATCAGTTTCGGACGCTGTGCCAGGATCGTGCAGTCGAGATTGACGACGGAATAATCGTTCTGCTTCAAGAGCTCCGCAACTCGCGCCAGAAGAACGGTGCTGTCCGCTCCGGCATAGCTGGGATCGTTGTCCGGGAAAAGCTTCCCGATATCGCCGAGCGCCGCCGCGCCGAGCATCGCATCCATCAGCGCATGAAGCAGGACATCGGCGTCGGAATGACCGAGCAGCCCTTTTTCATAAGGGATCTCCACGCCGCCGAGGATCAGCTTTCTCCCTGTGACGAGGCGATGAACATCATACCCATGTCCGATCCTCACGGCTGCTCTCCCCGATCCTTCAAAATCGCAGCGGCAAACAGCAGATCACGCGGCGTCGTGATCTTAATGTTATCCTCATCACCCTGGACCGTCTGGGTTCGAACACCCATCATTTCGGCTGCCGCGCAGTCGTCGGTCAGCGTTATCCCCTTTTCCACGGCTTTGGTCAGCGCGCCTTTGATGATCTCCGCACGGAAGACCTGAGGAGTCTGGATGCGAAGCGTAGTTTCCCGGTCGACAGTACCAAGGATGCAGCCGTTATCGTCCACGGCCTTCAGGGTATCGACAGAGGATACCGCAGGCGCTGCGGCCATGTGTTCGGCAGCGGCATACACGGTGCGCTGGATCAGATCCTCCGTAACCAGCGGACGAGCGCCGTCGTGAATGGCGATCAGCTTCGCATTGGGGCTGACCTCAGACACGCCGCAAAGCGCGGATTCCGTTCTTGTATTGCCCCCGGCGATCACACGATTGGCCTTTTCGATCCCATATTCCTTGCAGAGATCGGCCGTCTCCTGCAGTTTTTCCAACTTCGTTACAACGATGATCTCGTCGACAAGCGGCGAAGCCTGAAAAGCCTGCAGCGTCCTGGCAAGCACGGGGATATCGCCCAGCATTGTCATAAGCTTGTCGCTGCCCATGCGCTGCGATGAGCCGGCTGCAACGATGACCGCCGAGCAATGAGGCTCCTTTGCTTCTTTCTTTTTCAGTAGATTGAGGATCTTCAAAGCTGTCACGCTCCTAAGCGTTTATTTCAGTTGTCTTTTCCTCGCGTAATTCATCATGCCGTCCTGCAGCAGATCCAGTCGCTTGAGCATCTTCCCAGCGCCGTAGGCGGCACAGGAGACCGGATCGTCCACAACAATCGTCCGGATGCCGGTGCTGCGCTCGATCAGACGGTCGATGCCGTAGATCAGGCTTCCGCCGCCGGACATCACGATGCCGTTGGTGTCCAGATCGCCGACAAGCTGCGGCAGAGTGCGCTCCAGAACAACGTGGATGGCGTCCAGGATCTGGTTCATCGGCTCGACAAAAGCTTCGATCAGCTCATTGGAAGTGATCGTCATGGTCTTGGGCAGACCATTGGTCAGGCTGCGGCCTTTGATCTCCTCCACGCCGACGTCCGGGCGCTGGATCACACAGCCGATGCTGCGCTTGACCTCCTCGGCGGCGCCGAGACCGATCAGCAGATTGTGCTTCCGGCGAACATAACGGACAATGGCCTCATCGAAGCTGGTACCGGCCACTTTGATGGATTCGCACTCGACCACGCCGCCGGCGGATATGACCGCGGCTTCGGTCGTACCGCCGCCGATATCGATGATCATATGGCCGTCGGCCTTGGAGATATCGATGCCGGCGCCCATGGCGGTCGCCACGGCGGTTTCGAGCAGATAGACCTTTCTCGCACCGGCCTCGATCGCAGCATCGATCATCGCACGCTCTTCCACGCCGGAAATGCTGCTCGGCACGCAGGCCAGCACGCATGGCTTGAAGAAGCTGAAGGAGGTGATACGGCCGATCAGTTCGCGCAGCATCTGCGCCGTCATGTCATAGTCGGAAATAACGCCGCCCTCGACCGGATGGATCGCCACGATATCCGCGGGCGTACGTCCGAGGACCTTTTGCGCCTCCTGACCGACCTTCAGGATCTTGCCGTTGTATTTATCGATCGCGACGACCGTTGGTTCGCGCATTACAACGCCCTTTCCCTGTTCAAAGACGAGGGTGGACGTAGTTCCCATATCGATGGCTATATCTTTCTCAAACAAATTCATGGCGTGCACCTCATTGTTTCTTTTTCTATCGTTTGCGCGCGACGGTTACCGCATAAATCCCGGACGCTCCCGCTTCCTTCAGTACTTTGGCGCATTCGCTCAAAGTCGATCCGGAGGTTACGATGTCATCGATCAGCAGGATCCGCTTTCCGCTGGCAGAATCCGGCTCGCAGCAGCGGTAGGCGCCCCTGACGTTCTCTCGTCTCTGTGCGGCGCTTTTTGTACGGGACTGCGGCATGGTATCGCGCTGCTTGATCAGCAGGCGCTGACAAGGGAGTTCCAGAAGATTTGAAAGCTCTCGGGCCAACAGCTCGGACTGATCGTAGCCGCGGCGGCGTTTTCTTTGCCTGCTCACCGGAGCCCAACTTATAATATCGCAGGATTTTTGCTTTTCGTCAATACATTTTACCATAAATCCCGCATAAATACCCGCATAGCCTGTCCGCTGCCCGAATTTGAAGCGATGCAGAGAATCCCTGACCAGCCTTTCGTAGAACAACGGCGATATGCAGCTTTCCAGGTGCGCTATCCCTTTTTGCTCGGCCAGGTCGCCGGTATAAGGCAAATGAGCCAGACAGTCCTCGCATACCTTGACGCCTCGATGCCGAAGCAGCTGATGGCAAAAAGCACAGCGCGGCGGATAGATCAGATCCAGCAAATCGTTGATCAGCTTCATCCGTCCAGCCCGCTCAGTCTGCGCAGACGAACGCGAAGCGCTGAATAGCGCTTGGTCTGCCGATAGTTGTCGATCATCTGATAGGCTGTCTGATCATCACCGACCAGGATCAGCAGCTCGCGGGCGCGTGTGACCGCCGTATAAAGCACGTCTCGCGTCAAGAGCATTTGTGACCCCGCGGACAACGCGAGGATCACGGCGCGGTACTCGCTTCCCTGGGATTTATGGACCGTCATGGCCCAGGCGTGCTCCAACTCGATCAGAGAATCAAAGTCATAGCATGCGACCCTGCCGTCAAAATCGACGACAAGCTGTTCAGAGTCCGGATCGATTTGCAGGATACGGCCGATGTCACCGTTGAAGATCCCCGTGCCTGCTGTCTTGTGATCGACGCTCTGCCACTGGATGTCATAATTGTTCCGGATCTGCATGACGCGGTCGTTTTCACGAAAGACTACTTCGCCAAAAGCCTTCTCGCGCTTCTTTCCGTCATGCGGATTCAAGGCCTCCTGCAGTCGTCGATTGAGATTGACTGTACCGAGTTCCCCTTTCCTGGTCGGAGACAAGACCTGGATCTCTTCGGCCGGGATCAGCATTTTCTCCGGGAGACGTGAGGAAACGAGTTCAAGGATCGTATCGACGCTGCTGCCGGCCTGCAGCCGTTTCAGGCGGAAGAAATCACCTGCATTCTCCGAAAGGTTCGGATGCTCGCCGCGGTTGATCATATGCGCGTTTCGAATGATGCGGCTGTCCTCTTTCTGGCGGAAGATTTCCGTCAGACGCACAGTCGCCGCGACCTGGCTGCGAATGATCGCGGAAAAGACGTTGCCAGGGCCGACAGACGGAAGCTGATCGGCGTCGCCGACCATGACAAGTCGCGCCTCGGGCGGCATGGCATCCAGCAGGGCATGCATCAGCTGGATATCCACCATACTGCACTCATCCAGGATCACCGCGTCGCAGTCGAGCGGATCGTCAGCATTTTTGGAGAAAAGCAGCGTCTCGTCGTCATCAGCGAATTTGGCCTCCAGCAGACGGTGCACCGTGGAGGCCTCGCGCCCGGTCAGCTCCGTCATGCGCTTGGCGGCGCGACCGGTCGGCGCGGTCAGAAGCGTTTTCACACCGAGTCGGTCATACATTGCCAGAATCGCGCGCACAGAGGTCGTTTTTCCGGTGCCGGGGCCGCCCGTCAGCACAACGAGCTGATGGCGCAGGGCAAGCTCGAGGATCTGACGCTGCAGAGGCGCATACTGAATATGCTGGTCCTTCTCCAGCGAACGGATCAGCGGCTCCAGATCCATCCGGTCGGGATACCTCCGCTTTGCCATTGCGGCAAGCCGCTCGGCGGTTCCCGTCTCTGCCTCATAAAGAACAGGCAGATAGCAGGCGTGACAGCCCGCAATATCCTCACAGATCAGCTGTCCGTTTTCGGCAAGCGTTCCGATGCACTCGTCCGCACTCTCGGACTCTACGCCGATCAGCTGCGCCGTGATGGCGGCGAGCTTTTCCCGCGGAATGAAGCAATGTCCGTTGCCGGCATTATGCGTCAGTTCGAACAGGACCGCCGCGCAGACCCGCTTGGGGCTGTAGGCGTCAATACCGATCTCCTGCGCCATGATATCCGCTTCCGCAAAAGTGCCGCCGATATGTTCGCTGGCCAGCAGATAGGGGTTCTCCCGCAGCAAATCCAGCCCCTTGTCCCCGTAAAAACGATAAACACGCATGGCGAGGATCGGGCGCAGGCCGAAGGAGCATACGAACTCCATCAGTCGTCTCATCCCGGCCTGTCTGCGGAAGTCCTTGGCAATCTGTCTGGCACGGCTCTGACTGATCCCGCGGATCCGAGTAAGTTTATCCGGCTCGTTTTCTATCACATTCAGCGAAAACTCACCGAATTCATTCACGATCAGCGAAGCCGTCGCCGGGCCGATCCCCCTGATCGCTCCGCCGGCGAGATAGGCGTAAATATCCTGTTCCGTGTTGGGCAGCAGACGCTGCGCAAACTCAGACTTGAACTGTCTGCCGTGCACGTTGTGCGTCGTCCATCGTCCGCTGATGATCATGGATTCCCCGACGGAGGCAAATGGAAAGCAGCCGACGACGGTCACGGTTTCTCCGCTCCCGTCCAGCAGGCGCAGTACGGTATAGCCGTTTTCTTCATTTTTATAGATGACCGAGCTGACCGAGCCCGACAGCTCAAGCAGCTCCTCGTTCTGATCCATGGCGGCTCCTGTTAATCCAAGATTCTTTTTAAATACTGACCGGTAAAGCTCTGTTCGCAGCGGGCGCAGTCCTCCGGCGTTCCGGCAAAGATCAGCTCGCCGCCCTGGTCGCCGCCCTCCGGGCCGAGGTCGACGATATAATCGGCGACCTTGATGACGTCGAGGTTGTGCTCGATCACAATGACGGTATTGCCTTCATCGACCAATCGGTTGAGGATATGGATCAGCTTGTGCACATCCGCAACGTGAAGCCCGGTCGTCGGCTCATCCAGGACATAAACGGTGGCTCCGGTGCTGCGCCGGGAAAGCTCCGTGGCAAGCTTGACGCGCTGCGCCTCGCCGCCGGACAGCGTCGTACTGGACTGACCCAGTTTCACATAGCCGAGACCGACGTCGACCAAGGTTTCGAGCTTCTGACGGATCTTGGGCTGATTCTCGAAGAAAACAAAAGCCTCGTCGATCGTCATGTCCAAAACGTCCGCGATATTCTTCCCCTTGTACTTGACTTCCAAAGTTTCCCGGTTATAACGCTTTCCCTTGCATACGTCACAGGGCACGTAAACATCCGGCAGAAAATGCATCTCGATCTTCACCAGTCCGTCGCCGGAGCAGGCCTCGCAGCGGCCGCCCTTGACGTTAAAGGAAAACCGCCCCTGACCGTATCCGCGGAGCTTGGCATCCTGCGTCGTGGCAAAGAGATCGCGGATATCGTTGAAAACGCCGGTATAGGTAGCGGGGTTGGAACGCGGCGTACGGCCGATCGGGCTCTGATCCAGCTGGATCACCTTATCGACGTAGTCAAGCCCTTTGATCCCGGCGCACTTGCCGGGTCTGAGCTTGGCCCGGTTTTTCTCCGCAGCCAGCGTCTTGTACAGCACCTCGTTGATCAGAGAGGATTTTCCGCTGCCGGAAACGCCGGTCACACAGATCAGCGTTCCCATCGGAAGGCAGACGTCGATATTTTTAAGGTTATTCTCCGCTGCGCCGCGAATGACGAGCTGTTTGCCGCTCCCCTTCCGTCGTTTTTCGGGGATCGGGATAAACTTCTTCCCGCTCAGATACTGACCGGTAATGGATTCCTTGCAGGCGCAGATATCTTCAATGGTTCCGGCACAGACGACGCGGCCCCCGTGGATCCCCGCGCCGGGTCCGATGTCGATCACATGGTCGGCGGCACGCATCGTCTCCTCGTCGTGCTCCACGACGATCAGCGTGTTGCCGAGATCACGGAGGCTTTTCAGCGTATCCAGGAGCTTGCCGTTGTCGCGCTGGTGCAGTCCGATGCTCGGCTCGTCCAGAATATAGAGGACGCCCATCAGACTGGAGCCGATCTGCGTGGCAAGACGGATCCGCTGGCTTTCGCCGCCGGAGAGCGTAGACGCGGCGCGCGAGAGCGTCAGATAGCCGAGACCGACGCTGGTCAGGAAGCCCAGGCGTGCCTTGATTTCCTTCAGAATGCGTTCTGCGATCAGTTTCTCCTTGTCGGATAGAACAAGCCCGTCGATGAAGTCAAGCGCCTGATTGACCGGCAGATCGGCAAAATCGGCAATGCTCAGCCCGCCGACCGTAACGGCCAGTGCGGATTTTTTCAGCCTTTTGCCCTGGCAGTCCGGGCAGGGCGTCTCGGACATGCAGTCCTCAATATCGGCGCGCATGCCGGGGCTCTGCGTTTCGCGGTAGCGGCGCTGCAGGTTGTTGACGATACCCTCAAATTCACGTCGGATAACACCGTAACCCTCGTTTTTTTCATAGCGGAGCTGCAGCGGCTCGCCTTTCGTGCCGTACAGGATGGCGGAAACAGCTTCCTCCGAAAGATTTTTGATCGGCTCGTTGAGTTTGAAATGATAGCGCTTGGCCATCGCGTCAAAATACATACGCGAAATGGAGTCGCCCTTGATATTTCCCCATCCGGAGGCGGCGATGCCGCCGTCCAGGATGCTGAGATTGGGGTTCGGGATGATCAGCGCGGGATCGACCAGCATCTGCGTACCGAGGCCGGTGCAGGTCGGGCAGGCACCGTAGGGATTGTTGAAGGAAAAAAGACGCGGGACCAGCTCTTCGATGGAAATGCCGCAGTCTTCGCAGGCATAGTTCTGAGAAAAGCTGAGCGAACGCTCCTCCGCCGGGAGATCAACGGTCAGAATACCGTCGGCCAGAGCAAGCGCCGTTTCCGCGGAATCAGTCAGACGACGTGTGATTTCAGGCTTGATGACCAAGCGATCCACCAGGATCTCAACGGTATGTTTCTTGTTTTTCTCCAGTTTGATCTCCTCGGAGAGATCGTAAACGATACCGTCGACGCGCGCACGGACATAACCGGATTTTTTCGCGTCTTCCAGCACTTTCGCGTGCTCGCCCTTGCGTCCTCGAATGACAGGGGCGAGGATCTGGATCCTGGTCCCCTGCGGGAGGCTCATGATCTGATCCACGATCTGATCGATGCTTTGCTGACGGATCTCCCTGCCGCATTTCGGACAATGCGGGATGCCGATCCTGGCCCAAAGCAGACGCATATAGTCATAGATCTCCGTGACCGTGCCCACGGTGGAGCGCGGGTTGCGCGAAGTTGTTTTCTGATCGATGGAAATGGCCGGAGACAATCCGTCGATATAGTCGACATCCGGCTTGTCCATCTGGCCGAGGAACATCCGCGCATAAGAGCTCAGGCTCTCTACATAACGGCGTTGTCCTTCGGCATAGATCGTGTCAAAGGCAAGACTGGACTTGCCGCTGCCGGACAGCCCGGTGATAACAACCAGCTTGTCGCGCGGGATCTCTATATCGATATTTTTCAGATTGTTTTCTCTGGCGCCTTTGACAAAAATACTTTCCTGCATACTTTATTCCTCAAGGCATAGATCCGCATATTCTGCCTGTACAAGTGCTTTCAGATCATCGGGCGCAAGCTCGATCTGAAAGCCGATCTTCCCTGCGCTGACGATCATGCTGTCCAGATCCCGTGCACGAACATCCAAAAAGGTCGAAAACTGCTTTTTCATGCCGATCGGTGAACAGCCGCCGCGCACATAGCCGGTGGTCGGCGTAAGCTCGTTGAGATGGAGCATGGACACGGACTTCTCTCCCGCAGCAGCCGCCGCTTTTTTCAAATCCAGTTCATTCAGAACCGGGATCACGAAAACATAGCAAAGGCGGCTGGATCCCCGGGCAACGAGAGTCTTGTATACCCGCTCCGGATCACGATCGATCAGCGCGGCAACTCTTGCCCCGTCAACCGCGCCATCCTTGTGAGGATAGCTGTGGGCCGCGTAACTGACGCCGCGCTGTTCCAATATCCGCATGACGTTTGTTTTCTGCATGAATATACTCCGAATAGAATTTAACAATTTATTTTACCCTATATTCATGCTTCTTTCAATAGATTTTTCTTATTCTTATCAGCAAAACAGCCGCTGACCAAGCAGCGGCTGTTTTATCAAAGGTTCGGCCAGGGAGATCGTTCCCTCTTTTTTACCAGAAACGCGCGTTCGGCAAGCGCGGCCAAAGGCAAATCGGAAAAAGAATCGGAATAAAAGGCATCGATCGTTTCATTGGGGTACTCGGCCCGCAGTCGATTGACTTTTTCGATGTCGTGACAGTTGGCGCCCTCGATCCGACCGCTAAAGCGGTCCATTTTCGTCGCGATCAGACGAACGCCGAGTTCTTCGGCGATCGGAGCCAGCAAAAACTCCGGCGACGCAGAGATGATCAGGTCGTCATCTAGTTTTTGCCGCAGGTACCAATCCTGCAGATTGTTTCGGTTGCGTCTCCAGAACTCTGTCACCGCAGCATCCACGTCATCCAGGCAGGCAAGAAAGGAGAACAACTGCTGTTTCAACGGCTTGGCGCTGATATGCCTGCGCTTATACTGAAGAGCAAGCCCCAGGCTTTTGGGGATGACCGGCAGGACTTTCGCGGGATATCGCTTCAGGCAAAAGAGGAAAAAACGGCAGGAGCTGTCCGGATAAAAAATCGTTTTATCAAAGTCGTAAACATTCATTTACTTGAAGTAGATGCTGTAGATCAGCGTACCGACGCGGCCCAGAAGAATCACGAGCATTGCAGCCCATGCGCTGATGCCGCCGAAGAGGCCGAGTACCAGCACCAGGAGCTCCAGACCAAGCATCACAAAAGCGCACAGCAGCGCGGCAATGGAGATCCGCTTGGCGCGGAACAGCGCCTGCGGGATCTGGAAGAACTTATTCCCCATCAGCAGCACGGAAGCGGCGCCGATCAGCTTATACTCGGTCAGCGCGTTGAATCCGACGCCGATATCGGCTGCCTGCAGCAGCTCGACGTCCTCATCCTTGCAGCTTACGTAGCTGATCGCGGCGCTGTTGCCCTTGCTTTCACGCAGGTAGTTCAGAGCTTCCAGCTTGGCTTCGTTGGACAGCTCGCATTTGACCATGTCAAAGCTGAGTGAGGAGGCGATCGGACGCGCCATCGAGCGCACGTCGCCGGTCAGCATGACCGTAGCACGGATGCCGCGCAGACGCAGCTCTTCGATCGCGTCAAAGGCGGCTTCGCGGACGCGATCGTTCAGAACGATGCAGCCGGCATATTTGTTGTCAACGGCAACATGGATCACCGTCCCCTTGTGCGAGGGCACGTCAAACACGATGTTATGATCCAGCAGGAGCGTGGAATTGCCGACGTAGATGTTTCGGCCGCCGAAAAGCGTGTGGATGCCGCGGCCCGGCGTTTCCTCCAGGAGCGTGATGTCGGTGCGGTGATGCATTTCGATGCCGCAGGCCTCGCGCAGCGCGACGGCGATGGGATGCGTGGACTGACACTCCGCAAGCGCCGCGATTGTCAGGAGATCTTTTTCCTCATATTCGACCGGATAGACGGCGACAACAGAGTATTTCCCTTCCGTGATCGTACCGGTCTTGGAGAAAATCATCATGTCGGATCCGGCAAAACGGTCAATACAGTCGGCATGAATGAAGGAGATTCCGTCTTTGATCGTATCCATGATACCGGTAAAGTATGCCATGCGGGCGGAGAGCAGAGCATCGCCGCAGCCGCCGATGGCGATCAGCAGCAGGCCACGGTAAAGCCAGGTGCGCCATGCCCCGGTGATCAACGATACCACCACACCGATCACAAGGCCGAGAACAGCCAGACCAAGCGGGACCCAGGACAGAATCGTCTCCAGAAGTGAAGCGCGCGATGGCTCACTGTTCAAAGCAGCTTTTGCGCGCGAGACAAACCGGAAGGCCGTAGAATCGGCAAAGTCGTTCGTCACACGGACGCGAAGAGGATTCGTCAAATTCCGGCAGCCGGCAAAAACGCGGCTGTTCACGCCAACATCGAGGCACGCGCCTTCACCGCAGAATGCGGAAGTATCCAGGGAGCTGATCCCTTCCAAAACGACGCCGTCGAGCGCAACAGCCTCTCCCGCCGGAACAAAAAGGATATCGCCGGGCATCATATCCCTCGGATCCCTTTTCTCAAGTCCGTCTTCCGTTTCGGCGACAGCCGAATCAGGGATCAGCTCGTTGAGCCTGTCGATCGAAGCAGCTTTCTTTTCATACAGATAGGCTTCGATCAGCAGGAAAATGCGATGCATCAGCATCACGAACACAGCGGCACGCGGCTTCCCCAGACAAAGCATGCCGAGACCGGCCACCGTGATCATTAAGCTGCGTCCGGGGATCACGCGATCCAGGACTTCGCCGACCGCATCCAGCACCGTATAAGCGCCGAGGAAAAGGAAGGGGATCAGATACAGGACAAAACGCAGAGTACCTTTGGTCGGCATCAGCCAAATGAGGAAAAACAGGAGCGCAGCGCCCGCCGTGATCAGAACATGGTAGCGGTTGAAGGCATAGCTCCGTTTATGCTTCGGAGCATCGGCTGCATCGGATGCACCGTAGGCTGCAAGCTTCTCAAAGAAGCCGCGGACGGACTGCCAGTCCGGTTTGGGCAGCTGAAAGCCTTTCTTCTCGACAGGGAGCGTTTCTTCCTTTTCCTCTTCGTCGTCGAACTCTTCCTCGAACTCATCTTCGATCTCTTCCGCCGGGACTTCCGCCGCTTCAGCGGCGGGCTTATCGGCTTCCTCTGCGGCGGGCTTATCGGCTTCCTCTGCGGCGGGAGACTCGGCTTCCTCTGCGGCGGGAGACTCGGGAACCGCCTCGGGCGCCGGCTCTTCCGACGGATTCACCGGGCCGGGAAAGATCTTCATATCTTCATCTTCAGGAGCAAGAGCGCTTTTTTCAATCAGCTCGACTTCCGTCTCCGAAGTTTTTTTCATAAATTTCGGCAGCGAAAGCTCGGGGAGCTTGGGAAGCTTCGGCAGCTTCAGGTCCGGCAAATCCAGACGAAATCCGCTCTTGTCAGACGCTGGTGCCGCATGCTTGGGCGAACCGGACGATTTCTTTTTGATGGGCGAAGGCGCTTCGTGCTTACCCATTGTATATCCCTCCCAGATCAATGATCGAGCTGTTTTTCATATTTACACAAATTAAATGATACGGCATTTTACCCCTTGATGTCAATATGCTTTCGAAAAAATGTAAAACGAAAACAAATATTATCACATTGAAGATGTGGGAAAAAATACCTGCTCCTTCATGGTATATGCGATCCAGCATCGCAAACAATAGCAACGGGTAAGAACCCGAATCGAGAAAAGGAGATGCAAACGATGTCTAACCGTACCAGCAATCATCTGGTCAACCCCGCTGCTCGTGAGGCCATGGACAAGTTCAAGATGGAAGCCGCCTCTGAAGTCGGCGTCAATCTGAAGAACGGATACAACGGCGAGCTCACCAGTCGTCAGGCCGGTTCCGTCGGCGGTCAGATGGTCAAAAAGATGATCCAGTCCTACGAAAACGGCATGAAGTAAGCTCGAGGAGCTAAAAAGTTGCAGGAAAGCAATCGCTTTCCTGCAACTTTTTCATTCAGTCCTTATATTCGAACATCAGATCATACATGCTCACGGTGTCGCCGTCCTTGACGCCCATCTGTTCCATGCGCTCAAAAACGCCCGCTTCCCGCAGCACACGGTCAAAGAACATCCGGCTTTCGTAGTCCGAGAAGTTGACCGTGGCGACCAAACGCTGCAGCCAGGGCCCCTCAACGATCCACATATCGTCAAACTGACGGATCTCAAGATCCTCCGAGGTGTCGATCACCGGCTCGGGCGGAACATAATCGGCCTCATAAGCGGCGATCGGCGGCAGCTCGGCCAGGCGGCGCGCACATTCCTTAACCAGTTCGCGCGTTCCTTCATGGGTAACGGCGCTCAATTCAAAGAACTCGTACCCGCTGGCCTGCACCATGCGCTTCAGCCGCTCGATATTCCCGCGGTCGTCGCCGAGCAGATCGCATTTGTTCGCCGCGACGATCTGCGGCCGATCAGCAAGCTCGGGGCTGTATTCGCGAAGCTCGTTGCAGATCGCCTCAAAGTCGTCGACAGGGTCTCTGCCCTCGCTGCCGGAAACATCCACCAGATGCACCAGCAGACGGCAGCGGTCGATATGCCGCAGAAAATCATGGCCAAGCCCGGCGCCTTCCGACGCGCCTTCAATGATGCCGGGGATATCGGCCATCACAAAGGAAACGCCTTCATCGACATACACGACGCCGAGATTCGGAAACAATGTGGTAAAATGATAGTTAGCGATCTTCGGATGCGCCTTGCTGACGACAGAGAGCAGCGTTGACTTGCCGACGTTCGGGAAACCGACCAGCCCGACGTCAGCCAGAAGCTTCAGCTCCAGGGTGATATCATGGCTCTCTCCGGGCAGGCCCGGCTTGGCGAAATGCGGGACCTGGCGGGTCGGCGTGGCGAAATGCATATTCCCCCAGCCGCCTCGTCCGCCTTTGGCAGCGACCCAGTCCTCTCCGGTCGACATATCGTGCATAATAGCGCCTGTCTCCGTATCCCGGATGATCGTGCCGCGCGGGACCTTGATATACAGCGTTTCGCCGTCTTTTCCGAAGCAGCGTTTCCCCTGCCCAGGCATGCCGTTTCCGGCCACATATTTCCGTTTATAGCGGAAATCCATCAGCGTGGACATATTGTCATCTACGGTAAAGACGATATTGCCGCCTCGTCCGCCGTCCCCGCCGTCCGGGCCGCCGGCCGCTACATATTTTTCACGGTGAAAGGCTACGGCTCCCGCTCCGCCGCTGCCAGCCTTGACCGTGATCCTTGCTTTATCAACAAAAGAAGCCGCCATAACAGCCCTCCTTGTTTTATTCGATCCGAAGGAAAAAGGCCGGACTTTCGTCCGGCCTTATCGCAATGCTTACTGAGCGATCTCTTCGTAAACAGAGACCTTTTTGCGGTCCTTGCCCATGCGCTCGAACTTCACCGTTCCGTCCACGAGGGAGAACAGAGTGTCGTCCTTACCCTTACCGACATTGGTACCCGGGTGGATTTTCGTTCCGCGCTGTCTGACAAGGATGTTGCCGGCGAGGACAAACTGCCCATCGGCTCTCTTGGCGCCAAGACGCTTGGACTCGCTGTCGCGGCCGTTCTTGGTAGAACCCATACCTTTTTTATGTGCCATTTAGGTTACACCTCCATTTGTCAAAATCAGTTGCGGATACTTACGCGTTGATGGTCTCGATCTGGACCTTCGTGTAAGGCTGACGATGGCCCTGCGTGCGGCGGTAGCCCTTTTTGGGCTTCATCTTGTAGACGCGGATCTTCGCACTCTTGCCGTTCTTTACGACGTTAGCAGAGACGGAAGCGCCTTCGATGACGGGTGCGCCGAAGGTCGCGGTCTCGCCGTCCATCACGGCCAGGACCTGGTCGAACTTCACGGTCTCGCCGGCGGCGACATCGAGCTTCTCGACAAAGATCACGTCGCCCTCGGCCACGCGGTACTGCTTGCCGCCAGTCATGATCACAGCATGCTTCATTGGATTTTCCTCCCTCTTTACAGGACTCGCTCTGGGGGTGGAGGCTGTCCTCAACTTTGGGACCCCTTCAATGCGGCTTTAAAAGAATACCACGGCAAACTGTCGTTGTCAACAATTATTTAGCTTATTTTTTGCTTATTTTCACCAAATTTTCTGATGATAAGCCTTCCGGCCGACAGATTGACCGATCGGTCAGTTTGTGATACAATACGAAGCACTTTCTGGGATTACTATTTGATCGGAGGATCATATGAAGCACGGAAAAACAATCGCGCTGATCGCACTGGTCCTGCTGCTGGGCACGCTGATGTTCCTGCGGCTGAGCGGCGCCCGCGGAAATGAAGCGGACAGCATGGAAACGCCCTCCGCCGAGCCGACTGCCGTCGTTCCGGAAACGCCCCCTGTCGAGTGGAAAGCGGTACTTAAGGAAGACGAACTATGGGCGCTCGACTGCTCCGCGCTGAAGCGCCTCGATCTGACCGGGAGCCGCTGTTACGATGCGATCGAAGCCTTTAAGAAGGCGCATCCCGATGTCGAGGTCATCTATTCGATCATGATCGACGGCGTTGGTTACGACGAACCCTGGGCGGTTGATCAAGACAGCGATTCTCTGACGATCGTCGGCTCTCCCCATCTTGCCTCTCTGGCTAAAAACGCCAAATGGCTCCCTGACGTCAAAACCATCAGCATTGCGCCGGATTCGGCCGACGCCGCTCTCGTTGATGCTCTGCAGGAGGCCATGCCCGACTGCGAGATCCGCTATAACATGACCTTGCTCGGCGTCGAATATCCCTTCGACATCGAAGAGATCACCCTCACCGGCCTGAACGCGCAGAAGCTGGAGCAGCTGATCCCTGAGATGAAGCGTTTTACGCATCTGAGCGACGTGAGAATCCCGCAGGAGGAAAACGAACTCAGCCTGGATGATGCGCTGAAGCTCAGCGAGGCATGCGACGCGATCCATCTGGATTATCAGATCGAGCTCTTCGGTCAGACTGTATCCCTTGACACGGAAACGATCGAATTTGAAAACACGGATATCGGCAACGACGGACTGGAAGAGCTTCGCGCCCTGCTCCCCTCTTTTCATAATCTGAAATACCTCAAGCTTGACGACTGCGGCATTGACAATCAGCATATGGAGCGGCTGCGCGACGATTTCCCGGAGATCAAGGTGGTCTGGCGTGTATATTTCGGAAATTATCATTGCCTGACGGATACGGAAATGATCTGGGCCACCGGCGGCTCGGTCAACGATAATACCAGTGGTGTTCTGAAATACTGCACAGATGTCAAATACATGGATCTCGGCCATTCTTTGATCACCCATGCGGATTTTCTGAATTATATGCCGAAGCTTGAGGTCGCGATCCTGGCGATCACCTGGCTGGAGGACATCAGTCCGATCGCCAACTGTCCGGATTTGGAATACCTGGAGCTGTTTTCCGCGCGTGTCAGCGATCTGTCTCCGCTGGCTGCGTGTACACACCTGCAGCATCTCAACATCAGCTGCCAGCGAAACAGCAACAACGTCCCCGTCGGGCCGACCGACATCAGCAGTCTGTACGATCTGCCGGAGCTGAAGCGCTTTTACTGCACGATGAGTTACGTTCCGGAAAGCCAGCAGCAGGAAATGATCTCCCGCCATCCGGACTGCGAGTTTGAATTCCGCTGGGTCGATCCGGCCGAAGGGCACTGGCGCTTCAAAGACGGATTGAACAACAATGTCCCCGAAAACCGCGTCGAGCGTTACGCACTGCTGTATGAGCAGTTCGGATACGCCACGCTCCAGCAGTCAGGGAAGACCTGGTCGCTTTACGGCTGATCAAAGCATGAAAAAAGCTTGCGTTCTTATGAACGCAAGCTTTTTTTACGGAATCATCATCCGACGGCAACGACGTGATCCTCCTCCAGGAGCACAACGGATCCGTCTTCCCCGCTCTCGGTGATCAGATAGCTGCGGGCCTTGCCGTTTTCATCCCGACAGCGAATCATCAGATCAGGCATGCCCTCGGGGATCACGGTCTGGACCTGTACGCCGAGGTTGGACAGATAGCTGCAGTACCAGTGCGTCTCGGTCTGATAGAAGCCGACATCGTCGCTGATATAGGTCACGGAAATGATCGAAACGTCGTACACCGTGCCATCGGCGAACACGCGGAACTCAGAGCCTTTGTCGGAAATGCTGACCTTATCCAGCAGATGCACGCTTGTACTGCCCTGCTCGTCGATCTCCATGATCCGCAGCTCGCCTCCCTCGGCACGTGCAACCGGAAGCCAGGCTTCGTTCAGAACGCCGTCAAGCTCCTCGTAGGGCAGCGTAAAACGGACGATCCCGTCCGCATAGCTGCCGATTTCATAGATGTCGGAGAAAACGACCAGGCCTTCCTCATTCAGCGTCCAGGAGCCCTCGCGGAAGAGCGCCCTGAGCTCGTCATCCAGATCCTCGCCGGCCTTAAAAGCGGTCATATAATCAAAGATCGGTTTGTAACGCACGTCGTTTTGAAGCGTGTCGTACATTTTATTCAACAAGAGATTTTCCAGCGCGGCGCGATCGGTCGCAAGATCGTCAAAGCTCAGCGTACGGCCTGTAGCGGTGTCAAACACATAGGCGCGGTCCGCATAAAGCCCGTGGGCGCCGCCGGTGTAGCTGTTGACGCGATATCGCAGAGCGATCACACGGCTGTCCGCGCGATCGACATAGGCTGTTCGCATACTCGAAAATTCCATATTCAAGCCGGCGTCGTGATCCTGGACCAGCGCATAGTTATCCGTCGCCATCTCAAGGATGGCGTTGATCCCGTCGCCGATACCGGTACCGGAATAATAGATCTCATCCTGCATGGCGAGGAACTGGTTGATGGCTTCGGCGGCCGCGTCATTGGAGTACAGATATACGTTCACATCATCGAAGCCGAAAGTAAGGATCACGCGATCGGTGCCGTCCGGCGCGGGATAGGTCTCGGTAATGTTCTGAATATTGAGGATCACCGGAGCGCCGAGATCGTCTGAAACAAAAGAGACCGGCTCTTCGGGCACAGGCGTTTCCTGCGCAGCGGGAGCGGGCGGCTCGGATACCGGCGCCTCCGTGGCTTGCGTCTCGGTGCTGCCGCAGGCAGACAGCGCCGCCAACAGGCAAACCGTGAGAATCAAAGCGAGCAATTTTTTCATTTTCATTCCTCTTTCAGGGGCTCATCGTCCGGGATCCGGAGCGCAAGAGCAGAGTTGGTATACCGGACGTCATCCGTCACCTCGCGGATGCAGACGAAACCGTCCGGCCATGGGAAGTCCTGATTTTCGTCGGTCAGTTCGATTTCAAGAAAAGCCCTGTCGTTCCAGAACGGAAAAACGTCGATCTCATACAGCAAGCCGTTTTCGCGCAGACAATAGCGATCTTTTTCAATGCTTCTCCGTTTCGGATCGGCTCTCTGAAGCAAACGCTCATATTCGTCCGCGTCGATCTCCCGCTCGATCTCGATCCGGCGCCGCACCGTCACACGCATCTTTTTTGTATGCGTATATACAGTTCGATCCGAGGTCTCACGACAACGGACCCGTTCGGACATTCCCGTCTCATCCTTCTGCAGATATGTCTGAACGATATGATCGCGCGCCGCAACGGAGGACAGCCAGCGAAGATCCGGCATCCGGATCAGAAATTTTCTTTCGATTTCATAAGGCACAGCGTCCATACCAGCCCTCGTCTTTCTGCAGGATTGCTGTGTTAGTATAACGCATCGCCCGTCATAAATCAAGCGCCGGATTCCTGGCTGTCCTCCGCAGAGATCCGTCCGTGCAGATAGGCCAGCGCGTCAGCGAGCGTGCCGACCTGATCGATCAGGCCCTTACTCACCGCTTCCTCCCCGTCAATCACACTTCCCACATCATTGGCCAGCTCGTCGGTATTGGTCATCAGCCGAAGATATTCTGCGCGCGGGATTGCGGAATGATCTGTGACAAAGCGCACGATTCTCTCCTGGATCCGATTGAAATAGTTATAGGTCTGCGGCACGCCGATCACGACGCCGTTCAAGCGCACCGGATGGATCGTCATGGAGGCGGAGGGCGCGATCATGCTTTTCTGTGCCGCAACGGCCAGCGGTACGCCGATGGAGTGCCCGCCGCCCAGGACCAGGGAAACGTTCGGTTTTTTCATTCCGGCGATCAGCTCCGCGATGGCAAGCCCGGCTTCCACGTCGCCGCCCATCGTGTTCAGAAGGATCAGCAGGCCCTGTGCCTCCTGCGTTTCTTCGATTGCAGCGATCAGCGGCAGGACATGTTCATATTTCGTCGTCTTGGTATCCTCCGGCAAAACCTGATGCCCCTCGATCTGTCCGACGATCGTCAGACAGTGAATGTTCCCCTGCCGTACCACGCCAAATTCTTTTATTTCATCCATAAAAACACCTCCCGGTTAGTCTAACCGGGAGGTGTGAAAATATAAGAACGCGCGGATCATCCTTTATAGGCTGTCAGAACAGCCTTGTAGGTCATGTAGCAGTCGAACTTGCTGGTGACCTCAAAAGGAGCGTGCATGCTCAGGACCGGCGTACCGGCGTCGATGGTGTCGATGTTGCGGTTGGCCATGTATTTGGCGATCGTGCCGCCGCCGCCCTGGTCGACCTTGCCGAGCTCGGCCATCTGCCACACAACGCCGTTTTCGGCAAAGATGCGGCGCAGATAGGCGACGAGCTCCGCAGAAGCGTCGCTTGTTCCGCCCTTGCCGCGCGCGCCGGTGAATTTGCAGATCGACACGCCGTAATTGATCTTGGCGTCGCTGCGCTTCTCGGAGACCTCGGGATAGAGCGGATCAAAGGCGTTGCTGACGTCGGCGGAGACGCAGAAGCTGTTGGCATAGCAATGACGCAGCGCGACGCCCTGGGTCTCACAGAGGTCCTTCATAAAGCAGTCGAAGGCGGCGCTCTGCATGCCGGTCACGCCGTCGGAGCCGGTCTCCTCCTTGTCGGCAAGGATGCACACGCAGGTGCGCTCCGGCGCGGCGGTATCGAACAGCGCCTTCAGCTCGGCATAGGCGCAGACGCGGTCGTCCTGGCCGTAGCCGCCGATCAGGGAGCGATCCAAACCGATCTCGCACACGTCATAGGCCGGGACGGCGGAGAGCTCGGCGGAGAGGAAATCCTCCTCGGTGATGCCGTACATATCGTTCAGGAGGCTCATCACGGCGAGCTTCACGCGATCCTTGCCGTCGTCGGCATAGGGGGCGGAGCCGAGCAGGATATTCAGGCCCTCGCCGGTAAAGCCCTCGGCCAAAGTCTTCTGCATCTGGTCCTTGGCCAGGTGCGGCAGCAGGTCGGTGATGACGAATTTCGGCTCGCACGGTTCGCGGCCGATGACCACGTCGATGACTTCGCCGTTTTTCAGCGCGACGGCGCCGTGCAGCTCGAGCGGGATCGTGACCCACTGATACTTTTTAATGCCGCCGTAGTAATGCGTCTTGAAGTAGCACAGTTCATCCTGCTCGTACAAAGTGACCTGCTTGAGATCAATGCGCGGAGAGTCGATGTGCGCGCCGGCGATGACGGCGCCTTCCTCCAGCTTCTTTTTGCCGATGACGGCCAAAATCAGCGCCTTGCCGCGATTGTTGCAATAGATCTTCATACCGGGTTTGAGCTTCATGCCGAAGCGGTACTCGACAAAGCCCTGCTTTTTGGCAAGCTCTATGGCGTTGACGACCGCCTCGCGCTCCATGCGGGAACGGTTCAGATAATCCATGTAGCCCTTGCAGTAGTCTTCGACCGCCAGACGCTCCTCGGTATCGATCAGATCATAGCCGTTTTTCTGCTCGTAAAACAGTTTGCTTCTCAGCTCATCCATGGTAAATGTCCTCCATAAAAGTTTTTTCGCAGAGTGAACGAAATGCTTTTTCGGTGCTATCGTTATGCAGCACAGCGCTGCAATGAGATACAAAAAACTCGTCGGGCTGCTGCGCGTCGATCCGGGCCAAAGCTCGCTCCCGGGAGAGTCCGTCTCGCCGCATGATGCGCCGGAGCCTGACCTCGCGCTCAGCCACAACAGCATATACCTTGTCGCAGAGCTCGTCCAGCCCGCTGCCGATCAAACCGATCGCGTCGATCGCGGCAAGACCACCGCCGTTCATCGCATGCTCGCGGAGCAGACGCTTTGTTTCGGCGATCACCGCCGGATGCGTGATCGCATTCAGATCAGCAAGCGCGTCTGGATCGCCAAAAACCGCTTCAGCCAGGCGTTTTCGATCCAGAGCATGCATCGACACGGTCCCGGGGAAACGCGCGGAGATCGTTTCCAGCAGCGTCTGATCGCTGTGCAGCAGCTCGTGATACACCGCATCGGCGTCGACAACGAGCGCGCCCATCTCCCGCAGCACGCTTAACGCCGTTGTTTTGCCGCTGCCGCTGCCGCCGGTGATGCCAAGGATCGTCATATGCTCCGCCAGCGCGTCGGTGATCGAATCCTTCGGCAGAGCGCCTTCCCGCAGGACGCGGTACGGTGTTTCCGCCAGGGAAACGATCGTCGATTCCGTACCGATCCAGCAGGGTCCTCCATCCAGAACTGCTTCGATCCTGCCGTCAAAGTAGGCCAGGACCTCCTGCGCCGATTTCGGACTCGAAAGCCCGGAAGGATTGGCCGAAGGCGCGGCAAGCGGGATCTGCGCTTCACGAAGCAGAGCCAGCGTCAGCGGATGATCCGGACAGCGCAGACCGATCGTATCTCCGCCCGCGCGGACGATCGACGGAATCCTATCCCTGGCCTTGAGCACGATCGTCAGCGGACCGGGCCAGTACTTTTTCGCCAGAAAACGTGCCTGCTCCGGCACGTCGCGGCAATACAGATCGATCGCCTCAGGGCCGGGCACCATCAGAGACAGGGGTTTGACCGCAGGGCGACCCTTGACCTCATAAATATTTTCGACCGCTTCGGGGTCCAGACCGTTGGCCGCCAGTCCGTATACGGTTTCCGTCGGCACGGCAAGAAGACCGCCGGTGCGCAGGATCGCTGCACAGGCCGGAATATCGTCGGTAATCACGCGTGTTTTCATGGCTCGCCCTGTGCTTTCAGCTTTTCCGCCTGATCGGCGGTTACCAGCGCGTCGATCAGCTCGTCCAGGTCGCCGTCAATGATCGCAGAGAGATTGAAATTTTTGTTTTCACCGGCCAGGCGATGATCGGTGACGCGGTTCTGCGGGAAATTATAGGTGCGGATCCGGTCGCTGCGGTCGCCGGTACCGATCTGACTTTTCCGCTCCGCGGCAACGGCGGCTCGCTGCTTTTCCTGTTCTGCTTCATAGAGCTTGGAGCGCAGGATCTGCATGGCGCGGTCTTTGTTTTTATACTGGCTGCGCTCGTCCTGACATTCGACAACGAGCCCGGTCGGCAGGTGCGTGATGCGGATGGCGCTCTCGGTCTTGTTGACGTGCTGACCGCCTGCGCCGGAGGAACGGTAGGTATCGATCTTCAAATCGTTCATGTCCAGCTTGAAATCAAGCTCCCCCGCCTCCGGGAGCACAGCGACCGTGGCGGCGGAGGTGTGGATCCGACCGCCGGACTCGGTCACGGGCACGCGCTGCACGCGGTGTCCGCCGGCCTCGAATTTCAGCCTCGACCAGGCTCCTTCGCCCTCGACGATCATACTGATCTCTTTAAAGCCACCGAGCTCGGTCTCGCTGACGTTGACCACATCCAGCTTCCAGCCCTTACGCTCGGCATACATGCTGTACATGCGGTAGAGGTCCGCTGCAAAAAGCGAACTCTCTTCCCCGCCGACGCCGCCGCGGATCTCCATTATGACGTTTTTGCTGTCATTGGGATCCTTGGGCAGCAGCAGGATCTTCAGTTTTTGTTCCAGCTCGGCCCGACGCTCTTTGGCGGAAAAATACTCATCCTGCGCGAATTCATGCAGCTCCGGATCGTTCATCAACTCGAGCGCGGTGTCCAGATCGGCGCAGACTGCTTCATAGGCGCGATAAACCTCCACCAGCGGAGCCAGCTCCCTGGCCTCCCGGTCGATCTTCGCATAGAGCTGCGGATCGGAATAGGTTTCCGGCTCCTCCAGCCGCTGCAGCCGTTCCTCATATTGATTTTTGATCAGCTTCAGTTTTTCAAACATTGGATATCCCTCAAGCAGAGATTATATCATGCGGCAGATCAATTGTAAATTACAGGATAATCGGGCTCGTCCGCCAATCCCCACCGCCGCGGCGTGCTTCGCGCGCTGCATATGCAAGCGCGTAGAGATCGTGCGCGCGCGAACCAAGCTCAAAGATTTCAAGAACCCTGCCGCCGATTTCCCGGACCGAAGCGGGTTTCGTCACGATCGGGAAGTCAAAAGCCCTGCGAGATCTCAAATGATCAAGTCCGCGGCTGTCCGCGGCCAAAACGCGGGCGTATGGCGGCGCGCCGTCGGTCATATCGTCTCTGACGCCGAGCGCAGCGCGGAATGCGGCACGGCGGATCCGGGACAGCGCATATCGTTTGGTTTTCGCCTTGAAGCAGATCTCCTCCAGCCCCGGCTCCTCCACCGCGTCAAAAAGGCGGTTGCCCAGTCCGTGTTTCTCCTCGCGGAGCCACGCCTCAGAGGGCAGCGCACGCAGGCGGGATAGTATCGCCGTTTCGATCAGCCGTTCATCCGGCCTGTCGCAGCCGGAACGATCCGCCCGTGCAAAAACCTCCGCCGCCTGCTGCGGTACATAGTCTGAAATGCTTTCTCCCTTCCTCAGACGATCGCGGAGCTCCGCTGCGGACGGATACTCGCCGCCAAAGCCGTCATGACGGCTGCCGCAGCGGCTTACGGTCAGCGGAGTCATGGATGACGAGTAATACGTGAGCGCTTTCAGATACTCGACGGCAAGGATATTGTTCGGCGCAGAGAGGAGTTCCGCGCGTTCCCCGATGAAATCAGAAACGAGCTGCTGCCTGACGGCGGCATAGCTCATGTTCGGCGTATGGGAAAGCCGTTCCACCATGGCAGAATTGAACGCCTCAGAGACGAGCAGATCAGACAAGTCCCGCAGCGGTTCGATTTGACCCGCCTCGCTGCCGAAGCTGATCGTGTCGCAGCCGAGCGCGTCCAACAGATAAACTGCGCCCCGCGCAAAGCTCTCCGCAGAAGCCAGGCACCAGGGAAGCGGCAGCTCGATCACCAGATCTGCCCCGCAGCGGCAGGCAGCCTCCGCCCGCACGAATTTTGAGTAGCAGGCGGCCTCGCCGCGCTGGACGAAATCGCCGGACATCACACAGACGACTGTGCTGTCATCCCCGAGCTGTTCCAGCGTGCGCCGAATATGAAATTGGTGCCCCAGATGGAAGGGGTTGTACTCTGCGACGATGCCGACGACGCTCATGCTTCGCTCCAAAAAACTCTTGCTTTTTTCAGCAATTGTATTAGAATAAAAAAGGTTAATGCTATTGTACAGAAAACCGGCGATTTTTACAATAGAAAGGAAAGAAATCCATGAAAATTCTTGTTATCAACGCTGGCAGTTCTTCCCTCAAGTATCAGCTGATCGACATGGAAAACGAGCAGCTGATGGCCAAGGGCCTATGCGAACGCATCGGCATCGACGGCCATCTGAAGCACACCCCTCTGGTCGGTGACAAGCCCGTTTTCAACGAGGACGTTCCGATGCCCACCCACTCCGAGGCAATTGCCGCCGTCATCGATAAGCTGACCAGCGCCGAGTACGGCGTTGTCGCCTCGATGAAGGAGATCGACGCCGTCGGTCACCGCGTGGTCCACGGCGGAGAGAAGTTTGCCAGCTCCGTGCTGATCACCGACGAAGTCCTGGATGCGATCCGTGAGTGTATCCCCTTCGCTCCCCTGCACAATCCCGCCAACATCACCGGCATCAACGCCTGCCGTGATGTGATGGGCGACGTGCCGATGGTCGCCGTGTTCGATACTGCCTTCCATCAGACCATGCCCAGCAAGGCTTTCATGTACGCCGTTCCTTACGAATACTATGAAAACGACGGCATCCGCCGTTACGGCTTCCACGGCACCTCCCACCGTTACGTTTCCGCCCGCTGCGCGGAGCTGATGGGCAAGCCCCTGAAGGAGTTAAAGATCATCTCCTGCCACATGGGCAACGGCTCCTCCCTCGCCGCGGTGAAGTACGGCAAGGTCATCGATACCTCGATGGGCTTTACCCCGCTGGTCGGTCTGCCGATGGGAACCCGCTGCGGCGATCTCGACGCAGGCGTCATCCAGTTCCTGATGAACAAATACGGCTTCAGCATCGACGAAATGCTGAACATCCTGAACAAAAAGTCCGGCGTGCTGGGCATCTCCGGCGTATCCTCCGATTTCCGTGACCTGGGCAAGGCTGCGTCCGAGGGCAATGAACGCGCGCGTCTGGCGCTGGATATGTTCTATTACTGGGTTGCCAAGGTCGCCGGCTCTTATGCTGCCGCGATGAACGGCGTCGACGCCATCATCTTCACCGCCGGCGTCGGTGAAAACGACAAGGACGCCCGGGCCGGCATCTGCGAGTACTTCGGCTATCTCGGCGTGAAGGTCAATCCCGAAGCCAACAATACCCGCGGCCAGGACATCATGATCTCCACCGAGGATTCCCCGGTCAAGGTCTTTGTCATCCCCACGAACGAGGAACTAGTCATCGCACGCGATACCCGCGATATCGTCGGCTGATTGTTCGCAAAGCAAACTGCCGCTCTGAAAAGAGCGGCAGTTTGCATATCAAATCAAAAAACACCTCTGAATGGATCAGAGGTGTTTTTTCATCATTACTCCTCGACGGTCTCGGGAGCAACGCCGGTGGCTTCGCCGGAAGCGGAGACCTCGTAGACCAGCGCGTCCTCGGCGGGAGCGGCCTCCTCGGCGGCAGGCTCTTCGGGAGCGGGCGCCGGAGCCGGCTCGGACAGAGCGCGGATGGAGAGAGAGACCTTGTGCTTCTCCTCGTCGATCGCGGTGATCTTCGCGTCGACCACATCGCCGACCGTCAGCACGTCGCCGGGCTTGCCGATGCGGCGGTTGGCGATCTGGGAAATATGGATCAGGCCGTCGACGCCGGGAACGACCTCGGCAAAGGCGCCGAACTCCATAAGCTTGACGATCTTGACCTGCGCCACGTCACCGACAGAATACTTGTTGGTGAAAACAGTCCAGGGATTGCCTTCCGGATCCTTGTAGCCGAGAGAGATCTTGCGTTTCTCACGGTCAAAGCTGATGACGTAGACGTCGATCTCATCGCCGACGGAAACAACCTCGGAGGGCTGGTGGATGCGGCCCCAGCTCAGCTCGGAGACATGGACCATGCCGTCAATGCCGCCGATGTCGACAAAAGCGCCGTAGCTGGTCAGAGACTTCACGGTGCCGTGATACTTCTTGCCGACCTCGATCTCGTTCCAGATGGCCTCGGTGCGGGCACGACGCTCCGCCTGAGCAACGCGGCGGATGGAGCCGACGACACGCTTGCGGGCCTTGTTGACCTCGGTGATCTTGAGGCGGACAGTCTGTTTGATCAGCTCGGCCAGGTTGGCCTCGCGGGGCAGATCGGTCTGGGAGGCGGGAACAAACACGCGCACACCCTTGACATTGACGACGATGCCGCCCTTGTTCTCTTCGGTGACAACACCTTCCAGGATGGTGCCGTCTTCCGCAGCGGCTTCCACGTCGTTCCAGCTCTTGGCTGCGTCCAGACGCTTCTTGCTCAACTGAGCGGTACCTTCGACGTCATTGACACGAACGACAACAGCTTCGATCTCGTCGCCGAGCTTCACAGCGTCTTCGACCTTGATGCCGTCATCCGTAAACTCTGCCGTGGGGATAAAACCGGAATACTTCGTGCCGAGGTCTACGCTGATCTCGGTGCCGGTGATGGCAACGACAACGCCCTTGACCTTGTCGCCGTTATATATGGTTTTAAGAGTCTCCTCCAGCATTTCGTCGAAGGAAAGTTCCTTCTGCTCGGGAGCTTCTTCAACTTTGATTTCATTCAGTTCGTCCATTTTGTTTCTTACCTCCTTAATTATCCACGCGGGTGTAGAAGCACCGGCCGTAAGGCCCACGGTCTCACAGTCCTTCAGCGCGGACAGATCCAGCTCATCCGCAGATTCGATAAACTGTACCCGTTCGCATTGTTCCGCGCAGATCTCTGCCAGGTGAATGCTGTTGGCGCTGTGCTTTCCGCCGATGACGACCATAGCCTCACATTGGCCGGCCAGTTCCGCCGCTTCCTTCTGCCGCGTAGACGTAGCAGAGCATATTGTAGCAGATATTTTTGCGTTTGTACATCTTTTTTTTATTAATTTAGCGCATTCTTCGAAATTATTTTGCGTTTGTGTCGTTTGAACGACCATAGTTACCGCATTATTCCAAATGCTGGGCGTCTTTTCCAGCCAGGTTTCCAATTCCTGTGAATTTTCAAAGATTTCGCAGTTCCTGCACCAGCCGCGGATCCCCTCGACCTCAGGATGACGGCGCATTCCGATGATGATGACGAAGCGTCCTTCTTCGCTCGCGCGCTGAACGATGGCGTGGATCGCCTTGACCTTGGGGCAGGTCGCATCGACGACAACGCTCCCCTGCTCCTCCAGCTGCTGCAGGATATGCTCCGAAACCCCATGCGCGCGAATGATCACGGTCTCGCCCGGTCCGGCTTCTCCAGGATCCTGGATCACGCGCAGCCCGCGGTCGGACATCTCTCGAACGACCTGCTCGTTATGGATCAGCTCCCCCAGGCTCGCCACTCTGCGCCCTTCGCGTAGCAATTCCTCCGCGATCTCCACGGAACGCTTGACGCCGAAACAAAAGCCGGCGCTTTCGGCAAGGATCAGCCTCATGCTTCCAAACCGAGCCTTTCTTCCATGATGCGGCAGAGCGCCTCAAAGCTTTCGTTAAAGTCGATCTCCGTCGTATCGAGCAATACGGCGTCCTCCGCCTGGCGCAGCGGCGCCTCCGCGCGGTGCGTGTCCTGATAATCGCGCAGTTCAATGTCCTGGAGCACCTCTTCAAAAGTCGTATCGATGCCTTTGGCCTGCAGCTCCAGCAAACGGCGCCGAGCCCGTGCCTCTGCGCTCGCGGTAAGATAGATCTTCAGCTCCGCGTCCGGCAGGACAACGGTGCCGATGTCGCGCCCGTCCATGATGACGTTATAATCCCGTGCCATTTTCCGCTGCATTTCAAGCAGGAAAGCACGAACGGCCGGATGCGCGGACACATTGGAGGCGCAGATGGAGATCTCTGGCAGGCGGATGTCGGCAGAGACGTCCTCTTCGCCCAGATACATCCGCTGTTCCCCCGCCTCGTTATACCGCATCCGGATGTCCAGCTCGGGAAGGATCTTCTCCACGGACTCAGCGTCGCGGGTGTTGATCCCTCTGCGATAGGCCGCCAGTCCCACGCAGCGATAGATCGCCCCCGTATCAACGTAGATCAGCCCGAATTGCGCTGCCGCGCGGCGGGCCAGGCTGCTCTTGCCTGCGCCGGAGGGGCCGTCGATGGCAACAGAAAAATGTCCGTTCATGTTTATTCCTCCTTCAAAATGGCCTGACCGGTTGTATAGGCCGTCGACCATGCGATCTGCAGATTGAAGCCTCCGGTATAGGCGTCCAGGTCCAGCACCTCTCCGGCGAAATACAGGCCGGGCAGGAGCTTGGACTCCATCGTGCGGGGATTGATCTCCTTCAGATTGACGCCGCCGGCCGTAACGATGGCCTCGTCGATCGGCCGCTTGCCGGAGATCGAGACGGGAAATGCCTTAAACAGGCGGAGGAGACGCATTCTCTGCTCTCGCGTGATATCGTGCACTTTTGTCTCTTCCGGGATCCCGGAGAGGCTGACGAGCACCGGGATCATGCTCTGCCCGGCCAGATCGACCAGCGCGTTTTTGAATTCGCGGTTGACGTATTTTTCAAAATCACGCAGCAGGCGCGCATCCAGCTTTTTTTCATCCAGTCCGGGTTTCAGGTCGATCTCAAGTCGGTAGCGGCAGCTGTCAAAACGCCGCATATGCGCGCTGGCCGACAGCACGAGCGGCCCGGACACGCCGAAATGCGTGAACAGCATCTCGCCGAGCTCACGGTAAATCAGTTTATCGTTCTCATAAGCGGATAAGCTGACATTTTTCAGCGCGAAGCCCTGCATCTGCGCGCAATACTCGTCCTCGCTCTCCAAAGGCACCAGGGACGCCTGTGTCGGCTTGATCGTATGGCCGAAGCATCTGGCGAATCGGTATCCGTCGCCGGTGGAGCCGGTCAAGGGATAGGACAGGCCGCCTGTGCAAACCGCCGCGGCGCGGCAGCGGATCGTTCCGTCCTCTGTCACGACGCCGCAGACGCGCCCTTCTTCGCTGAGGACGGCCTTCGCTCGCGTGCGAATGAAAATCACCTGATTCCTGCGGCATTCACGAAGCAGAGTCTCGGCCACGTCGTCGGCCTTGTCCGTGACGGGAAAAACGCGGTTTCCGCGTTCCGTTTTCAGCTTCAGTCCGCGATCTTCAAACCACGCCATGACATCGGCGGTCGAAAAACGATTCAGTGCGCTGTAAAGGAAGCGCCCGTCCCCGGGCATATTGGCCAGAACGGTTTTTGTATCGCAGTTGTTGGTGAGATTGCAGCGGCCCTTGCCGGTAATACGCAGCTTGCGGCCGAGCTTCTGATTCGGATCCAGCAGCGTCACGGAAAGACCGCGTGCAGAGGCCGTCGCAGCGAGCATCAAGCCTGCGGCTCCGCCGCCGATCACGACAAGGTCGCAGCTGTTCTTGTTTTCGTTCATGTATGTAGTTCCCTGTCAATCAAAGGACTTGATTTCCTCATTGGTAAGACGCCGCCAGCTGCCGGCGGGCAAACGGCCCAGGAGCAGCTCCCCCTCTCGGACGCGGAGCAGCCTCGTAACGCGGAGCCCGACGGACTCGCACATTTTTCTGACCTGACGATTGCGGCCTTCGTGGATGGTTACGGATAGGACCGCTTCCCTCTCGCTTGTACGGCGCAGCAGGCTGACCTCAGCCGGACGAATCCGGTAGCCGTCGATCTGCATCGGCTGCATCAGAGCCTTGACGGCGTCATCGAGATCGTCGCCTTTTACCCAGGTCTCATAGCATTTCTCGACCTCATGAGACGGGTGCATGACGCGCTCGGCAAAAACGCCGTCGTTGGTCATCAGAAGCAGTCCCTCGGAATCGAGGTCCAGACGGCCGACAGGATATACGCGGACGCCGACGTCGCGGACCAGATCGAAGACGGTTTTCCGCCCCTTCTCGTCACTCATGGTCGTCACGACGCCCCGCGGTTTATGCAGCATCAGATAAACCTTTTCATTTTGCGGGACAACGGGGCGCCCGTCCAGGCAGATGCGATCGGCCGCAGGATCGGCCGTATCACCGATCGAAGCGATCTGACCGTTGCAGCTTACCCGGCCGGAACGAATGGCCTCTTCGGCGGCCCGGCGGGACATCAGCCCCGCCGAGGCGATGATTTTTTGCAGTCGTTCTCCCATACTTTCACCTGTTCAGCGGATAATCCTCCGCATAAACCAGAGGAATCTCGCATAGTTCGCGGCCGTCAGCCTGCAGGCGCAGCACACCGGCCTCGGAACCGCAGGCAACCGGTGCAAAAACATAAAACGGCAGTGCAAAGATCTCTGTCAGTTCGCAATCTACCGGAAGAAGGATCTTCTTTTCCTCCTCGGGCACGACGATCGCTGTCGGAGTCGATCCGCCAAGCAAAGGGATCTCAAAACGGGTGCCGGTCGCATCCGCAACATGCATCGTGTATTGAGCATAGGCCCAATCATATAATCGAAGATGATCGTCCCAGTCGTCCGGATCATTGAGCGTCACACAGACGAGACGCAGCCCTTCCCGCTCCACACAGCTGACCAGGCAGCGCCCGGCGACCTTTGTATAGCCGGTCTTGCCGCCTATACAGCCGGGACAGCGCAGCAGGAGCTTATTGTGGTTCACAAGCGTCTGTCCCCCGACAAGCGCCCTCTGCTGTCCGAGCAGCTCGGCAAGCCGCTCGTTTTCCATCGCAGTAAACATCAAGACCGCCATATCTCTCGCCGTAGAATAATGCCCGGCCTCGTTCAGTCCGTGCGGATTCAGGAAATGGCTGCTCCGCATGCCGAGCTCCCCGGCGCGCCGATTCATCAGCACAGAGAAGGAATCGACGTCCCCGGCGCAATGGCAGGCCAGAGCGACCGCCGCGTCGTTGGCCGAAGCCAGCAGCAGACCGAGCAGCAGTTCGCCGACAGTGTAGCGCTCGCCGGGCTTTAAATAGAGAGACGAGCCTTCCGCGCCGCAGTATTCCGGCAGGATCTCGATCGATTCGTCAAGATCGCAGCTTTCGATCACAAGCAGCGCGGTCATCAGCTTTGTTGTGCTCGCGATCGGCAGCATACGGTCCGCCTCACGCTCATACAGAACCGTCCCATCCTCGGCCATAAGCACCGAACTCAAGGCGCGGACATCAGGTTTCTCCTCCAGCGCAGGGCCGTGGATCGCAGAGAGCGGCAGAAACGCCGCAAGAAACAGCGCAATCAGTTTTCTCAAAATAAGCACCACCCTTTTCTATCTTGGGCAGTGCTTATTATGAACCGAATTGACTGCTGTTATGATTCTTCGTTCTGCTTGTTGATAAAGCTCTCCACGCGATCGATGACCTGCGGTACCAGGTCGATGATCCGGTCGATGGTGGTATTGGCCGCGGGCAGGATGTTGATCATGCGGACATTGCCCTCTTTAATGACGAGGAAGCCGATCGGGTCGATCTTGACGCCGGTCGCGTTTCCGCCGCCGTAAGGACGGTTTTCGCCGCCTTTCTTATTGCTGAACTCCAGGCCGCCGCCGCCGAAGCCGACGCTGATGCGGGATACGGGGACCAGCGTGATGCCGTCCGGCGTGAAAATCGGGTCGCCGACGACCGTATCCACCTTGAGAATGTTTCTGACATTCTCCATCGTGCTTTCCATCAGTTCACCGATCGGGTTCTTAACTTCCATTTGTGTCCATCCTTTCCTCTGGCTGATTATCTTTATCCTTATTGTCTGTATGTTCGGAGATCTGCTCCTGTTCTGACGGCGTCTGCTTTGCGGCGGCTCTCGCCTCGCGCTTCTGGCGGCGCTTGCTCCTGATCACGAATTTTGCGCCGACAAAAGCGACAGCCAGCAGGAAGCCGACGATCTGGCCGATGCGGATGCTCAGCGCCAATCCGAAATCAAGGGAAAGCTGATCCGTAGTAAAGTCCACGTCCGTCCTGACGTCGGATTCATTTACCTTAAAACCATGCCTGGCCATCGGCAGCAGGATCGACAGCGCTTCGTTCAAATATGCATAACCCATCGCCGTGTTGTACGGGTCGACGCCGGCGATCAGCGCGTGCAGCTTGAAACGGTCGATCCGGAATTTACGCGGGAAGCGGGCAAAGTGCTGCAGGACCGCTTTGACGAGCTCAAACAGCTCTTCCTTGGTCATGCCAAGCGGAAGTCCCTTTTTCTTTTTCCCGGATTCTTCCTTTTTCTCGTCCTTCTCTTTTTCTTTTTTCTTTTTTTCTTTTTTCGGTTTTTTCTCTTTCTTTGGCTTTTCTTTACCCTTATCCTCTTTGGGGATCAACTGCAGAAGCACGCCGGCTACCTTGACTGATAATCTGAATTCGCCGCCTTCATAGGAAATGTCCGCGCCGACGCGAATCAGGTTGATGCCCACGAGAATCAGGACGATGACGCCAAGTATAATCCAGCCTACCAAGACATCACCCCCGCTTGTTTAGGATTCCTCGATGCCCTCAAGCATCAGCTGCCCGTCCTGAGCGTTCTGAAGATCCTCGATCGCCCTTTGCAGCTTTTCGACGCCGTCTCCCTGCGTCATATCGGGCAGCGGCGGCAGGTCCTCCAGCTTCTGCACGCCCATCGTGCGCAGGAACTGATCCGTCGTCCGGAACAGAGAGGGCCGGCCCGGAACGTCAAGCCGCCCGCAAGCCTCGATCAGGCCGCGTTCCTGGAGCATACCGACGGTATAAGAGCTGTCTACACCGCGGACCTGGTCGATATAAGCCCGTGTGACAGGCTGAAAATACGCCACGATCGCCAGCGTCTCCAGCGCAGGCTGGGAAAGCATCGGAGGTTTGCGCTGTTCGAGCGCTTTAATAATGACGGACGCATATTCGCGCGCCGAGCACATCTGCAGCTTATCTCCGATCTGCAAAACCCGGACGCCGCGCTGTTCGCGTTCCAGTCGATCTGAAAGCTCCTTCCCGGCGAGCAGGACATCCTCCTCCGGCACGCCGAGGATCAGCGAAAGACGCGCTGTGGGAACCGGTTCACCCGCGGCAAACAGGACCGCCTCAATGGCGGAAGTCAAGTCAATCATGCCTATTCTTCAATCCGTTCCAGAATTTCATCCAGATCGCCGCCGACAAACTCGACGCAATAATCATCGTCGGCGCGGATGAGTTTTATACTGCCCATCGTGCACAGCTCGAGGATGGATAAAAAGGTCGCCACCACTTCCGAACGGCTGGCACAGGCCATATAGAGCTTCTTCAGCGTGCTTGACCTCCTGTGCAGACCGGTCAGGATCTGACGGCTCTTATCGCGCACACTGTAGGTAATGCGGCTGGGGATCGCGGGGCTGAGCAAGTCGCTCTCCGGCGTCCTGACGCCGCGCGAGTACATGCCGAGCATCGCGCGCAGAAGATCGACCGGCTCATGCCGATATTCATACAGTTTCGCTTCTTTCGGCAGCGGCTCGGGCAGCTTGTCAAAATACAGCAGACCGAGTTCCGAGGCGCGCTTGAGCTCCGGCGTGATCTGACGCACGGCCTCGTAAACGTCCTTGCTCTTGAGCTGCTCCAACGAGGCCTTCAGCAGCTCGAGCTCGGAAACCTCGTCTTCGTCGCTGCTGAGCAGCGTTTTGGTTTTGATATAAAGCAGATGGGAAGCCATTTGTACGAACTCGCTGGCGATTTCAAGATCCATCTGCTGCATCTGATCCAGATAGGCCAGATACTGGTCCAGGATCTCCGCGATCTTAATGTCGCGGATCTCTATTTTGTTTTTCTGCAAAAGCAGAAGGATCAGGCTGAGCGGGCCTTCGAAATCCTGCAGCTCGCTCTTTTCCCGAACAACGCCTTCCAGAAAAAAGCTTGGATTTTCCATTCCATTCACGCAATAAACAAAGAATAACTCCACCGATAGGCCAGGTTTGCCAGCTCCATGAACCAGTCAAAAACCGTATCGATGATGTTGCTGAGAAAGCTTCCCGTCACGCCGAAATAAGCCAGCGCGATCAACAGGATCATCCCGTAGCGTTCATAACGCATCAGCTTCCAGTAAACCGAATCGGGAAGCAGGGAAAACAGCACCTTGGAGCCGTCCAAAGGCGGGATCGGCAGCAGGTTGAACAGACCGAGACCAAGACTGAGATATCCGGTCAGATACAGCAGCTCCATCCCCAACCCATGCGCCTTCCCCTTCGCTGAGGCAAGGGGGTACAAAAAGCCAAAGAGGAGCATCACGACAGCCGTGATCAGAAAATTGCTCACAGGGCCGGCCAGAGCGGTGAGCGCCATGCCGCGCTTGGGATGCTTGAAATAACGCATATCGACCGGCACGGGCTTGGCCCAGCCGACATGCGCGACCACCAGCATCAGAAAACCGAAAATATCCAGATGCTTGATCGGATTCAAGGTCAGACGGCCGGCGTTCTTCGCCGTCGGATCCCCGAGTCCATAGGCAACCAGACCGTGGCTGATCTCATGCAGCGTGATACAGACCAATGCGGGCACGGCGCTGAGCGCGAGTTCCAGCAGCGGAGTAAAATCAAAACCGTTGATGATGTTCTGCCAAGCGCTCATCCGATATACCCCCAATTACTTGTCAGTTTACCAAAAACTTTAAGGAAATACAATAGCGGGACGAAAAATTCATCCCGCTATTCCCTGTGCAGTTAAAGCAGCTGCAGAATCTCCGTCAGCAGCGCGTCGCGGCCGTTTCCCTTCTCTGCGGAAAACGGAATTAGCAGCAGATCCTCCGGCAGAGACAGCGTATCGCGGATCAATTGAAGATTCGGCTCCAGCTCGCTCTTTTTGAGTTTGTCCGTTTTATTGGCCACAACAAGCCAGCAGCAGCCGGCGTTCCGGAACCAATCGGCCATCGTTACGTCGTCGGCTGTCGGCTTATGACGCGCGTCGACGATCATCACGCCGAGCGAGATCAGGGAAGGCTCTGAAAAGAAATCCTCCATCAGCTTTCCCCAGCGATCCCGTTCCGCCTGCGCGACCTTGGCGTAACCGTAGCCGGGCAGATCAACGAAGAAAAGCTTTTCGTCGATCAAAAAGTAGTTCACATGCACGGTTTTCCCGGGCTGGGCCCCGACGCGGGCGAAATTTTTCCGATTCAGCAGACGGTTGATGACCGAGGATTTTCCGACGTTGGATTTCCCGGCGAACACAACGGACGGGAGCGAGCTGCGGATAAACTGCTTCGGCGAGGCGGCGGATTTGACAAAAACCGCCTGATTCACGTTCAGCGTTTTCATGGCTCAGATCCTGACAGGCAGACGCGGATCCGACGAAAGCGGAAGATAGTCCGCCGCAGATTCTGCCGGCTGACGCGCAAGTGCGACGTCGAGGATCTTATCGACCCGGTCGGTGCTGACAAAATGCAGCTTCTGACGCACGTTCTGGTCGATTTCGGCCAGATCGGGGACATTGTCCTCGGGGATGATGACCGTATGTATCCCGGCGCGCAGCGCAGCCATCGTCTTCTCACGCAGGCCGCCGATCGCAAGCACGCGGCCGCGCAGGGTGATCTCGCCGGTCATGGCCACATCGTGGCGCACCGGCGTGCCCGTCAGCGCGGAGATCAGCGCGACCGTTACCGTGATGCCGGCCGAGGGCCCGTCCTTGGGCACAGCGCCCTCCGGAAAATGGAGGTGGATATCCCTGTTCTTATAAAAGTCGGGATCGATGCCGAGTGACTCCGCGCGGCTGCGGATGTAGCTGAGTGCGGCATGCGCCGATTCCTTCATCACATCGCCCAGGTTGCCGGTCAGTTCCAGTTTCCCGCTGCCCTCCAGAACCGCGGCCTCAACGTCGAGCACCTCGCCGCCGACCGTCGTATAAGCGAGCCCGCGCACAAGGCCGATCTCATCACGCTCACGGCGCTCGTCCGGCTTGAATTTCGCCGGGCCAAGCAGCTCTTCCAGCAGCTCGGGCTTCACAGTCAGACCGCGCATCCTCCCTTCCGCGATCCCGCCGGCCGCCTTGCGGCAAAGGGCAGCAATTTCCCGTTCCAGCAGGCGGACGCCGGATTCTCGCGTATAGCTCTTGATGATCTCACGAACGGCCTCGTCGCTGACGCGCAGCTGATGACCGTTCAAACCGTGCTTTTTCCGCTGCTTGGGCAGCAGATGACGCTTGGCGATCTGCAGCTTTTCCTCGTCGGTATAGCTCGACAGCTCAATGATCTCCATACGGTCTAGCAAAGGACGCGGGATCGTGTCGGAGGTATTCGCGGTCGTGATGAAAAAGACCTCGGAAAGATCGAAGGGGATCTCCAGAAAGTGATCGCGGAAGCTGTGATTCTGCTCGCCGTCGAGCACCTCGAGCAGCGCCGCGGAGGGATCGCCGCGATAATCGGAACCGAGCTTGTCGATCTCGTCGAGCACCATCAGCGGATTGCAGGAGCCGGCCTGACTGATGCCGTTCATGATGCGGCCGGGCATGGAGCCGATATAGGTCTTGCGGTGACCGCGGATCTCCGCTTCGTCGTGCACGCCGCCCAAAGACAGGCGAACGAGCTTGCGGTTGGTGGCGCAGGCGATGCTCATCGCGATGCTCGTCTTGCCGGTGCCCGGAGGGCCTACCAGGCAGAGCAGCCCTCCCTTGAGCTCTGGACTGAGCTTTTTCACGGCCAGATATTCCAGCACGCGCTCCTTGACCTTATCCAGGCCGTAATGATCCTCGTCCAGGATCTTCCGGGCCTTGTCGATGTCGAGCGTTTCCTCGGTCTTTACGCCCCAGGGCAGCTCGAGCACCGTGTCCAAATAGCCGCGCAGCACCGCGGATTCCGCGGAGCCGAAGGGCTGCTTCTGGAGCCTGGACAGCTCTTTGAGCAGCTTGTCGCGCACTTCGATCTTAACCGGCAGCGATTCGATCCTGCTGCGGTATTCGCCGACATCGTCGGCGGTAAGATCCTCGCCCAGCTCGGACTGGATGATCTTCATTTCCTCGCGGAGGTAGTATTCGCGCTGATTGCGCTCCATGGCCTCCTGCGTGGCTTCATTGAGCTCCTGCTCGATGCTGAGGATATGCAGCTCGTTATTGAGCAGACGGCCGAGCAGCATCAGGCGGCGGCTCATACTCCGCTCCTCAAGGATCTCCTGACGGGACGGCACGTTCACGCGAAGATTCTGCGCGATATAAAAAGCCACGTATTCCGCGTCGGGATTGGCCAGAACATTCAGCAGCTGTTCGTTCATCATGTCCTGGTTCAGATGCAGATACTCGTTGAAAAGCGTCAGGCAGTTGCGCAGCAAAGCCTCCCTGCGCTGCGGGCTGACACGCTCCGGCTTGTCGTCCAGCGGCTCCAGCAGCGCGGTATAGCCCTTGCTGTCGGTGTCCATGCTGAGCGCGCGGGCCCGATAAAGGCCCTCGACCATCAGACGGCAGCCGCCGTGACCGCCGCGCAGCTGCTGACGGATGCGGCAGACCGTGCCGACGGCATAGATATCCTTCTCCTGCGGCACGTCGACGGAAATATCCTTCTGCGCAGAGAGGAAAATCAGATGATCGCCGTGATTGGCCATGCTGATCGCGGCAAGAGAAGCCGGGCGCTCCACGTCAAAAGTCAGGAGCATCTGAGGAAAAACGATCAAACCGCGCAGCGGCAGCAGCGGAAACGTACGCGGCTCGACATTCATATTCTGTTGATTCATGACAAACCTCCTTTCGCAGAGGTGCGATGTTGATTATTGACTGACCCGCTCGATGCGCGGGCTCTCTTCGCCCTGCACGCAGGCCGCCGTGATTGTGACCTGCTTGATCGTCGGATCGGAGGGAACGGTATACATGACGTCGGTCATCACCGATTCCATCACGCTGCGCAGCCCGCGGGCGCCGATCTTGCGCTCGATGGCCTTGTCGGCGACGGCCTCCAGCGCGTCAGACTCAAAGACCAATTTTACACCGTCGTAGCCCATCAGCGCCTGATACTGCTTCGTCATGGCGTTCTTCGGTTCGGTGAGGATGCGCACCAGATCGTCGCGGCTGAGTGAATCCAGCGCGGCCACGACCGGCAGACGGCCGATCAGCTCGGGGATGATGCCGAACTTCAGCAGATCATGCTGCTGCACCTGCGCCAGGATCTTGCCGACGTCGCGCTCGGTGCTGCTCTTGATCTCCGCGCCGAAACCCATCGTTTTCTTGTCGGTGCGTTTTTCGATGATCTTATCCAGTCCGTCAAAAGCGCCGCCGCAGATGAAGAGGATGTTCGAGGTATCCACGTGGATGAACTCCTGGTGCGGGTGCTTGCGGCCGCCCTGCGGCGGGACGTTCGCGATCGTGCCCTCCAGCAGCTTCAGCAGCGCCTGCTGCACGCCCTCGCCGGAGACGTCGCGCGTGATGGAGGTATTCTCGCTCTTGCGCGCGATCTTGTCGATCTCGTCGATGTAGATGATGCCGCGCTGGGCGCGCTCCACGTCGAAATCCGCCGCCTGCAGCAGCTTGAGGATGACGTTTTCCACGTCCTCGCCGACATAGCCGGCTTCGGTCAGCGTGGTCGCGTCCGCGATCGCAAAGGGCACGTCGAGCATCTTCGCCATCGTCTGAGCAAAAAGCGTTTTGCCGCTGCCGGTCGGTCCGATCAGGAGGATATTGCTTTTCTGCAGCTCCACCTCGTCCTTTCCGCCGTGCAGGATACGCTTATAGTGGTTGTATACCGCCACGGAGAGGACGATCTTGGCGCGCTCCTGGCCGATGACGTAGTCGTCCAGCCTGGCTTTGATCTGCACAGGCTTCGGCAGCTTCTCAAAGACCAGCGGCAGGCCGTCGTAGCCCTCGACCTTCGGGCTGAGCTCCGGATCTTCCTCGATGATGTTCATGCACATGCGGACGCAGTCGTCGCAGATATAGCTGCCGTTGCCGGCGATCAGCCGGTTGACGAGCGACTGGGGCTTTCCGCAGAACGAGCAGCGGATGCTTCTTCTGCCTTCATTACTTGCCATAGTATTCTCCCATAGAAGATTTACTGATGCCGGGAACGCGAGGAGGACAACAGCCCACCCCGCGCTCCGAAAAATCATGTGCTTTTTTCAGCTCAGCGCTTGTAGATCACCTTGTCGATCAGGCCGTAGGCCTGCGCCTCCTCGGCAGTCATGAAGTGGTCGCGCTCACAGTCGCGCTCCACCTCTTCGACGCTCCTGCCGGTGTTGTCGGCGAGGATCTGATTCAGGCGCTTTTTGATCTTCAGGATCTGCTCGGCCTGGATCTGGATATCGGTGGCCTGGCCGCGGCTGCCGCCGGAGGGCTGGTGGATCATGATCTCGGCGTTCGGCAGCGCGATGCGCTTGCCCTTGGCGCCGGAGGACAGCAGGAACGCGCCCATCGAGGCCGCCATGCCCACGCAGATCGTGGAAACGTCGGGCTTAATGTACTGCATCGTGTCATAGATCGCAAGGCCGCTCGTCACGCTGCCGCCGGGGCTGTTGATATAAAACTGGATGTCCTTGTCGGGATCCT
>CAMZIX010000001.1 GCA_947307375.1 uncultured Clostridia bacterium | reverse complement strand
CGAATTCGGTGGCCAAGGGCGGCAAGATCTCCAGCATCGTCCCGATGGTGACGCACGTCGACCACTGCGAGCACGACGTGGACGTGATCGTGACCGAGCAGGGCTACGCCGATCTGCGCGGTCTGAGCCCGAAGGAGCGCGCGGTGCGGATCATCGAAAACTGCGCCCATCCGGACTATCGCCCGCAGCTGCGGCGCTATTTCGAGGACGCCTGCGCCGCCACGCACGGCGCGCAGACCCCGCATCTGCTGGACGAGGCCTTTTCCTTCCACCGGAATCTGAAACAGACCGGCACGATGCTGGAAATAGAATAAAAACAATAAAAACGGCCATACCGGGTAACCCGGTATGGCCGTTTCGTTTTTTATGCCAGCAGCCTGTCCGCGAGTTCCTCCGCCCGCTTGAGCGAATCGACATAGCGCTCGTCTCCGCGCTGGTCATAGCGGTTGCCGAGCATGATCCATTCGCAGTACTCGTAGAACAGGAAACAGTCCAGCGAGCGGCGGTAGTCGGCATAGGATATGCCGTGCTTTTCCGCACAGATCCCGTAATAATATGCGATCGCGAACTCGCGGTCCGCCTGCGACAGATAGAAGAAAGCCTTTTCGTCCTCCCGCCCGTGGGCGATCAGGCGGGCGAGGGAACTCAGATAGGGGAGTATCCCGCCGTACTCCCAGTCGATCAGCACCGCCCGTTCGCCGACGAGCACGTTCAGCGGCAGCAGATCGTCGTGACAGAGGCTGCGCGGCGTATGCAGAAAGACCTGGATGAACCGTTCGTAAACGGCTTCCAGCCGTGCCGAGCCGAGCCAGCGGCCGCGGTTTCTGATCCCTTCAAGCGCCCGGTCAAGCGTACAGGCCGCGCCGTAAAGCTCCTCGCGCTGCCAGTATTCGTTCTGCATCGCGCCGAGCGCGTCGAGGGCAAGCTTGAGCCTTTCGCGGTCGCAGCGGCAGAGATCCTTGCCCGGACAGTATTCGAGCAGGAGATAGGTGCCGCCGCCTTCCGAAACGGAGCCGAGCAGCATCGGCGCGTAGGACTTTTTGACCGGAAAAAAGCTGCGATAGACTTCCGCCTCGAACGCTTTGGCGCGCTTGAGCACGAAGTCGCCGCTCTCGCTCCGAACGTGCCACACGGCGTAGGGATTCCCGTCTTCCTCGTCCTTGAACTGCTCAAGCTTTCCTTCCGCCAGCCCGAAGCGCAAGAGGATTCCGTTCAGTTCCTCCGCTGTGGGAAAACGCTTTTCGTCCATGCACAGCCCTCCTTTCCCGATGTTAAAACAGCCCGCCGGAGGCGGGCTGTTTTCTGGAGCGGATGATGGGAGTCGAACCCACCTTATCGGCTTGGGAAGCCGGAGTTCTACCGATGAACTACATCCGCGTTTCAGTATTCGCAGTATAACACGCGTTTATGGAAAATTCAAGTGCAAAAGCTCAGCTTTTTCAGTTCAGACCGGTTGGCGGCACGACTTGACGCATCGGCAGCGATGGGATAAAATGAAGAAAAAACACAGGAGAAGAATGCCATGAAACTGATCCTTGCGTCCAACAACCAGAAAAAGCTGAAGGAGATCAAGGAGATCCTCGGCGACCGCTTTGACGAGATCCAGTCGCTGTGCGAGGCGGGGATCGAGCATGAGACCGTCGAGGACGGGGAGACTTTCCTCGATAACGCCCGCAAAAAGGCGCGCGAGATCGCGGAGCTCTCCGGCTGCTGCGCGCTGGCCGACGACAGCGGGATCTGCGTGGACGCGCTCGGCGGCGCGCCGGGCATCTATTCCGCACGCTTTTTCGGCGAGCACGGGGACGACGAGGCCAACAACGCCCTGCTGCTTGAAAAGCTGCGCGGCGTGAAAGACCGCGGGGCACACTTCGCCTGCGTCGTCGTCCTGGCCTGGCCGGACGGGCGCGAGCTCAGCGCCGAGGGCCGCCTCTACGGGCAGATCGCCTATGAGCCCGCGGGGGAGGGCGGCTTCGGCTACGACCCGATCTTCTATCTGCCGGACCGCGGCTGCACCGACGCGCAGCTCCCTCCGGGGGAAAAGAACAAGATCAGCCACCGCGGCAAGGCGCTGCGCGCGCTGCTGGAGAAGCTCGATGGACAGCTTTGATTACACCGCGCTCAACGCCGAAACGATCGACCGCTGGGTCGAAGAGGGCTGGGAATGGGGCGTGCCGATCTCCCACGAGGAGTATGAGAGAGCGAAAAACGGCGACTGGCATCTTGGTCTCACGCCGACAAAGCCCGTACCGCGCGAATGGTTCCCGCCGCTCGAGGGCGCGCGGGTGCTCGGCCTCGCCGCCGGCGGCGGTCAGCAGATGCCGGTGCTGACGGCGCGCGGCGCGCGCTGCACCGTGCTGGACTATTCCGAGCGGCAGATCGAATCCGAGCGGCTCGTCGCGAAGCGCGAGGGCTATGAGATCGAGTGCGTCCGCGCCGATATGACCAGGCCCCTGCCCTTTGCCGACGGAAGCTTCGACCTGATCGTGCATCCGGTCTCCAACTGTTACATCCGCGAGCTGCTGCCCCTCTGGAAAGAGTGTTACCGGGTGCTCAAGCCCGGCGGTCTGCTGATGGCCGGACTGGACAACGGCTTCAACTATCTTTTCAACGAGGACGAGCCGGACCGCGTGGTCAACAGGCTGCCCTTCGACCCGCTGGCCGATCCCGCGCAGATGGAGCTGCTGCTGCGCGACGACTGCGGCGTGCAGTTTTCCCACACGATCGGCGAGCAGATCGGCGGTCAGCTCCAGGCGGGCTTCCGGCTGCTGGACGTCTATGACGACACGAACGGCAGCGGCTTTCTCCACGAGCACGGCGCGCCCTGCTTCTGGGCGACGCTGGCTCGAAAGGACTGACAGGCGAGCGAGAGGCGCATTTTAAACAAAATACATGGCCGGATCCCCCGCATTTTTATCATGCGGGGGATCATGTTTTTCTCTTGCAAAATAGAAAAAAATGTGTATCATAATACATTGTTATGGAAAACTATCAAAAACCGGAAAGCGGGCGCTGATTTGGAGACTCTGACATCCCGAAAAACCGCATATATCCGCCATTTGCGCCGCCTGGCCGACGACGGGGACTACCGCCGCGAGCAGGGGCAGTATCTCTGCGACGGCATGAAGACCCTGCGCGAGGCGCTGCGCTTCGGCGCGAAAGTCGTTTCGATCCTGTGGCGGGACGCGCCGCAGGACCTCGAGGGTCTGGACGGCTGCGAGCAATACATTGCCCCGGGCGATCTCTTCGATTACGCCTCGCCGATGAAAAACAGCCCGGGTCCGCTTTTTGCGGTCGCGATCCGCGGCTGCGGCAAGCCGGGCAGGCTCCGGAATGCGATCGTTCTGGAAAACGTACAGGATCCGGGCAACGTCGGCACGGTGATCCGCACGGGCAACGCTCTGAACATCGACGCGGTCATTTTGACCGGAAGCTGCGCCGATCTCTATCAGCCGAAAACGGTGCGCGCCACGATGGGCGCGATCTTCCGGCAGAAGGTCCTGCGCGTCGAGCGGGTCTATTTGGGCGGCTTTCTCCGCGACCAGCAGCTCCCGCTGTACGGCGCGGCGCTCAGCGAGGATGCGCGCGACCTGCGCGGGCTTTCTCTGAAAAACGCCGCCGTTGCGATCGGCAGCGAGGGACAGGGGCTCAGCGAAGAACTGCTCCGTCTCTGCGACGGGCAGCTCATCATCCCGATGAATCCGGACAGCGAATCGCTCAACGCCGCGGTGGCGGCTTCGATCGTCATGTGGGAAATGACCCGCTGACAGGGAGGAACGGCATGGCTTCTGTGAAATACTGGGTCTGGCTGGCCTCTTTGGACCAGCTCCGGCCGAGCGAGAAGACGGCGGTGCTCCGGGTCTACGGCGATCCGGAGGCGGCCTTTTTCGCTCCGAAGGGGGATTTCTCCCGCGTGGAGGGCCTGCGCGAGCTTGCCGCGGAGGCGCTGGAGCAGCGGGATCTGCGCGCGGCCAACCGGATCCTTGGCGCCTGCGAGGAACAAAATCTCTCCGTGATCTGCCTGCAGGATACCCTGTATCCGCGGCGCTTGAAGCAGATCTACGCGCCGCCTCCGGTGCTCTATGCGAAGGGGAGGCTGCGCGATCTGGACGATGAGCCCGCCATCGCCGTGGTCGGCACACGCGGGGCGACGCCCTATGGGCTCGGGCTGGCGCGAACGCTCGCAAACGGGATCGTGCGCAGCGGCGGCACGGTGCTCTCTGGCCTCGGAATGGGCGTCGACGGCGAGGCGGCCAAGGCCGCACTGGAAGCAGGCGGCGGCTGTGTCGGCGTGCTGGGGACCTCGCATCAGGAGGCGACCGGCTGGCTGGCCCGCCAGGTAGCGGACTTCGGCCTGCTGCTGAGCGAATATGCGCCCGGCACCGTCTCCCAGCGCTATTTCTTCCGGGAGCGCAACCGCATCACGGCCGGTCTTTCGATCGGCGTGGTCGTGGTGGAGGCTCCGGAAAAGAGCGGCGCGCTGCTTTTCGCGGAGGAGGCGCTGGAACTTGGGAAAGAAGTATTTGCCGTTCCCGGCGCCGTGAACGCCGTCAACAGCGTGGGTACGAACCGCCTGATCAAGGACGGGGCGACGCCCGTGACCTGCGCCTGGGACGTGATGAGCGAATTCGTCGGCCTCTATCCGGACAGGATCCGCCGGGTTGACGAGTCGAAAAACAGCAGGACGATGCTGGAACGCACCGCGGAGCAGAAGGCGGCAGGGAAGGAGCTTCCCGCGAGTCCCGCGCCGCCGGCAGCGCAGAAAAAAGCCGTTGACAGCGGACAGGAGCGGGGCTATATTGACTGGAAAGAACAGCTGAGCCGTCTGAGCGAGGATCAGCTGAAGATCATCTCCGCGATCGAAAAGGACGCGACGCATATCGACGATATCGTGGAGACGACCGGGCTCGGGGCGGCCAAGGTGCTGGCCCAGCTGACGGTACTGGAGATCAAGGGCTTCATCCGCCGGGAGGCGGGTCGCCGCGTCGCCTTGAAAATCACAAAAAAGTGAGGACACAGCATGGCAAGAGCAAAGGATCTGGTGATCGTTGAATCACCGGCGAAGGCAAAAACGATCGAAAAATACCTGGGAACGGGCTATAAGGTCCGCGCCTCGATGGGCCATCTGCGCGATCTGCCGAAGAGCAAGATGGGCGTGGACATCGAGCACGGCTTCGAGCCGCAGTATATCCCGGTCAAGGATAAGAGCGAGCTGATCAAAGAGCTGAAGACCGAGGCGAAAAACGCCAGAACGGTCTATCTGGCGACCGACCCGGACCGCGAGGGCGAGGCGATCTCCTGGCATCTGAAGGAGCTGCTGGAGCTGCCGGATGAAAAGGCCCGCCGCGTGACCTTCAACGAGATCACCAGGCGCGTCGTGACCGAGAGCATCCAGCAGCCCCGCGATATCGACGAGGATCTGGTGAACGCCCAGCAGGCGCGCCGCATCCTGGACCGCATCGTGGGCTACAAGCTCTCCCCGCTGCTGTGGAAAAAGGTCAAGAAGGGACTCTCCGCCGGCCGCGTGCAGAGCGTGGCGACCCGCATGGTCGTCGACCGTGAGGAGGAGATCCGCGATTTCGTCAGCGAGGAATACTGGCTGCTGGACGCGGTGCTTGGCCGCGGCGACGAAACGCCCTCCTTCACCGCGCGCTATTTCGGCCGCAGCGGCAAGAAGGTCGAGCTGCACAATGAGGACGAGGTCAAGGCCGTCATCGCGGACACGCAGGACAAGCCCTTCACCGTCGATTCCGTCAAGCGCGGCGAGAAGCAGCGCAGCCCGGCCCCGCCCTTCATCACCTCCACGCTGCAGCAGGAGGCCTCCCGCCGCCTCGGCATGACGCCGCGGCGCACGATGTCCATCGCCCAGCAGCTTTATGAGGGCGTGGAGATCAGCGGTCACGGCAGCATCGGTCTGATCACCTATATGCGTACCGACTCCCTGCGCCTGTCCGACGAGGCCCTCTACAGCGCACGAGAATTCATTACCTCGCATTACGGCGACACCTATTATCCTGGCCACCCGCGCCGCTACAAGACGAAAGCGGGCGCCCAGGACGCGCACGAGGCCATTCGCCCGACGGACATCAACCTGACGCCGGATCTGGTGCGCAAGGACCTGACACAGGAGCAGTATCGTCTGTACCGCCTGATCTGGGGCCGCTTCACCGCCAGCCAGATGGCGAACGCCGTTTACGACAACGTCGCGGTCGACGTGCTGTCCGCGGGACACAGCTTCCGCGCCAACTATTCGGAGCTGAAGTTCCAGGGCTATACTGCGGTTTACGAGGAGGCCCGGGACGAGGAAAGCGCCGAGATCTCCAACCCCCTGCCGAGCCTGAGCGAGGGCGAGAAGCTCTACCTGGAAAAGATGATCCCGGATCAGCAGTTCACCCAGCCGCCCGCCCGGTATACCGAGGCGACGCTGATCCGCGCGATGGAGGAAAAGGGCATCGGCCGTCCCTCCACCTACGCGCCGACTATCAGCACCATCACGGCCCATGACTACGTCATCAAGGAAGGCAAATACCTCCGTCCCACCCCGCTGGGCGAGGTCGTCACCGGCCTGATGAAGGAGCATTTTGCCGACATCGTGGATCTCAAGTTCACCAACCGCATGGAGGAAGAGTTGGACGAGATCGAGAGCGGCAAGGCGCAGTGGCGCGAGGTCCTTTCCGAGTTCTATGAGGGCTTCGACGCCGAGATGAGCAAGGCAGAGACTGAGCTGAGCGGCGTGCGCCTGAAGGTGCCCGACGTGCTCAGCGACGAGGTCTGCGAGGTCTGCGGCCGCCAGATGGTGGTCAAGAAGGGCCGCTTCGGCTATTTCCTGGCCTGCCCCGGCTTCCCGGACTGCACCTTCACCAAGCCCATCGTCGTCGAGATGCCCGGCCGCTGCCCGAAGTGCGGCGGCAAGATCCTCAAGCGCACCTCGAAGAAGGGCTACGTGTTCTACGCCTGCGAGCGCGGCACGGACTGCGGCTTCATCACCTGGGACGTGCCGACCAAGGACTTCTGCCCCTCCTGCGGTAAGACCATGTTCAAGCGCAGCGGGCGCGGTCCGCTGAAATCCTTCTGCATCAACGAGGCCTGCCCGAACTTCGTGCCCGAGGACAAGCGGAGTTACAAGAAAAAGGCGGCTTCGGCGAAAAAGCCCGCCGCGAAGAAGGGCGCGGCGAAAAAGACGACGAAGAAGCCCGCGGCGAAAAAGACCGCGAAGAAAGAAGAGTAAGCGATGAAAACCGTCACCGTTCTCGGCGCAGGCCTTGCCGGCAGCGAATGCGCCTGGCAGCTTGCCAAACGCGGCATCCATGTCCGCCTGGTCGAGATGAAGCCGCATAAAATGACCCCGGCGCACTGCTCGGCCTATTTCGGCGAGCTGGTCTGCTCCAACTCCCTGCGCAGCGACGAGCTGACGAACGCCGTCGGCCTCCTGAAGGCTGAAATGCGCAGGATGGACTCGCTGATCATGGCCAGCGCCGACCTCAACCGCGTCGCGGCCGGCGGCGCGCTCGCCGTGGACCGCGTGGGCTTTGCCCGCACGATCACCGAGCGGCTTCGCAGCCACCCGAACGTGGAGGTCGTCGAGGCCGAGGCTACCGAGATCCCGGAGGGGGAAGTGGTCGTGGCCACCGGCCCCCTGTCGAGCGACGCGATCGCCGACGCGATCGCCCGGCGCTGCCCGGAGAGCGACCTGCACTTTTACGACGCCGTCGCGCCGATCGTCACGCTCGAGAGCGTCGACATGGACAGCGCCTTTTTCGCTTCCCGCTACGATAAAGGAACGGCGGATTATGTAAACTGCCCGATGGACAGGGACGAGTATCTCGCCTTTGTGACGGAGCTCGCTTCCGCCAAAGAAGCGGAGGTGCACGGCTTTGACGACGGCGGGGTCTTCGAGGGCTGCATGCCGGTCGAGGTCATGGCGCGCCGCGGCGTGGATACGCTGCGCTACGGGCCGCTCAAGCCGGTCGGCCTGAAGGACCCGCGCACCGGGAAGGAAAACTACGCGGTCGTCCAGCTCCGGCGCGACAACGCGGACGGGACGCTGTACAACATGGTCGGCTTCCAGACGCATCTGACCTGGGCCGAGCAGCGGCGCGTGTTCACGATGATCCCGGCGCTTAAAAACGCGGAATTCGTCCGTTTCGGCGTGATGCACCGCAACACCTATCTCAACAGCCCGCAGCTGCTGGACCGCTATTACCGCCTGCGGAGCGAGCCGCGCATCAGCTTCGCCGGCCAGATGACCGGCGTGGAGGGTTATGTGGAGTCCGCGGCCAGCGGGATGCTGGTCGGCATCGAGACCGCGGCCCGCGCGCTCAATTTGCCGCCGGTGGATTTCCCGCAGGAGACCGCCATCGGCGCGCTGGGCCTCTATATTTCCGGCGGCAGCGTAGGCGATTTCCAGCCGATGAACATCAATTTCGGCATCATTTTGCCGCTCGGCCACCGCGTCAAGGGCAAGCGCAACAAAAACGCGGCCATTTCCGAGCGCTCCCTCGCCATCATCGACGAGCTCATGAACAAGGAGGTTTTCCACATTGAAGATCATCATTGACGCGATGGGCGGCGACAACGCGCCCGAGGAGATCGTCCGGGGCGCCGTCCGCGCTCACCGGGAGCTCGGCGTGGAGATCACGCTGGTCGGCCGCGAGGAGGCCGTGCGCGAGTGCCTGAAAAACGAGGGCTGCGAGGAGCTTGAGATCGTCGACGCACGCGACGTGATCACGATGGAGGACGATCCCAGCACGGCGACCCGCCGCAAAAAGGACGCCTCGATGACGGTGGCGCTGCATCTGCTGAAGGACGGCAAGGGCGACGCGGTCGTCTCCGCCGGCTCCACCGGCGCTCTGCTGACCGGCGCGACCCTGATCGTCAAACGCATCCGCGGCATCCGCCGCGCGGCGATGGCGCCGGTGCTGCCCGCGGGCGAGCACGGCGTGATGCTGATCGACTGCGGCGCGAACGTAGAGTGTACGCCGGAGTATCTGCTGCAGTTTGCCTATATGGGCAGCTTTTACGCGAAGAAGATGATGGGCTGCGAGGAACCCCGCGTCGGGCTTCTTAACGTCGGCACCGAGGATACAAAGGGCGGCACGCTGCAGCACGAGGCCTTTTCGCTGCTGAAAGCGGCCGCAGACGAGGGACGTATCCATTTCATCGGCAATATCGAAGGCACGGACGTGTTCAGCGGCAGGGTCGACGTTGTCGTGACCGACGGCTTCACCGGCAACGTCCTGCTCAAGGGCACCGAGGGCGTCATCAAGTACATGATGAAATCGCTCAAGGGCGTGTTTTACAAGAGCACGAAGAACAAGCTGGCCGCCGCCGTCCTGAAAAAGGACCTCGGCGAGATGAAAAAGTCGATGGACGTCAACGAGGTGGGCGGCACGGCCTTCGTCGGCATCGGCAAGCCGGTGATCAAGGCGCACGGCTCCTCCAACGCCGCCAGCTTCTTTGCGGCGATCCGCCAGGCGAAAGCCTTTGCCGAAAGCGGCATCATCGCCGAGATCGAAAACAACATCGACGCCATGAAGATCGAGAGCGAACATGCATAAGCTGGAAGAAAAAATCGGATATCGGTTTCATGATCTCCGGCTGCTGGAGACCGCGCTGACGCACAGCTCCTATGCCAACGAGCGGCATGGGGACGCGGAAAGCTATGAGCGGCTGGAGTTTCTGGGCGATTCGATCCTGGGCCTGACCGCGGCGGACTTTCTGTATCATCAGGAACCGCAGCTGCCGGAAGGGCGCATGACCCGCCTGCGTGCGGAGCTCGTCTGCGAGGCGAGCCTGCACCGCGTCGCGCTGAGCCTCGGGCTGGGGGACTATATGCGTCTCGGCCGCGGCGAGGAGCGCAGCGGCGGCCGGGAACGGCCCTCCATCCTCGCCGATATGGTGGAGGCGATCATCGCCGCGCTGTATCTGGACGGCGGACTGGATGCGGCGCGCCGCTTTATCCTGGAGCGCCTGCTGCAGGACGCCGAGATCGGCGAGGAGCACCGCGGCGCGGACTATAAGACCGAGCTGCAGGAGCTCGTTCAGCAGCAGCCCGGCCGGAGCATTACCTATGAGCTGATCGGAGAATCCGGCCCGGACCATGACAAGCGCTTTTCCTTCCGCGTCAGCATCAACGGCGTGCCCGCCGGCGAAGGTACGGGCCGCACAAAAAAGGAAGCCGAGCAGATGGCAGCCCGCGCCGCGCTCGGGGAGTACCGCGCGTGAGCGCCAGAGCCTCGATCCTGCCGGTCTTCGTGCCGCATCTGGGCTGCCCCCATGCCTGCGTCTTCTGCAACCAACGCCGCATCTCCGGCGAAACGGAGCCCGCCGATGCGCGGAAGGTCAGGGAACTGCTGGCCGCGGTGCCGTCCGACGGGACAAAGCGGGAGCTGGCCTTCTACGGCGGCAGCTTCACGGCGATCCCGGAGGCGCAGCAGCAAGAGCTGCTTTCTGCGGCGCAGGAGGGGGTCCTGCAGGGGAAAATCAGCGCGATCCGCCTGTCCACCCGACCCGACGCGATCGACGAAGCGGTACTTGAGCGTCTGAAGCGCTATGGCGTGCAGACCGTCGAGCTCGGCGCCCAGTCGCTGGACGACGAAGTGCTGCGGCTTTCCGGCCGCGGACACACGGCGGAGGATGTGCGCCGCGCTTCCCGTATGGTGAAGGACGCGGGCTTTTCGCTCATTCTGCAGATGATGACCGGTCTGCCCGGCGACAGCGGGGAACAGAGCCTCGCCACCGCGCGGGAGATCGTCTTGCTGCGGCCGGATGGGGTACGCGTCTATCCCACCGTGATCGTGCGTGATACGGCGCTGTATGAGCTCTGGCGGCGCGGGCAGTACTGCGAGCATACGGTCGAAGACGCCGTGCGCCTCTGCGCGAAGATCCTGCCGCTCTTTGAAGAGGCCGGGATCCCGGTGCTCCGCCTGGGGCTGAATCCTACGGAGGAATTATCGGGAGGCGCGGCGGTCGCCGGGGCCTATCACCCGGCGCTGGGGGAGCTGGTGCGCTCGCAGATCCTGCTGGAAAAGGCCGAAGCGCTGCTGCAGGGCGTCGAACCCGGCAGCCGGGTCATCATGGGCGTGCAGCCGCGCCTGCTGTCGCAGATGCTGGGCCAACGGCGGCGCAATGTTTCCGCTTTGATCGATGCATTTCGGCTCAAAGAGCTGATTGTTCATCCGAATCCGTCGATCAGCGCAGAAATCGAAGTGCTGTCCATTGAAAAAACGTAAAATACGCGATATAATAATTTAGTTAAATTGTCATAAACGAGGGTTAGAGTTTTGTACTTAAAGGCACTGGAAATTCAAGGCTTCAAAAGCTTCCCGGACAAGACGAGGCTCAGTTTTGAAAAAGAGATCACCGCCATCGTCGGCCCAAACGGCTCGGGAAAATCGAATATAGCCGATGCGATCCTCTGGGTTATGGGCGAGCAGCGCAGCAAGGCGCTGCGCGGCAGCAAGATGGAGGACGTGATCTTCGGCGGTACCGAAAAGCGCGGCAAGCTCGGCTTCGCGCAGGTCACGCTGATCCTGGATAATTCCGGCCGGATGTTCGACTCGGACAACGAGGAGATCATGCTCAGCCGCCGCTATTACCGCAGCGGCGAGAGCGAGTACTTCATCAACCGGGAATCCGTTCGTCTGAAGGATCTGCACAGCCTGCTGATGGATACCGGCCTCGGACGCGACGGCTACTCCATCATCGGGCAGGGCCGCATCGCGGAGATCGTCTCCTCCCGCAGCACCGACCGCCGCGAGGTCTTTGAGGAGGCCGCCGGCATCTCCCGCTTCCGCTACCGGAAAGAGGAGGCCGAGCGCAAGCTGGAAAAAACCGAGGAAAACCTCGTGCGCATCAACGACAAGATCGAGGAGCTGGAGCTGCAGGTCGGGCCGCTGAAAACGCAGTCCGAAATCGCCAGACAATACCTCCTGCTGCGCGATGAGCTGCGCGTCAAGGAGATCTCCGTCTGGATGCTGACGCTCGAAAAGCTGCACGCGCAGTCGGAGAACGTCGCGCTCGAATACGAGCAGACCAGACAGTCCCTGGAGCAGGCAAAGGCCTCTCTGGAGGCGCTGTACGCCTCCTCCGAGAGCATCAGCGAGCGCATGCATCAGAAGGACGTGGAGACCGAGCAGATCCGCGACCGTCTGTCCGCGGCGGAGTCTGCGGTAAACGAATGCGATTCCGCGGCCGCCGTGCTGCGCGGCAGCGTGAAAAACACCAGGGACGGCCTGCAGCGGATGCTGCTGGATATGGCCGAGCAGGAGACGCGCGTGCGGGAGCTGCGCGAGCAGATCGAAGGCAATCAGACGCGCATTGAGGCGCTGGAGAACGACCTGCGCGAAGTACAGGACGAGATCACCGCCAACGGCAACGTCCTCGACGGCTGCCGCATGAAGCTCAGGAGCAGGGAAGAGAGCCTGCAGGCGCTGAGCGACAGGGCGACGAAACTCGCGGTCGACGGCCGCAGCACGGACGCCCGCATCCACATGCTCAGCGAGATGGAAAAGGACTATGAGGGCTATTCCCGCGCGGTCAGGACCGTGATGCAGGAAGCCGGACGCGGCACGCTGCGCGGCGTGCACGGGCCGGCGGCCAATCTCCTGCGTGCGGACGAGGAATGCGCGCTCGCCATCGAAACGGCGCTGGGCGCCGCGGCCCAGAACATCGTCGTCGATACGCAGAACGACGGCCGCAGCGCGATCGAGCTGCTGAAAAAGCAGGACGCGGGCCGTGCGACCTTCCTGCCGCTGGACACGATCCGCGGCAGCGTGATGCGCGACGCACCGGTGAACGATCCCGGTTTCGTCGGCATAGCGGTCGAGCTTGTGCGCTTTGATCCGCAATACACCGAGATTTTCAACAATCTGCTGGGCCGTACCGTCGTGGCCGAGAGCCTGGGAGACGCGATCCGCATGTCAAAGGCGAACGGCAACCGCCTGCGCATCGTGACCCTGGACGGCCAGCTCATCAACGCCGGCGGCTCCATGACCGGCGGCAGCGCCGCCAAGGGCAGCGGCATCCTCTCCCGCGCCAACGAGCTGCAGAAGCTCAGAAAGCAGCGCGAGAAGATCGCCGCGCAGGAAAAAACCTGCCAGGCGGAGCTGGATCGCGCGAAAAGCCAGCTGTCCGGTCTGCGGTATCAGCTCGATATGGCGCTGGAGGACCAGACCGCCCTGCTTAGCAGAAAGTCCTCTCTGGAGGCCGAGCAGCGCACGACGCAGAGCGCCGTCCACCAGCTGCAGCTTTTGCTGGACAGCCTGAGCGGCGACAGCGAGAGCCGTCAGCGCGCGGTCCAGGCCGAGGAAGACAAGATCACGGCGCTGCAGGAGCAGATCCGACAAAAGGAGAAAGAGCTGCAGAAGCTCCGCGCCGCGGCGCAGGCCGTCCGCGACGAAATCGGCAGCGTCAGCAAAGCGCGGCTCGAGCTCGAAGGCCGCCGCACGCGCGCCGAGAAGGAAGCGCAGCAGCGCAATGCCGAGATCATCGAGCTTGAGCGCCGCATCGCCCGGCAGGAGCAGCGCAAGCTCTCCGCCGAGATGGAGGAAAAGCAGATCCTCGACAAGCTCTGGGACAACTACGAGCTCAGCCACAGCGCCGCGATGGCGCTGCGCCAGCCGGTGGACAGCGTTACGCGCTGGAACAAGGAGATCGGCGAGCTGCGCCGTCAGATCAGCGCCCTCGGCACGCCGAACCTCGGCGCGATCGAGGAGTATGAGCGCGTCAGCAGCCGCTATGAGTTCCTGACCGGCCAGCGGGACGACGTGGACAAGGCCAAGAAGGAGCTGCTGGACATCATCCGCGATGTGACAGGAGAGATGAAGGACGTTTTCGTGGAGAAGTTCCGCGAGATCGACCTCTGTTTCCGCGAGACCTTCCGGGAGCTGTTCGGCGGCGGCAAGGCCGCGCTGATGCTGGAGGACGAGGACAATGTGCTCGAATGCGGCATCGAAATCAAGGTGCAGCCGCCCGGCAAGTCTCTGAGCACGATCAGTCTGCTGTCCGGCGGCGAGATGGCCTTCGTCGCCATCGCCCTGTATTTTGCCATCCTGAAGGTGCGCCCCACGCCCTTCTGTGTGATGGACGAGATCGAGGCTGCGCTGGACGAGGCGAACGTCAACCGTTTCGCGTCCTATCTGCGCCGCATGGCGGACAAAACGCAGTTTCTGGTGATCACGCACCGCCGCGGCACGATGGAGGAGGCGGACATGCTCTACGGCGTTACGATGCAGGAAAAAGGCGTGTCCACGGTCATCGAGCTGGATCTGGAAGCCGCGCAGAAAAGCATGGAGGAATAAACCGCAATGGGATTTTTCGATAAGATCTTCTCGGGTCTGAGCAAGACCCGCAGGAACATGCAGGAGCTGGAGGCTCTGTTTCAGGACTACGCCCCGGACGACGAGGATTTCTACGACGATCTGGAAGAGCTGCTGGTGCTCTCCGACGTCGGCGGCGAGACCGCGGAAAAGCTCGTCAAGGGCATGAAGCGTTTGACCTGGGAGCGCCGTTTCCGGAAGGGATACGAGGCCCGCGAGGGACTGATCGAGCTGCTCACGAACCAGCTCGAGGTCGGGAACGCGGAGCTCAAGCTCGATACGAAGCCCTCGGTCATCCTGATGGTCGGCGTCAACGGCGTCGGCAAGACGACGACGATCGGAAAGCTGGCCCGTCAGCTCAGGGACCAGGGCAAGAAGGTGCTGCTCTGCGCAGGCGATACCTTCCGCGCCGCGGCCGCCGAGCAGCTGGCCATCTGGGCCGAGCGCGCCGGGGCGGAGCTCGTCCGCCACGAGGAGGGGAGCGATCCCGCCGCCGTGGTCTACGACGGCCTCTGCGCGGCGAAGGCCCGCGGCACCGACGTCGTCATCATCGACACCGCCGGCCGCCTGCACAACAAGCAGAATCTGATGAACGAGCTGGCGAAGATCCGCCGCATCATCGACCGCGAGCTGCCGGAGGCGGACGTGGAGACCCTGATGGTGCTCGACGCGACGACCGGTCAGAACGGTCTGATCCAGGCCAAGCAATTCCTGGACACCGCCGGCATCACCGGCATCGTGCTCACAAAGCTGGACGGCACCGCCAAGGGCGGCATCGTCTTTGCGATCGCCGAGGAGCTGAAACTCCCGGTCAAGTATGTGGGCGTCGGCGAAGGGATCGACGATCTGATCCCCTTTGACCGCAACAATTTCGTGACCGCATTGTTTAAATCGTGAGGGAAAAGAAATGGCATTGACAAGCAAACAGCGTTCCCAGCTGCGCGGCCTGGCCGCGGCGGAGGATACCATCATCCAGGTGGGCAAGGGCGGCATCACCGAGAACCTGATCGCCTCCGTGACGAGCGCCCTGAAGGCCAGAGAGCTCGTCAAGGGCAAGGTGCTGGAAAACTCCATGCTCACCGCGCGCGAGGCCTGCGACGCGCTTTCCGTGGCCTGCAGGGCCGAGCAGGTACAGGTGATCGGTACCAAGTTCGTCCTGTATAAAAGGAACGAAAAGGAGCCGAAAATAGAGCTGGTGAAGGATAAAAAGAAATGAAGCTCGCCCTCTACGGCGGCAGCTTCAACCCGCCGCACCTCGGCCATCGCGCCGCCGCCGAAAGCGCCGTCGAGCTGCTTCGGCCGGATCGGCTGCTGATCCTGCCGGATCATCTTCCGCCGCATAAGGAGCTGCCGGATGACAGCCCTTCGGCGGAGGAGCGTTTCCGTCTGTGCGAGCTGTGCTTCGCCGGGATCCCCGGCGTTGAGATCTCCGATCTTGAGCTTCGGCGCGAGGGCGTCAGCTATACGGCGGACACCGTGGAGCGCATCCGCGAACAACAGCCGGAGGACCAGATCTTTCTGGTGATCGGCACCGATATGCTGCTCTGTTTCGACCAATGGTACCGCTTCCGCTATCTGCTGGAGCAGTGCGTACTGGCGGTGCTCTGCCGCGCGGACGGCGAGCTCGAGCAGGTGGAGGAGAAAGCGGCGCAGCTCCGCAGCGACTATGGCGCGCAGGTGCGGATCCTGCCGCACGAGCCGATCGAAACGAGCTCTGCGGAGATCCGCGAGCTTCTGCCGCGGCGCCTCGGCGCCGACCGGCTGCAGCCGGAGGTCTATGAAGAGATCATCCGCCGTCGCTGGTACGGCGCTCAGCCGGAGCTGAGCTGGCTGCGCGAAAAGGCATACGCCATGCTCAAGCCCAGCCGCATCGCCCATGTGGCCGGCTGTGAGAACGAGGCGGTGGCGCTGGCCAGGCGCTGGGGCGAGGACCCCGAGCTTGCCGCGGAAGCCGCGATCCTGCACGACATCACCAAGAAACTGGATCCTGAGACCCAGCTTCGACTCTGTGAGGAATACGGGATCAGCCTGGATCCCTCCGAGCGGGAAAGCCCGGAGGTGCTGCACGCCATTACGGCGGCGGCCTACGCGGAAGATCGCTTCGGCGTTTCCGAGGCGGTAAAAAAGGCGATCCGCTGGCACTGCACCGGCAGGCCGGATATGACGCGGCTGGAGAAGATCGTCTGGCTGGCGGATTTCATCGAGCCGACGAGAGACTTCCCCGGGATCGACAAGGTGCGCGAACTCGCCGCGGAGGATCTTGACCTCGCCCTGCGCACGGCTTTTGCCCTGACGCTTCGCCATATCAGAGAAAAGGGCGCTGTGCCCTGTGCCGCAACATATATCGCATTGGATTATCTTGAGCAGAACGAAAGGATGTAAAGACAAATGCTGACTTCCCGGGAAATCGCCGCCATCGCGGCTCACGCGCTGGAGGAAAAGAAAGCCAAGGACGTGAAAGTCCTGAAAACCGAAGAACAGACCGTGCTGGCCGATTACTTCGTCATCTGCAACGGCACCTCCTCCACGCACATCAAGGCGCTGGTGGACGAGGTGGACAAGGAGCTGTCCGAGGCCGGCGAGCCGCCGATGCGCCGCGAGGGCCTGCGCTCCGACATCTGGGTGCTGATGGACTTCGGCAGCGTGATCGTGCATGTGTTTACGGACGAGGCGCGCAAGTTCTACAATCTCGAGCGTCTCTGGAGCGATTCTGAGGTGGTGGATCTCTCATCCCTTTGACGCCCCGGATAACCGGGGCATACGGACAGAGATCAACACGATAAAGGAGAGAAATCCGTCATGAAATACGATTTTGCCGCCATTGAAAAGAAATGGCAGGCTCGCTGGGAAGAAGTCAAGCCCTACGCCGCCGAGACCGGCAGTGACAAGCCCAAGTTCTACGGGCTGATCGAATTCCCGTACCCAAGCGCCGCCGGTCTGCACGTCGGCCATCCCCGCCCCTTCACGGCGATGGATATCGTCGCGCGCAAAAAGCGCATGGAGGGCTTTAACGTCCTGTTCCCGATCGGCTTTGACGCCTTCGGCCTGCCGACCGAGAACTTCGCCATCAAGAATCATATCCACCCCGCGATCGTCACGAAGCAGAACATCGAAAACTTCACCCGCCAGCTGAAAATGCTCGGCTACGGCTTCGACTGGGACCGCGTCGTGGACACCACCGACCCGAACTACTACAAGTGGACGCAGTGGATCTTCCTGCAGTTGTTCAAGCACGGCCTGGCCTACAAGACCACGATGCCCGTCAACTGGTGCACCAGCTGCAAGTGCGTGCTGGCCAACGAGGAGGTCGTCGAGGGCGTCTGCGAGCGCTGCGGCAGCGAGGTCGTTCGCCGCGAGAAGAGCCAGTGGATGCTCGGCATTACCAAGTACGCCCAGCGCCTGATCGACGATCTGGACGGCCTGGATTTCATCGAGCGCGTCAAGACCCAGCAGATCAACTGGATCGGCCGCTCCACCGGCGCCGAGGTCACCTTCAAAACGACCGCCGGCGACGATCTGCTGATCTTCACGACCCGCCCCGACACGCTCTTCGGCGCGACCTATATGGTCCTCTCGCCGGAGCACCCCTATGTCAAGCGCTGGCAGGACAAGATCGAGAACTGGGACGCCGTCGCCGCCTACGTCGACGAGGCCGCCCACAAGTCCGACTTTGAGCGCGCCGAGCTCAATAAGGAAAAGACCGGCGTGCGCATCGAGGGCGTGCGCGGCATCAACCCCGTCAACGGCAAGGAGATCCCGATCTTCATCTCCGACTACGTCCTTGTCACCTACGGCACCGGCGCCATCATGGCCGTCCCGGCCCATGACGACCGCGACTGGGAGTTTGCCAGAAAGTTCGGCTGCGAGATCATCGAGGTCGTACAGGGCGGCAACATTGAAGAAGCGGCCTTTACCCTCAAGGACGACACCGGCATCATGGTCAACTCCGGCTTCCTCAACGGCATGACCGTCAAGCAGGCGATCCCCGCGATCACCGCCTGGCTCGAGGAGCAGGGGATCGGCCACGAAAAGGTCAACTACAAGCTGCGCGACTGGGTCTTTTCCAGACAGCGCTACTGGGGCGAGCCGATCCCGCTGGTCAAGTGCGACAAGTGCGGCTGGGTGCCCCTGCCCGAGAACGAGCTGCCGCTGCTGCTGCCGCAGGTCGACTCCTACGAGCTGACCGACGACGGCGAATCCCCGCTGAGCAAGATGACCGACTGGGTCAACACCAGCTGCCCCTGCTGCGGCGGCCCCGCCAGGCGCGAGACCGACACGATGCCGCAGTGGGCCGGCTCCAGCTGGTACTTCCTGCGTTACATGGATCCGCACAACGACAAGGAGCTCGTCAGCAAAGAGGCCGAGGAGTACTGGGGCCCGGTCGACTGGTACAACGGCGGCATGGAGCACACGACGCTCCATCTGCTCTACAGCCGCTTCTGGCACAAGTTCCTCTACGATATCGGCGTCGTGCACACCAAGGAGCCCTATGCCAAGCGCACCAGCCACGGGATGATCCTGGGCAGGAACCCGCATTATGTCGGCAATGTGGAATCGGAGGAAGAGAAGCAGGCTCTGATCGCCAAATACGGCAGCCAGGCGCTGCGCCCGGCGGTCAAAATGTCCAAGTCGCTCGGCAACGTCGTCAATCCCGACGACGTGGTCAAGGCCTACGGCGCGGACACGATGCGTCTGTACATCATGTTCATCGGCGACTTTGAGAAGACCGCCACCTGGTCGGACGAGGCCGTCAAGGGCTCCAAGCGCTTCCTCGACCGCTGCTTCAACCTGCTTGATATGGTCAGGGACGGCGATGTGATCTCCGCTGCCAATGAGAGCAGCGTGCACAAGACGATCAAAAAGGTCACCGAGGACATCAACAGCCTGAAGATGAATACGGCGATCGCGGCCATGATGGCCCTGGTCAACGATTTCTATGCCAGGGGCCTCAGCCGCGGCGACCTGGAGCAGCTGATCCTGCTGCTCAGTCCCTTCGTGCCGCATATCGCCGAGGAGATGTGGGAGCTGGCCGGCTTCGCCGCCAGGTACGGCAGGATGGCCATGCAGATGCCCTGGCCGCAGTACGACGAGGCCAAGACCGTCGACGCGATCCGCGAGATGGCGGTACAGGTCAACGGCAAGCTTCGTTCCACGATCAAGGTCGCGGCGGACGCGGACAATGAGACGGTCATCGCCGCCGCCTGCGCGGACGAAAAGATCAAACGACAGATGGAGGGCATGCAGCTCGTCAAGACGATCGTCGTCAAAAACAAGCTGATCAACCTGATTTTGAAACCGGCAAAGTAACGGTTGACAAAAGCAGGAATTAAAGGTATAATGCTCCCGTTAAAAGCCAAATCGTGGCCCTTAAAGCGCCGCAGGCGTATTTGGAGGGAGGGAAATAAATGTCTGAAATCTACGTCAAGGAAAACGAGTCTCTGGACAACGCTCTGAAACGCTTCAAGCGCAGCTGCGCCAAGTCCGGCGTTCTGGCCGACCTGAGAAAGAAGGAGTATTACCAGAGCCCCAGCGTCAAGCGCCGCAAAAAGTCCGAAGCCGCCCGCAAGAACAAGAATAAGCGCTTCTATTGATGCTAAAAAAGCACCTCGTCAAGAGGTGCTTTTTTCTATGCATTATTTCAGATGAGCAGCTGCGTGAGGGAGAGGATCAGAAGCAGGAGCAGGTTCACGGCGAAAAATTCCAGCAGGTAGCGCCCCGTATGTGCGTGCTCGGAGTGGGAGTAGAGCTTCATGCTGATGAGACTGGCGAGGCTCGCGATCGGCGTGCCAAGGCCGCCGATATTGACGCCCAGAAGCAGCGCGCGGCTTTCCCCGGTGAAGCCGGACAGCAGCAGCGCCGCCGGAACGTTGCTGATGACCTGGCTGGCCAGCACGGAAACGAGGTACTCCCGTCCCTCCAGCAGACGGCGCAGCAGAATGCTGACCGCATCGATGCGGGCCAGGTTTCCTGCAAAGACAAAGAAAGCCACAAAGGTTAGCAGCAGCATGAAATCTGCCTTGAGCAGGAGCTTCCGGTCGAAGACCAGCAGCACGGCGATCAGGATGCCGAGCATCACCGGCCAGGTGAGCAGCCGCAGCACGACCGCAAGGCACAGGACGAACAGCGCCAGATACAGCAGCAGGCCGCGCCTATCGACGCCGGGCTCCTCACCAAGGAAGACCTCCATGCGGCTGCGGTCGGAGAGCAGGCAGGCGCCGACGATCAGCAGCAGAGACAGCAGCCAGACCGGCAGGGTCATGCGGATGAAATCGCCGAGGCTCAGGTCATAGTAAGAGTAGAGGAACAGGTTCTGCGGGTTGCCGACGGGGGTCAGCATGCTGCCGAGATTGGCCGCCACGGTCTGCAGCACGACGATGTGGATCAGCTCTTTCCCGCGTCCGGCCATCCCGAGCACGACGACGGCAAAGGGCACAAAGGTCAGCAGGGCAACGTCGTTGGTAATGAACATGGAGCTGAAAAAGCACAGCAGCACCAGCAGCAGGGCCATAGCGCGCAGGCTTCCCGCCTTTCGGCAGAGCATATGCGCCAGATGCGCGAACAGGCCCGCCTGCCGGAGCCCGGCCACCACCGTCATCAGGCAGTACAGCAGGGCCAGGGTGCGCAGGTCCATATAGCCGAGATAAGCCGCGTCCGGCGGAACGAAAAAGCAGCTGACGAGCGCGGCCAACGCCGCGATGAGCAGCACCGGCTCCCGTCGGATGAACGATCGGATGGTAGCCATTTCTTCCTCCCATAATCTGTCTTCGCCAAGTATACGCGCTTTGCCTCGCGCAATCAAGAATAATTTTCTTTGTTTTCAGCATGCTATCAGTGAGGTGATCCCATGAAGCGCAGGAAGAACAATAGCGATCGGAGCGCGCCTCCGCGCATGTCCGCAGTCGAAACGCCTCTGTGCACTGGACAGTATCCGGCCTTCGGCATCGAAAACCCGGAAAAACTGCCTCCGGCCGAACGAAAGAAGCGAAAACAGAACTGATCGGATTGTCAAAAAGCCGCCTTCGTGCTACAATCGGCTCAGAGAGCAGCCGAAGGGAGAGATCGCCGTGTTCGGATGGAAAAAGAAAGAGCCTTCGCCGCCGCAGTTTCCGCCGGAGGACTATGAGCCGGTCATCCGCAGCAGCATCTGCACCGGCGAAAAGGTGGCCTGTATGCGCAACCGCCATACCGGACGCATGCAGGAAGTGATGCTGATCCGCCGGCCGGAGGATCTGGACGCCTTCTGCCGACAGTACGGTTTGGCGCGCGAAACGATCAAAACCGTATACTGACGGGAAAAGCTCCCGGGAGTTCATGCTTCCGGGAGCTTTTCCTGTTTTTTCAGCGCTTCGACAACGGTATTCGCTTTTTCTCTCCAGTCGTTGGCGCGCGCTTCACCGTCGAGCAGTGCGAGATAGTCCTTGTCGTCACGCAGGGAAAGCGCGCGTTCCACCTGCCGAAGGAAATCCGGCTGCGTTTTGCCGATCAGCACGCCGCGATACCGCCTGCATTCGTCGATATCGGTACTGACAATGGGCCTTTGCAGCGCCATGTACTCAAAGAGCTTGACGGGATTCGTCGCGCGCGTGATCTCGTTGATCAGAAAGGGAAGGATCAGGACCCCGGCTGCCCTCGCATAGTATTTGAGCACGCGATAATCCCGCGGCCCGAGGTAGTCCACGGCCGCGGTGCCGCGCAGCTCCCGGTCGAAGGAGGCGTCGTATTTGACGCCGATCAGCACCACGCTGTAGCGCCCGGTTCCGGCCAGCGTTCGCAGCAGCTCGTAATCGATCCACTCGGCCAGCGCGCCGTAATAGCAGACGATCGGACGTCCGCGCGCCAGGATCGCACGGAAGGCGGGCTCGAATTCATAGGGATCCCATTGCTGGAAAAAGGCGTAATCCACGCCGTTGGAGGCCAGGATCAGATTCTCCGCGCCGCGCCTTCGGACGACGGCCTTCCTCAGCCGCTCCGCCGTCGCGACGACGGTGACTTCGGGATGCGTCATGGCATAGAAATACTTGTCCGCGACCGCTTTCGGCAGTCGGGCGGTACCTGAGATCGCGGGGCTCAGCGCGTCGACGTACTCATACAGGACGTGCCAGCCGCGCCGGACAAAGGCCTGCAGCTCGCTCAGCGAAAGCTCCCGGTTGGCGGAGTAGAACTGCAGATACTTCGGTTTTTGTACATGCTCAAGCTCCCGCAGCAGCGATCGCCGCAGAAGCGGGGACTGCCAGTTGACGAGCACAAGGTTTGTTTCCAGCTCCTTCAGGCCGTCCACGCGGTCGGTCAGGGGATTCGCCTCGTAGAGCATCAGGCAGCGCTGCCGCGCAAGAGCCCGGGCCATCTGCTGGGGCCGCTGGTAGAGCGGCGCGTAAAAGCCGAAGCCGGAGCGCCAAAGGATGATCCGGTCATAGTCTCCGGCAATGCTCTGCCGGACGTCCCGGCGTCGGACCCGGCCTGACAGGAAAGCGCGAAGCCGGGCCCGGACGGTGCGCATCACTAGATCCGTAAAGCCGAAGAGGCCGTATTTACGGATATGCGTATGTAGTTTGAACAGAAGGTTTATCATTTGCTTTGTAAGGGGACAGCTGCGCCTCGATGATGTCCGCGATGCGTTCGCTGGCGTGTCCGTCACCGAAGGGATTGACGGCGGCGCTCATTCTCATGAGCTCGTCTGGATCGCGGAGCAGGCGGCTGGCCTCGCGAAACACAGATGCCTCATCCGTGCCGATCAGCCGCAGCGCGCCGGACTCGACGCCCTCCGGCCGCTCGGTCGTGGCGCGCAAAACGAGAACGGGTTTGTTCAGGGCGACCGCCTCCTCCTGGATGCCGCCGCTGTCGGTCAGGATCAGACAGGCGCGGGCGAGCAGTCTGTGAAAACGCAGGACATCCGGCGGCTCGATCAGCTTGATCCGCCCGCAGCCGGAGAGGATTTCATGCGCGGCGCTTCGGACGGCGGGGTTGGGATGCAGCGGACAGAGGATCAGCAGATCGTCAAAGCTGTCGGCCAGCCGCCGCGCGGCGCGGTAAATCTGCCGGAGCGGTTCGCCGAAGTTCTCCCGCCGGTGAGCGGTCAGCAAAAGCAGGCGCTGATCAGGCTTTGCATCAAAGGGGATCGGCGTGGAATCATCGTGCTTCAGCGTGAGGCGCAGCGCGTCGACGACGGTGTTGCCGGTGACAAAGATACGCTCCGCCGGGATCCCTTCCCGCAGCAGCTGATCCCGATTCAATTCCGTCGGCGCAAAAAGCAGATCGCTCAGTCGGTCGGTCATCTGCCGGTTCATCTCCTCGGGAAAGGGACTGTATTTGTCGTAGCTGCGCAGGCCGGCCTCGACGTGCCCGATCGGGATCTGCTGATAATACGCGGCCAGCGCGCCGGACAAACAGGTGCTCGTGTCCCCGTGCACCAGCAGAAGATCGGGCGAAAGCTCTTGGATGACTGGCTCCAGACCGTGCAAGGCTGCCGTTGTGATTTCGGAAAGACTCTGATTCCTGTGCATGATATTCAGATCATAGTCCGGCACGATGCCGAAAAGCGCAAGTACCTGGTCGAGCATCTGCCGGTGCTGGGCGGTCACGCAGACCGTGCTGCGGATCTCCGGGCGGCGCTCCAGCTCCAGGATCAGCGGCGCCATTTTGATCGCCTCCGGCCGGGTGCCGAAAATGCTGAGCACGCGGATCATGCTTTGCACCGTTCTTTCAGCCGCCCGGCCAAAGCGAAGGCCTCGAGCATGCAGTCCTCCGTCGAGCAGTAGCGCCAGCCGCCGTATCGTCCGATGCAGGCAATATCCGCTTCGGCCAGCCTCTCTTTGACGACACGCACGGTTTCGCCCGTATCGGGCCGCAGATGGACATAGGCCGGATCCATCAGCAGGGCGGTATGGGAAAGCAGCCGGTTGTCCTCCCGGATCAGACCCTGCGCGTGCAAAGCCCGCAGGGTACTCGCCAATTCCGCCTCAGGGCGGACGACCGCATCGGACGCAAAGCCGATCTCCGCATAGAGGCTGGCTCGGTCCGTGCCCAGAATGTTGTCGTAAAAGCCGACGCGGTAGTAGTCCGCCTCCGAGCCGGGCACATACAGCCAATGGATCGCCGGATCCGACGCTTTTCGCTCAAAACCGAGATTCAGCACCAGCACCTTGTTCCAGCTCAGGCTGTTCGCATACGATGACATCGCCCCTCGGTCGAGCAGCGGCAGGAAGCGGTTGAGCGGAGCTGTGTTGATCAAAACGTCATAGTGATAGGATGCGCCCCGGTCGTCACAGGCGAGCTTTCGTTCGGTGTCAACGGAAACCAGCTGCCGTCCGGTCAGCAGAACGCCGGGCTCCAGCTTCCGACACAGCGCCTCGATCAGCGCGCCCGCGCCGCCCTTCGGATAGAAAAAACGGCTGTTGTATGAGCTCGCTTCGCGTCCCTTCATACTGTCGATGATCTCCGACAGCTCGACGGCGGGGAAGAAGCGGCCCATGGCGGCGGGATCGAGCGTGTCGAGCGGACAGGCATAGAGCTTCTCGTTGTACGGCCGCAGGAACTTTTCGGTGACGGCATGGCCGTAACTGCCCTCCAGAAGCTCCAGAAAGCTGCCGCAGCGTTCTTTCGGCCGGCGGTGGAACAGATCATACAGGCAGTCGATCAGCTCGGCTTTCTCAAGCTGATGGATATGGCTTTGAAAAGGATAATCGATCCTGTGCCCGTGATAGAGGATCTGACAGTTCTTTTCCCGTTCCGCCAGCTCCTCGGGCGGAAACATCGAGAGGAAAAAACGCCGGCCAGGTTCCGTTTGAAAATGAAAAAAATGCCCGGCATAGTCCCAGAGAAAGCCGTCCTGCTGGATGCTGCGGCAGTAGCCGCCGGGTTTGTCCTCTTTTTCGAGGATCGCCGTCTCCGGTCCCAGAGCCAGCGCGGCGCAGAGTCCGCTCACGCCTCCGCCGACGATCAGGGTTTTGATGTGTTTCGTGCTCAAAGCAGCGGCTTCACCACCTTTTCGTCCAGGATCGCAGCCACTTGCGGCGCGGAAAAGCTTTGCAGATACGCTGTGTCCATGTGGATCCGTTTACCGCGGAAAATGATTTGAAACAGAGCCTGTTTGATCTCGTTGACGCTGAAGGACAGCAGCAGCGCGCCCGCACGCCGCAGACAGTCTGCGGCGTCGCCTTCCGCCATCGTGACGGCCAGGATCGGCTTTCCCGCGCCGAAGTAATCGGCCAGCTTGCCGGCAAAAAAGATATTTTCCCCGCAGACGGCACCGATGTTGCCGTCGATGTGCAGCAGCCAGTCCGCGGCGGCAGCTTCCGCCAGACTTTGCCGATAGGAGATCGGCCTGCGTACCTGAACAAGCTCGCCGATCTCCAGGCGCAGAACGGACGCCAGGGCCGCATCGGGCATTTCGCCGAAAAACAGGAATTCCGCGCGCTCCGGGAGTTCCGGCATACTCTCTTTCAGCATATGAATGGCCTGAAAAAGCGGCTGCGGCGAACGGATTTCGTTGAGCTGACCCAGAAAGACGAAACGAAGCTTTTGCCGCGCTCCGTTCGGCACCGCTTTGGGATACAGCGCGGGATCGAAGCTGTGGCGAAGGATCACGGATTTGTCCTCCCGGCGCTTGCCGCCGAGCATATATTGCTGCTGCGAGGTATTGTTGAAGACCAAGCGGTCGGCAAGACGCAGTGTGTTTTCTTCGATCGATTCAAGCATGCGCCGACGCTGGACGGCGGAGGCGCTGCGCAGCGTCCATATCGTGTCCCGCACCAGGCGCAGCGGGGATAGCCGAAAACGCAGAGAGCGGTTTTGATTGATCGGGCTTTTCAAGGAATAGGGACTCCATAAACCGCCGAGGATCTCATAGGGGTTGCGGGCGATCGGATCGCCGAAGGACGCGATCCAGCGCACATCCGGAAAACGCTGCTTGATGCGCAGACCCGCCAGATGACATTCCGGCGGCATTGAGCGCGTCATGATGAGATCGTAATCCGCCCTGTGCGCTTCAAAAAACCGCACCGCCTCCTCTGCCCATAGGCTGAGCTCGCCGCTTTCCGCGGCTATGCGGCGCTGATTGCCGCCTGCCGGCAGATCCGGGTCGCGCCCGTAGGACCAGGCCTCCGAGCGTCCCTGCGTAAAGACGTCGTATTCATAGCGGGAGTACTTCAGCAGCTTCGCGGTGACGAGCGCCTCCGAGGAATTGATCGGCGGATAGAACCAGCTGATGACCAGGATGCGTTTCATGGCAGACCCTCGGATCCCTGCAAGCGGAGCAGGCTCTGCCGCAGCTCCAGCAAAAGCCCGGTGACGCGCCGGTCCAGAAGCACGTTGCGGTAGCCGAGCCTGCGGCTGAAGCGCAGATAAGGGATGCGCTCGCCCCAGGCGTAGATCTCAGGCGATCGGCTTCGGATCCAGGCGTCCAGGGCGCGGATCTCGCGGAAGGATTTGAGCCGATCCCCGTTTCTCAGGCAGAGAAGCTGGCAGTGCGTGTGCAGCATGTACCAGATCATCAGCAGCATATAGCGCCGTTTTCCGTCGCTCAGGCTTTCGGCCCGATCCGCGTAATAGTCGATCAGCCGGCAGAGCACGCGCTGGTGCATCGGCGTCTGCCGACGCATGACGGCCGGATCCATGCTCTGCTCTGCCCGTCCGATATAATAACGATAGACCGGGAACTTAAAAAAACGAAAACTGCGAACGAAGGGGAAGGGCCGGAGATTGTACTCCATGTCCACATAGCTGCATTTGTCCGGCAGCTTCATTCCGCATTCTCTCAACAGCTGCGTCCGCCAGGCGGAGGCTGCGAGGCAGAAATAGTCCATGCCCTCCTGCCAGTCAATGTCTTCCGGCGCATAGGTCCGCCCGTGCTCCAGAAAAGGATAGTCATGGTCGATCTCCGCTCCACTTCGGGCGTATTCCTGCGAATAGGGCGTGACGATCAGATCTTCCGCACAATCGGAAAGGCAGGCCATCCAGCGCAGGAAATTCGGCGTGTCAAACCAGTCGTCGCTGTCAAGCACGCGGAAATACCGCCCGGCGGCAGCCTGCAGGCCGATATTGATCGCGGAGCCGTGACCGCCGTTTTCTTTGTCGATCAGAACAAACATGCCCGGGAAGCGCGTCTGATACTCCCGCAGGATCGCAAGCGAACCGTCCGTACTGCCGTCGTTGACGGCGATCAGCTCCAGTTCGTCCGAAAGCACCTCGAGCAGCACGGAATCAAGACAGCGGCGCAGCCAGGCCTCTGTGTTATAGACCGGTACGACGAGGGAGAGTATTTTCGTCATTCAATCCTCCGTCCTTACATGGCCGCGCCGGGATACAGGCAGGGGAGCGCGTTGTTTTCGTAGCGCGAACAGATCTCATCCGCCGGTCCGATCGCCCGCATGCGCCCGTGCTCGAGCCAGATGACCCGGCTGCAGAGCGCGCGGATGGACGCGGTCGAATGGGAGACGTAGAGCACCGTCGTGCCGCCGTGGATCATCTGCAGCATTTTCGCCTCGCTTTTCGCCTGAAAGGCCAGATCGCCGACGGACAGGATCTCGTCCACGATCAGGATCTCCGGCTCCACGACCGTGGCAACCGAAAAGGCCAGGCGCGCCGTCATGCCGGAAGAAAAGTTTCGCACCGGCACGTCCAGAAAGTCCTCAAGCTCCGAGAAAGAGACGATCTCGTCGAATTTCGAGCGGATGAATCGCTCGGAATAGCCCATGACGGCGGCATTGAGAAAGATGTTCTCCCGCGCGGTGAGCTCCATGTCGATCCCGGCGCCGAGCTCGATCATCGGGCAGATGCTGCCGCGGACCGTCAGCGTGCCTTCGCTGGGCTTCAGCACCCCGGCCACCAGCTTCAAAAGCGTCGATTTCCCGGCGCCGTTGGCGCCGATCAGGCCGACGACCTCTCCGCGGGAGACGGAAAAGCTCAGATCGCGCAGCGCCCAGAATTCAGCGCGCCGCCGCCGCTCGGCCCGTCTTTTCGGATCAAAGCAGTCGACAAAGCCCTGCTTGAGCGAAAAGCCCCGGTCGATGCCGAGATTGAATTGCATCCCCAGGCCCTGCGCCCGGATCATCGGGAGTTCCATCCGAACACCTACATGTAATACACAAATTGATCCTGCTTCTTTTTGAACACCCAGGCTCCGAACGCCAGCGCCAGCAGCGCGGGAAGGGCGCAGGCGGCAAACTGAGCGGGACTCGGCGTCGCGTGCGACAGGATCACCGTCCGGGCGAAGCGGATCAGCTGATAGAGCGGGTTGAGCGACATCAGAAAGCGGAGCCTTTGGTTCGAGATGATGTCGATGTCGTACATCACCGGCGTGAGATACATCCACAGCGAGAGAACGATGCCGTAAATGTAAAACATGTCGCGCAGAAAAACAGAGACCGCCGCCAGGAAAAAGCCCAGGCCCAGCGTGAACAGAAACAGGCAGAGAAAGCAGTAGGGCAGCAGCAGATGCTGCCAGCACAGCCCGGTCCCGGTCAGCAGGATAACAAGATAAAGCGGGATCAGCGTCAGCAGAAAATTCATGCCGACGAAGAGACATTTTGACAGCGGAAAGATGTACTTCGGCACATAGACCTTGTTGATGAGCGGGAAGTTGGCGACGATCGTGCTCATGCAGAGATTGGAGGCCTCGCTGAAATAGTTGAACCAGGTCAGCCCGATCAGCAGATAGGCAATATAGCTGACGCCGGGCGTGGAAAAGCGAAAGACGTTGGAAAACACGAGGGCCAGCACGCTCATCGTCAGCAGCGGATACAGCAGGCTCCAGGCCACGCCGAGGACGCTGCGCTTGTATTTTACTTTGAAATCGCGCAGCACCAGCTGCCGCAGCAGAAAACGATAGCGCCGCAGGGAGTAAACCAGATTCCGGACAAAGCGCATGAGCCGCCTCCCGCCTTGTAATATCTGTATTATGGACCGGATCCGCAGAATCTATAACAAAAAACGCTCGCTGCCTGTTTCAGCAGCGAGCGTATGCTATCACATCCGAGGACTCGGATTTTGAAAAACAGAGGGGAGCGGCTTATTTTTTCGCTTTCTTTCTGGCCTTGAAGATCAACAGCAAAAGCAGCCCGTAGTAGACCGCGACCAGACCCAGCGTGATCCAGCAGAGCAGATCGGACTTCGGCGCCAGACCTACGAGCACCAGGATCGGCGCGCCGAGGATGATGCCGAAGCTGCTGCCGGTGATCAGATTGTTGGCGGCCGGCGTGGACAGGTCGGGATCGATCTCGCGCAGCAGCAGCACGCCGGAGCTGATCGTGCCCGTCAGCATGCCGTACATGGAGATCAGGCCCTCGTAGTAGTAGGGGCGATAGACGCCCTTGCAGACAAAGCGCAGGTGGATCCAGGTGACGGCGGCGCCGGCGACGGCCATCAGCACGAACAGCAGCCAGAGCCCGCGAATGTCCTCCAGGCGGATGGAGGCGATGCCGGCGACGATCATGATGTCGAAGAAAAAGCCGGATATGCGGTTGAGCAGGTAGTTGTTCTGATACTGGCGGCGGATCACACCGGCCTTTTTGGCCTTTTCCAGCAGCACGCGCACCAGGATCGCCAGCGCCGATCCGATGATGAAGTTGAAGCCCCAGATCAGGGTGTTCACCGTGCCGGCAAGGCCCGGAGAGAGCGCCGCGATGCCGGAGGTGATGCCCCAGGCCGCAAGATAAGTGACCAGATAGACCAGCACGACCATCGCGACCTGCACCGAGAGCTTGTCGATGGAATCGGAGACCGGGATCTCATCCTCGCTCTGGAAGAAATCCACGCTCGGCTGTTCCGATTCCGAGCGCTTGGAGACGCCCAGCTTGCCGCGGCGGGAGAGGATATTCAGAATGACGACGCCGACGATACAGGCGACCAGATAGCCAGCCGCGGCGATCGACAGGCCGAAGCTGCGCCCGCCGGTAAAGCCGAGCGCCTCATAGCTGGAGCCGATGTTGTTGGCCTGGCCGGGCCCCTGGCCGTAGCCCATCGGCAGTAGCAGGCCCGCGGCCTTGAACAGACCGGGCTTAAAGGTATAGGCCAGGAAGAGAGAGATCAAAAGACCGGTGATGCCCTGGATCAGATAGGTGCTGACAATGACCGCGCCGGATTTGAGCCCGGTCAGATCCCCGCCTGAGTCCTGCTTTCCCACGGGAACGCGCAGGCTCATCGCAATGAAGCCCAGCGCGATGCCGTGATACACAAGCATCTCGAGGATCTGTTCGTCCAGCCTGAGGCCGAGATACTTGGCGATCAGAAGCAGAAATCCGGCGAGCACCGCGACCGGCATCAGGCTCTTGCGGATCAGGGGCACGCGCTGACGCAGCAGCTGCGCCAGCAGGATCGCGCCGGCGATCAGGCCGATCTGAATGATAAAAACCCAGAGTTGATGGTTGGAAGCCGAGTAATCCATGTCATTTCTCCTTCCACAGTTCCAGATATTTGCGTAGATTCGCCCCGCTTTCGGAGCGGATCTGATAGTATTCGTCCTGACAGCTGAACAGCAGCAGATTGGCCTGCACCATCGCCATGATGCTGATATCCGCAAGCATGAACACGCGTTCGCCGAAGCAGATCCGGTCGGCATACTGGCACAGCGCGCCGCTGCCGAGCGTTTCCTCCGCGTGCTCCGCGCCGATCCGGCTCAGCGTCATATCCCCGTCGTTGAACAAAAGCTCACCCTCGGGCTTGCGCATATGATGAAGCGCCTCGCGCTGCCATTTCTCCCAGTCGGCGATCGTGGCAAAGGGCTCCGCCGGTTCGAAGAAGCCGGTCTCCGCATAGCGAAGCGACAGCCCGCAGGAGCAGAAGAGCTTGTCGTCCCCGGTCTGCAGCGTGCCGATCTTCCGGCAGCGCGGGCAGAGATACAGCGCCTTTTCCAGGCCCTCGGCACGGCGTTTGCCCTTGTATGCGACAGGCGAGATCCGCTGCCGCTCCCAGGCGTCTTCAAAGATGTCGCGCTGGATGGCCTCGTTGATCTCCGCCGGGCTCATGGCCTTGAGCTGCTCGGGGGGATAGACGTTTACCGGATGTCCGTAAACGCTGCCGCGGCGCACGCCCTTACCCCAGCGGGGCAGGCTGAGATAGCCGCCCTCCAGGCGATAGGTCACCAGCGTCGCGCCGGAGCTGCGCGCCAGCTTTCCCGTGGCGGGGAAGATGGGCTGCGTCAGCCCGTCCCAGCTCTGTTCACCTTCGGCGAAGAGACAGATCGAGTGACCATCCCGCAGATGCCGCAGGCAGGCCTTGACCGTGTCCGCTCCGGAAGAGGCCTTGCGCCTCGAAATCGGTCCGACGAGCCAGTCCAGCAGCTTCGTCACAAAGCCGAGACGGAAGATGTGTTCGCTGGCGACATAGTAAATCTGCTTTTTCGGCAGACTCATGGCCACCAGCAGCGGATCCCAGGCGCAGACGTGATTGGGGATCAGCAGGACCGGACCGTCGAGCTCAAGATCCTCATGCTTCATGTTGAATTTTCGGCAGATCCAGCGGTTCGCGAGCGCGTAGAGGACCCGCCAGATCTTCTGATGTCGGGAATAGCTGTCCAAGTGTTCACGCCCTTTCCTGGACGGAAGCAGCGCAGACTTGCCGGAACGTCCGGTCTGTGTTACAATCCGTGCATGAATAAAGAAAGCGGGGGAAAGCGTATGCTGCCGAAAGATCCTTTTATTTTGCTGAGCTATGTCAATACAAAGCTGCGCGACGGAGATCTCGATCTGAACGATCTCTGTGAGGAACTTGGGATCGCCCGGGAGGAACTGGAGCAAAAGCTGGCCGGGATCGGCTATATCTACGACGGAAGGTTAAATTGCTTTAAATAATTGTAGCACGTCGTCGAAAAAAATAAAAGAGCGAATACAAAAACAGCCGGGAAAACTTTTCCCGGCTGTTTATCCTGTTTATGGTTCTGTCACCGCTCCGGCGTCGTCGGACGCTTCCGCCTCGACCGGGGGATTGAAGAAATCATACACGAGCGAGGAAAGCTCGACGATCGCCTGCGCGGCGGCCGCGTCGTCTTCGGCACCGTTATTGATGACGGAAAGGATATAGTCCGCGCCGGGGGAGAAGATCAGTCCGGCGTCAGCACAGCAGATATGCTCCAGATCGCCGGTCTTGTGCGCGCAGACCGTTCCGGCAGGAAGCCCGACGGGGATGCGGTCGTTGATGGTCTGCGCTTTCAGGTAATCCAGCATTTCGGCTGAGTATTCCGGAGAAACCAGCTCGTAGCGATAGAGCAGCTTGTAAAACAGCGCGACGTCCTCGGCAGTGGTGTAGTTCTCCAGGCCGCTGTCCGTGTCCAGCAGGGTCCGGTTCATCGTGGTGTTTCTGCAGCCGATCGAGTAGGCGAAGCTGTTGACTTCGTCGAAGGCGGCCTCGTCGACGCCCTCGCCGAGGCGGTAGAGCAGCCATTTGGCGCACCAGTTGTCGCTGGTGATGATCATTTTCTTGACGCTCGGCCAGGCTTCGTCATGGTAAAATTTTCCCTGTTTGAACTGCCGGAACGAAGCACCCATGATATAGAGCTTGATGAGGCTTGCCGCGACCATCGGGGAATCCTCCTGCGTGGCGTATTCGCCGAACTCACCGTAGGTCAGATTGTAGACATAAATATCCCAGGTACCCGGGTGACGTTCGACAAAATCGGCCAGAAGCGCCTGCAGTTCGGCGTTCTGCTCCGGCAGGGTCGGGTCCGGCATCTCGAATGAAACGGGTTCGGGCGTCAATAACGGCTCTTCGCTGGGCGGCGGCCGATGCTCGGTGAATCTCGGCTCCGGCTCCGGCTTTCGGTGCGTGAGAAGCGGGATCAGTACCAGCAGCGCCAGCGAGAGCAGCAGAGCAAGCAGTACGGCGAGCCAGCGCCGCAGCGTTTGCCTGGTGATCCTGGTCGGTTTCAATAGTAAGAACCTCCCCAATGAGCGGTCTCATATTGCCGGATATAATTGACATTGGCCCTTTCGTATTCGTTGAGGACCGTTTCGCTGAAGTTTTCGGCCGCGATCGTGCCGTGATACCAGCTTTTACTGTTGAAATAGCTGGCGATCTCCGGCGTCTGGAACATCCGGCCGTGGCGGGCGAAGATCTCATTGCGCGCCAGGCAGCATTGCTCCCAGCTCAGCTCCTTCAGATCGGCCTCGGTGATATAGCGGCTGTCGCTCCCGGGGATCAGATACTCGCTGAGCGGTTCTGCTGTCGGAACAGGCGTTTCGACAGGGAGCGCAGAGGAAACGGGCGTCTCGACCGGGAGGGCCTGGTCGGAGGAAGGAACAAAGCTCTCCGGAGCGGCATCGGTATCGCCGCCGATGATATAGCTGCTCGAGCCGCCCCATTCGGACTTGTCCGCGGCTTTTTCACCGCGGCTGTGGCGCTGACTGCTTTCGCCGCTTTCCTCCTTGGCAGGCTCCGTTTTGCCGCTGACAGTGGGGAAGTAGATGATGATGCCGACAATGGCGATAATCAGAAGGAGAGCCAGGACAAGCAGCAGGATCGTCATGGCGCGGCTGTTGCCTTCCTTTTTCGGTTCGGCACCGGGCTTTTTGGCTTTCGGAGCCTTTCCGGAAGGTCTCGGACTGCCGCAGCTCAGACAAAAGCGGTATTCATCTTTATTTTCATTCTGACAGGCGCTGCATTTCCACATACTGCATGACCCCGCTTTCATGAAATATAGTCTGTGATGAAAGAATCCAGATGATTCGCGTATCCCTGCGGATCGACGTACATGCACTCCACGTGGCGCGCGTTTTCCACAAAGAAACAGTCCTTCGGGCCGCTATACAGGCCATAGAGCCGTTCTCCGTTGGAGAAGGGAACGGAGCGATCCTGCTTTCCGTGCACGAAGAGGATGGGCAGCGTCGCTTCCTGCAGGCTGGGCCGCACGTCGCTGTCGCGCAGATCGTAGCCGGCGAAGCAGCGGTTCAGCAGCCGCAGAACAGGGTACAGCGGTCCGAGCGAGCCCTTAAGCTGTTCTTCGCCGCTGACGTAACCGCAGTCGGCCACAAGGAATTTCACCTGTTCCGGGCAGCGGCTGCTCATTTTCAGCACGGTCGCGGAGCCCATCGAAAAGCCGTGGAGCACGATCTGCACCTGTCTGCCGAAGCGCCGGATGAGCTCGTCGACCCAGCGCAGACAGTCGGTGCTCTCAAACACGTCAAAGCCGATCTGCCTGCCTTCGCTGTCGCCGTGCGCCGTCTGATCGCAGCAGAAGAGATCAAAGCCGCGTGTCGCGTAATAATCGTAGTACAGGCCCGCGGTCTCCGCGTGCTCCGAGCGGTAGCCGTGGATCAGAAAGGCGATACGTCTGCCCTCGCCGCTGCCGGGGTAGTAATAGCCGGTGAGGAGCTCTCCGCGCTCCGAGCGGATCTGCAGCCTCGTCCGCGGTCTGGCGCGCAGCGCGGCGGCCGCGTTGTCGCGCTTGATATAATAGGCATCCTCGTGCCCTCGCTTGTCCAGCAGGGGCGCCAGCAGGCGGGAGCCTTCCCGCAGGAAGGTGTAACGGTAAAGCTCGCCGGTGAACAAGGCCGCGGCGCCGCAGAGCGCGGCAGGCAAAAGCAGAAGCTTTTTCATCGGCTCAGCTCATGAAGGAGCCGGCCGTGGCCAGCATCGTGCAGACAAAGACCAGAATCTGGAAGGGCAGCGTGCCGAAGCGGCCGACGATCTCGCCCTTGCCGACGCGCTTGCGCGACAGATGATAGGCGAGGATGATGCCGAGGCCGGTGACGACCTGGATCGCGCTGGCGAACATCGTGAATTTGACAAAGCTCAAACTGCTCAGCAGCGCCAGCGCCAGGCAGGGGAGCGAGGCGCAGAGCCAGCTGAGGTTTTTGTTCCACTTGGTCTGCTCGTGCACGATATCGCGCAGGTTCAGCGTGTTGGCCCAGAAGGAGGTGGCCAGCGCGAGCAGCGAGAAAACGTAACCGACGACGCTGACCCAGCCGCCCAGACGGGCGGACAGGTCGACGAGCGCGCCGCGCTCGGTCACATGGGGCGCGCCGACGCCGAGCAGCGTCGTGATTGTGACGAGAAGGATCAGCGCGGCGTTGAGGGCGAGACCGGCGGCGATCGAAAGGCGGATGCGTTTGACGTCGCCCTCAAGGCCCTTGACGACCTGCGGCGTGGACATGACGGCCGAGAGCGAGAAGGAGATCACGCTCAGCAGCGCCAGCGCGTTCTTTCCGCCGCCGAAGGCAGCGGGCAGAGGCTGGGTCTGTCCCCGGAGCGTAAAGACGAAGAGCAGGGCCATGACAAGCACCATCGCGGCCACGGCGTACTTTTCGCAGACGCCGACCAGCTTCATGCCGAAGAAGACGACGCCGGCGCCCAGCACGTAGAACAGCAGCATGCCGAGCGTGCTGTTCAGGCCGAACCACTCGTTGAAGACGTTGGCCGCGCCGGTCAGAAAGCTGCTGACGTTCATCAGTACGGACAGGCCCAGCAGCGCGAAGGCGGCCCAGGTAAAGATTTTCTTGAACTTGCCGGAGAAAAGCTCGCGGTCAAAGCAGCTGATGAACTGCGCGCCGCCGTTGTTGTAGCTCAGCTCCGCGATGATCAGGTGCAGCACCAGATTGAACAGGTAGCAGAAGCAGAGGATCAGCAGGATCTCCCGCAGACTGTTGCGCGCGGCCAGCGCCGGTACAGCCAGGATGCCGGCGCCAACGCCGTGGCCGACGATGATGCCGGTAGCCTCCCAGAAGCTCAGTTTGGATTCTCCCTGAATCTTTGCCATGGCGCTCGATCCTTTCCTGTTTGATAAAGAAAATTATAAAATGTTATCAAATCGATGTCAAGCGTTGACGCGGGAATTTGACAAGCGGCCGCGCGATGCGGTATAATGCGATCATGCAGAGCGGAAAGGAAAGGCAGGACGGAATATGGTCGAAAACGCCGAAAAATTCTTTGAGCTTTACCGTGCCGACGAGGCGCTGCGCCGGCGCGTCGCGGAGGCCGAGGCCGCCTATCCCGGCAGCCTGGAGATCCGCGAATCCGTGGCGGAATATGTGCTGCTCCCCATCGCGGAGGAGCTCGGTCTGCCTTTTTCGGTCAAGGAGCTGCGCGCCTATGAGACGCGCGTGAAAATGCGCAATCTCCAGCCCGACGAGGAGATCCCCGAGGGAGATCCCATCGATGAGGATCCGATCAGCTACTGGCTGCTGGATCGCGGCTGGGAGAACGATCCCAAGTTTTTCAAAAAGAAATAAAACGCTTGCAGTCAGCCCCGCCCAACGGCGGGGCTCAGTTTTTTATCAGGGCTGAACGGGCTCGTGCTTGTAAAACAGTTTGTCCGGGTAGCGAGAGGTGACCAGGATATAGCCGTCCTCCAGATAGAAGGCATAACGCCAGCCGCCGTTGACGATCAGGCTTTCGTCCTCGGCTGTCGAGCGGCGGTCCGCGCTCAGCCAGGGCAGGGCGTATTCCGTGTCGATCGCTCCGAGTTCGGTACTGTGGTGGAAAAGAAAGCGGATTCCGTTTTCGTCCGCCCCGGTGACCTGGATCCACTCCTCACCGCCCGTCACCCAAACGCCGAGCCAGTCCGAGGGATCGACCGCGTCGGCCGCGAGGATCCGCTCCGCCTCCTCCAGCGCGCGTTCCGCCCAGGAGGCGAAGGGATCCAGCGCGCCGAAGTCGTAGACCGTGTGGTATTCGTCGATGTAGCGGATCATGTGTCTGTCCTTGAAATAGAGGCGATGCTCTTCCGTGCCGTCGTAGATAAAGGCAAAGACCAGCTGCCCGTTATGGTAATAATATTCGCGGCTGTAGCCCCAGCCGTCGGCGCCGTTGGCGAGGACTTTTTTGCTGTCGCCGGTTCCGGGCGTGTAATAGACGGCGCGGATGCGTTCGATCTCCTGTTCCAGCTCTTCCTGCGTGATGCTGAACGGCTCTTCGATCGGAGCGGGCGTGCCGCGGACAAAGCGAAGCGCTTTTCCGTCAAAATAGCCCGCGTGGTCGAGATATCCGTCCGCCTCCGGGGCGGTATAGACGTGCAGGACGATCTCATCGTCGGAGATCTGCATCCAGCCCTGGAAGCTGCTGCCGTCGCAGGCGGAAAACATCGCGATGCCGTCTCCCTTGATGAACTGCGCCTCTGCGTCGAAGCCGACCAGCCGGAAAAAGCCCGCGTAGAAGCGGAACGTACCGTCCTTGTAATCGGAAAGACGCATCGTGCTCAGTCCGTCCGCCTCCAGGAGCCAGTCGCCCATCCGGGCCGCACAGTCCTCGTCGGAGGCGGCCTGCCCGATCACCGGCAGCGTCTTGCTCCAGTATGTGAGCGTCCAGCAGCGTTCTCCGTCCAGCTCCTCCTCGGACAGGACCGCGTATTGGACGCCGGCGGGATAGAACATCACGTCGCCGTTATACGCCGCGTAGTAGAGATACAGATCCGCGCCGTCGCTCTCGGCGTAGAGCGGGAGGCAGACCGTGCCGCCGCCGACGCCCATCTGAGCGACGTAATAACAGCCGTCCAGATAGTAATAGCCGGCGTATTCCTCCTCGCCGCTTTCGCGGATCGTGCGGATCGCGTCGTCGGAGAAGTAATAGACGGTTTTCAGGATGCGGTCGAATTTTTCCGCGTCGAAGACCACGCAATAATCCCAGCGGCCGCGCGGGTCGGGTTTCGATCGGTATTCGGCCTTCGGCCCGGGGTAGGCGTCGAAGCCGACGATCAAATCGGAACCGCAGCGCATCAGACGGACGGCGTCCTCAGCGCTTCCGGTAAAGGACTGCGCGTCGGAGCGTGCGAACCAGCCGAAGCGGCCCAGCAGGCTCAGAGCTCCGTCCGGGATCTCCTTCGGATCGACCGGCTTTCGCTCCGCACGCGGCTTCTCGGTCGCTGCGGGCAGCGGGAGCGGGTCATCTTTCTTTTCATCTTTCTCCCTGCGGCTGACGTGCCGTTCGGCAGGCTCCTCGTCGTCCTCATCCGGTTTGGATCCACAGGCGGCGAGAGACAGGAGCATCAGCAGCGCCAGCAGCAGGCATAGAAGTTTTTTCATCCGTTTCTCATCCCTTCCGGTTTTTTCCCATTATACCACAGCCCTCGCCGTCCCTCAAGCGATCGGCGGACTCTTAAGAAAGAATAAAAAAGCCCCTGCTCTTTTTCAGAGCAGGGGCTTGGGGTCGATGGCTCAGATATGACCGATCTCGATGGACCAGCCGTCGGGACCCTTGGCGCGGCCCCACTGGATATCGGTGAGCTCCTTGTAGGCGTGGGCGGAGATCGGGCCGATCTCGCCGTTGTTGATCTTCATGACTTTGTCGCCCCACTTCAGCTCGCCGACCGGGCTGATGACGGCGGCGGTGCCGGTACCGAACATCTCGTCCAGCTTGCCGGCGTCGTAGGCGTCGGAGACCTCCTGGATCGCGATCTGACGCTCGGTGACGGTGTAGCCGTCGCGGCGGAGCAGCTCGATCATGGACTTTCTGGTGATGCCCGGCAGGATGCTGCCGTCGAGCTCGGGTGTGATGACCTCGCCGTCGATGACAAAGAAGATGTTCATCGCGCCGACCTCGCCGACGTATTTCTTCTCCACGCCGTCGAGCCAGAGGACCTGGGAGTAGCCCTTCTCGTGGGCGACGGTCTGGGCGCGAAGGCTGGAGGCGTAGTTGCCGCCGGTCTTGGCAAAGCCGGTGCCGCCGCGGACGGCGCGGACGTACTCTTCCTCAACGTAAATGGGCACGGGCTTCAGGCCGCTCTCGTAGTAGGCGCCGCTGGGGCTGAGCAGCACGCAGTAGATGTAGTTGTCGGCTTCCTTGACGCCCAGCTTGGACTCGTTGCCGATGATGAAGGGACGGATGTACAGCGAAGCGCCCTCGGCCTCCGGGATCCAGTCCTTGTCGATCATGACGAGCTCTTTCAGGCTCTCCACGCAGAAGTCCACATCCAGCGCAGGGATGCACAGGCGCTCATTGGAGCGGTTGAGACGCTTGAAGTTCTCATCCGGACGGAAGAGCAGTACGCGGCCGTCGGTGCTCCGGTAGGCCTTCATGCCTTCAAAGGTCTCCTGGGCATAGTGCAGCACGGTGCTCGCGGGGCTGAGCGTGATGGGGCCGAAGGGAACGATGCGCGCGTCGTGCCAGCCGATGCCGCGATCCCACTCCATCAGCATCATGTGATCCGTGAAAACGGTGCCGAAGCCGAGCTTATCGCCGGGACCGGGCTTTTTCTTGGGGGTCTGGGTGAGTTCGATTTTGAGATTCTCCATGTCGATAAAAACCCTCTTTTCGATTTATGTATTGTTTTCCTGTAACAAGTTCGCTATAATTCTGTCCGGGAGGCGAAGCCCATGTCATACAGAACAAACGCCCTGTCGGTACGCATTGCCGATACCATCACGGAGATGATCGTTCAGCGCAAGTACCGCCCGGGGGACAAGCTGCCCAACGAGCTGGAGCTGTCCGAGGAGCTGAAGGTCAGCCGCACGACGCTGCGCGAGGCGCTGCGGATCCTTGCGACCCGCGGTCTTGTCGAGGTGCGCCGGGGCATCGGCACCTTCGTCACCCGCAGCCAGAGCATCCATGCCGACTATGACGTGCTGAAGATCCAGAACACCAACGTCAACGTCAAGGATCTCTATGAGATGCGCCTGATGTTCGAGCCGCAGGCTGCCTATTACGCCTGCCTGCGCGCCAGCGACGAGGAGCTGGACACGATCTTCCGCTACGGGGAGATGGACGAGCAGATGATCCTGCGCCGCGATCCGCAGTGGGACGAATACGAGCAGAAGTTCCACAACGCGATCGCCTCAGCCACGCACAATCCCTTTATAACATCTTTGCTGCCGGTTTTCAACCGTGCGATCCATCAAGGCATCATTTTGGCCAACGAATCGCCCGAGGTCGCGGAGCTGACGCTGCACGACCACCGGCTGCTGATGAATTACCTCAAGGAGCGCTTCGCGGAGGGAGCCAGGGCTGCGATGCATCTGCACATCATCAATACGATGCGGGCCTTCTCCATCGACGTGGACTGAAGACTGATTTGAAGAAAAGGCTTTTCTGTGCTTGAAGCAGGCGCAGAAAAGCCTTTTTTCGTATTTACTCGATGCAGGCGGCGCCGCGCAGCAGAGCCTCGCGGTTGAGCGGGATGAGCTTGGCCTTCTTCTGGCCGAGCTTCTCGAGCAGCGCGTCCAGAACGGTCTCCACGTCGACGCACTTGGACTTGCCGAGGTAAGCGCCGAGCATGATCATGTTGGCGACCTTGTTGTTGCCGAGTTCGGCGGCCAGCTCATTGCAGGGAACGTAATAGGCGTTCACGTCGCTGCGCTGGACCTTGATGTCGATCATCGAGCTGTTGACGAAGATCGAGCCGCCGGGGACGACCTTGTCCTCGAACTTTTCGAGGGAAGGACGGTTCATAACGATCAGGGAAGTGGGGCGGGTGATCAGCGGGCTGTCGATCTCCTCGTCGGAGAGCATGACGCTGCAGTTGGCCGTGCCGCCGCGCATCTCGGGGCCGTAGGAGGGCACCCAGGTGGTGTGCTTGCCTTCCATCATGCCCGCGGCCGCCAGCAGCTGACCCATCAGCAGGACGCCCTGTCCGCCGAAGCCTGCGAAAATGTTTTTCTCGACCATGACTTATACCTCCTTCATGATGCCCAGAGGATAGTACGGGATCATCGCGTCGTTGATCCAGTCCATGGCCTCGGCCGGGGACTTGCCCCAGTTGGTGGGGCAGGGGGACAGGACCTCGACCAGGGAGAAGCCCTTGCCCTCGATCTGCGCCTCAAAGGCCTTCTTGATCGCGGCCTTGGTCTTGATCAGGTTCGGGGTGCTGTTGAGCGCGGTGCGGGCGATAAAGGCGGAGCCGTTGATCGTCGCCAGCATCTCCGCGATGCGGATGGGCTCGCCGCAGTGCTCCTTGCTGCGTCCGAGGGGGCTGGTGGTGGTCTTCTGGCCGACCAGGGAGGTCGGGGCCATCTGGCCGCCGGTCATGCCGTAGATCGCGTTGTTGATGAAGATCGTGGTGATCTTCTCGCCGCGGTGGGCGGCGTGGACGATCTCGGCGGTGCCGATGGAGGCCAGGTCGCCGTCGCCCTGATAGGTGAAGATATACTTGTCGGGATGCACGCGCTTGAAGCCGGTGGCCACAGCGGGGGCGCGGCCGTGGGCCGCCTCGTACATGTCGACGTCAAAGTAGTTGTACGCGAAGACGGCGCAACCGACAGGCGCGACGCCGGCGGTCTTCTCGCGGATGCCCAGCTCATCGATGACCTCGGCGACCATGCGGTGCACGATACCGTGGCCGCAGCCGGGGCAGTAATGGAAGGGCACCTCGGTGAGAACAGGAGTTCTGTCAAATACGATCGCCATACTTATGCCTCCCTCATCTTCATAATGCGCTCGGCGATCTCTTCCGCCGAGGGGATGATGCTGCCGGCCTTGCCCATGAACTCGCAGGGCTTGCAGCCGTTGACGGCCAGGCGGATGTCCTCAAACATCTGTCCGTCGCTCATTTCCACCGTCAGGCAGGCCTTGACGCTGTCCTGTGCGATCGCGTCGTGCACGGTCTGGGTGGGGAAGGGCCAGAGGGTGATCGGACGGACCAGGCCGACCTTCACGCCCTGCTCTTCGAGGATGCGGACCGCCGCCTTGCAGACGCGGGCCACGGTGCCGTAGGCGCAGAGGATGAATTCGGCGCCCTCGGTGTGGTAGGTTTCGACCATGACCTCGTTCTTTTCGATCTCCGCGTAGCGTTCATGCAGGCGGTTGATCAGAACGTCCAGGTCCTCGGTCTCGATGTAGAGGGAATTCAGCACGGCGCGTGGACGGTCGCCCTTGGGATCCCAGCCCTGAGCGGCCCAGGGCTTCTCGGGCATCTCGGGATTCGGGTTCATCTTGAGCTCGACCGGCTCCATCATCTGTCCGATCAGGCCGTCGGCCAGGATCATGACGGGCGTGCGGTACTTGTCCGCGGTATCAAAGGCCTTCTGCATCAGGTTGCAGGTCTCCTGGATGGAGGAGGGAGCAAAGACCACGAGGCGGTAATCGCCGTGGCCGCCGCCCTTGACAGCCTGGAAATAGTCGCCCTGGGAGGCCTGGATGTTGCCAAGGCCGGGGCCGCCGCGCATCATGTTGACGACGACGCAGGGGATCTCGGCCGCCGCGCAGGTGGAAATGCCCTCCTGCTTCAGGCTGATTCCGGGGCTGGAGGAGGAGGTCATGACTCTCGCACCGGCGCCGCCGGCGCCATAGACCATGTTGATCGCCGCCAGCTCGCTCTCGGCCTGCAGGAAGCAGCCGCCGACCTGGGGCAGACGCAGGGACATGTACTCGGGGATATCGTTCTGCGGGGTGATGGGGTAGCCGAAGAAGTAGCGGCATCCCGCCTGGATTGCGGCCTCGGCTATTGCTTCGCAACCCTTCATCAGTTTCAAAGCCATCGTCCTTCCTCCTTACTTTTCGATCCGAATGGCAACGTCGGGGCAGGTCAGCGCGCAGGACTTGCAGGCGATGCAGTTCTCCTGGTGAACGACCTCGGCCGGGTAGTAGCCCTTGGCGTTCAGGTGAGACTTGGCGATCTCCAGCACGCCCTTCGGGCAGGCGCGCACGCACAGACCGCAGCCCTTGCACGTGTCCTCAAGAATGGTCACTTTTATCATGGCATTTCCTCGCTTTCCAAAAATGTTTTTTACAGTTTCAGAGTCCTTCCTTCAGGAACTTGTTCCAACTTCTGTGCATCATCACCTCGATTGGATAACGGATACCGATATAGCGTTCGTCGAGCTCCAGCTCGGCGGCGAAATGAGTAAACGCTTCCAGGACGTCCGGCCGGCCGCAGGTGCCCCAGACGGGGATTCCGGTCGCCTCGGACAGCTCCTTGACCAGGTCATAGCCCTGCTTGAGATGCTCGACCCCGGTCAGCTCGGCCAGATTGCCGTTGTTGACAAGACCCGTCACGTTCAGACGCGAGACGGTCTGGATCTTCTGCAGCATGGACATCGCGCTCGGGAAGTCCGCGGACAGCGGGCGCAGGGGGTTGACGACAAAGAGCACATGCAGGTTTTCGGGCGGGATCGCGTCGAAGTTGGGCTTGTACTGCCCAAGCGCGACCGCGCCGATGTGGTCGCCGCCCACATCGAAGATCACGGTGCCCTCGCCGCGGGTAAAGGCGGCGTAGACGCGCGGCGAGACCGAGAGGATCTCGATCTTTTTCAGCGCGTACGGAGGGGAGATCAGCTCGACGCCTGCAGCGTCCAACACGTCGCCGCGCTCGCTGCTGCGGAAATAGGGGTTGATGACGTCGAGGTCGATCAGTGTACACTTTCCTTTGGCCGCGGCGCGGACCGCCATGTTCAGCGACATCTCGCTTTTTCCGCCGCCGAAGCTGCCCAGCATGACCCAGTATTCCTTCATGTACGCACGCCTCCCTCCGAAGTTGTCAGACAACCGAAGGAGCTTGTCTGACTATTGTTTATATTCTAACAAATTTTCGAAGTAATGTCAATGCGCATTTGTGCTATGTTTATGATCCTGATTTCGTATGAAATGCCGGGGAAACGGCGAAAAGGCAAAAAAAGCACCCGGCTGCCGCCGGGCGCGTATGAAAAAAGGCATAGGGAGCGGTGCGCACACCGGCGCGGTGATTCTCTCAGGGCATGATCGGATAAATCTCGCCGTCCGCGCTGATCTGCGTCAGAATGCCGTCGCGGATCCGGTACGCCTCGCCGCGCAGCTCCTCCCGTCCGTTTGCGACGAACAGGTAACTGCCGTCCGGGATCGCGTAGAAGCTTTTTCCCATACTGTCCGGATAGGTGATCTCCTCGAACAGGCGCAGGCCGTCCAGGACGTCGTCCTTGACCTCCTGATAGTGGGGGAGAAGCGTGGTTTTCGTCAGACCCAGCCCGGGCAGAAAGCGCGGATAGGCCGGGTCGGTCGCTTCGCCCTCCTCCTCGGGCTGCGCGTAAACGAGCTCGGCGCTGTTCATGCTGCCGGCGCTGATCCCGATCACGACGCCGTCATAGCTTCTTAACAGCTCTTTGAGTCCGATCCTGCAGAAAAAAGCGTTCTGCGTGGGGACGTGCCCACCTGAGAGGATAATCAGATTCGAACTATGAACGAGCGCCTCTGCCTGTGCAGCGTTTCTGCTGTCCAGAATTCGGAAACTGTCGAAGCGAAAACCGGCGTTTTCAAAATACTGCCTGGTCAATGAAGCGTAGAAGTCCGTTTTCTCCCACCCGTCCGGGTCGGAGCTGATATTCAGCGCACGACAGGGATTCGGCAAAACGCGCCGCAGTTCGTCGATGAAGCGGTTGGCCGGATTCAATTCCTCCGCTCCGGGAAGATCGGTCCTGCTGGTCAGAAAGCAGATCATGGATATTCCTCCAAACTTGAGTCTTGCAATGTCGTAAGTTCATGATAGCTCAGACTTTTTCTTTCCATGTAAATAGTCACGCAAAAACGGATCTGTACAGTCTTTAATAGAAGAGCGACGCCGGCAGAAGATACAGATACGGGGCTGTGATCACAGCCAGCGCCAGCGACGCCTTTTTAGCCTTCTGCGACGGCAGGCCGTCTTTCTCCATGATCCTGCGGTCCAGGAAATAGATACAGAAGCCCGAGAGAAGGATCGCCGCAAAAAGGATCAGAACACTGAAGACATTTGTAAACGGATTCCAGCCGAGTCCCTGCTCGATCAGACGAAAATCCCCGTCCAGACAGGAACACAGGTAGAGCGCTCCCAACAGCAGCAAAGATCCGAGGAAGTCAGACAGAAATCCGGCGAGGCAGATCTTCCATGACAGCTTCCATGAGCGAGAGGAATAATCTGCATCGCCCAACCGCTTCAGAGAAGTCCTTGTCACCAGCCAGTCGACCAGCCAGTTGGCAGGAATGAGCAGCAGCCAAAGCCAGCTTGGAAACCAAACCAGGAGCCATATAGGCAGGATGATATTGTACAATCGGTCTTGCTTCTTCATTCCATAATCCTTTCGAGTGAAAAAATCAGATTATACAATCATACGTCATCATATTTCATAAGGCATTATACCATATCGGAGGAGATCGGCAATACAAAAGGGTAGATTTTGACCTTTTTAGTCAGGGAGGAACACAAAAAGAAACACCCGGCACAATGGGCGGGTGCTTCTTTTTGGTGGAGGTGGGGGGAATCGAACCCCCGTCCGAAAGCGCTTGAACAGGAACTTCTCCGGGCGCAGACGGTTATTTACATTCCCTTGCCCGAGCGCGAGCCGTCACGCTCAGGGGCTTGGTAGCTTCATGATTCATGGTGCGCTCAAAGCTTTGCGCACGCACGGGCACCACTTATCGACGCCTCATCCCGGGCCGTGGTCCTCCCGGGCGAGACGATCGCCGCTCAGGCAGCGATAGCAACAGGATAGTTGTTGTTCTTTGATTTATAAGTCGCCCATTTTATGGATGGTAGGCGCATCCGCCCGCTATTCCTGCCTCCACACCCCCGTCGAAACCAGTACACCCCCTCGTCGGAAGAAACTCGCTCCGCTTCTTCCTTCTTCCTCTACGGAACAGACCTGCTTCACTGGGCCCTGATCCGGGAAAGAACGGAAAGAAACTCAGGGGGGACAGTGCCGGAAAGCCGGCACTGTCCGAGGCTGCTGCAGAAAACTATAGAACCAGGATCAGCACTTCTCCGGCTCGGGATACTCGACGCCGAAGGTCTCGACCGTGACCTTTTTCATGACCTGGGGCGTGCGCGGCCGGTCGTTGTAATCGGTGCGCACGGCGGCGATGCGGTCGACGGCCTCGATGCCCTCGATCACCTTGCCGAAGGCCGCGTACTGGCCGTCCAGATGCGGCGCGTCCTCATGCATGATAAAAAACTGGCTGCCGGCGGAATTCGGCGCCATGGCGCGGGCCATGGACAGCACGCCGCGGCTGTGCTTCAGATTGTTCTTGAAGCCGTTGGCGGTGAATTCGCCCTTGATGCTGTAACCCGGGCCGCCGACGCCCTTGCCAAGCGGGTCGCCGCCCTGGATCATGAAGCCGGCGATGACGCGGTGAAAGATCACCCCGTCGTAAAAGCCCTTCTTCACCAGGGAGATGAAGTTGTTGACCGTGTTCGGAGCGATCTCGGGGTAGAGCTCCGACTTGATGACGTCACCGTTTTCCATTTCGATGGTCACGATGGGATTGCTCATAGGTTTGTCCTCTCTTTCATAGCTCTGTCGATGTCCCGCCTGGCCTGGCGGTCCGCTTCGCTGTCGCGCTTGTCGTGCAGCTTTTTGCCCTTGCAGAGACCCAGCTCCACCTTCACCCGGCCGTCCCGGAAATACAGCGACAGCGGGATCAGCGCGACGCCGTCCTGCATGACGCGGGCGTTCAGCTTCAGGATCTCGCGCTTGTGCATCAGCAGGCGGCGCGGCCGCACGGGATCCTTGTTGAAGATGTTGCCGTGCTCGTAGGGGCTGATGTGCATCCCGCGCAGGAACAGCTCGCCGTCTTTAACCGTGCAGAAGGAGTCCTTCAGATTGACGTTGCCGCCCCGCACGGATTTGACCTCGGTGCCGGCCAGCTCGATGCCGGCCTCGAAGCGCTCCAGCACGAAGTATTCATGAAAAGCCTTGCGGTTGGCGCAGATCTCCTTGACGCCCTTTTCCTTTGCCAAAGCGCTCCCTCCCTTCGCGAGGATCAGGAGCATTCTACCACAGCGAAAAAGAAAATAAAAGACATTTTTGTGAATCCTGAAACCGGGCAAAAGGGGAGGGGAAAAAGCATTTGAATCCCGAAAGGCGAAAACCGATCCTGCACGAAAACTAATGTATCCAAACTGTTACATCTTTTATGCTAAAATGTATAAAAAGCCAGAGTTTTTTTGCTGTTTTATTCAATTTTTTCCGATTTTCCGCAAAATAATATTGGTAATTTACATAATCCTATGCTATAATCATTATGCAATTATGTAAATCAAATTCGTTATGCAAACGGGGTGGTCACCGTGGACTGCGCAGAGAAGAGGATCGACGGCGAAATCAAATACAAGGGCGTGATCGTCACCGTCCATCTGGATCGTGCGGAGCTGTCCAACGGAAAGATCGTCAAGCGCGAAGTGGTCGAGCATCCCGGCGGCGTGACGATCCTCCCGGTCGACGAAAACGGCGTCTGCACGATGGTACGGCAGTTTCGCTATCCCTTCGGTCGCATGATGCTCGAAGCGCCGGCCGGCAAGCTGGAACCGGGTGAGGACCCCTTTGAGAGCGCGGTGCGCGAGCTGTCGGAGGAGACCGGATACACGGCGGACGAATGGATCGATTTCGGCGCCTGCTGCACCTCCCCGGGCTTTTCGAGCGAAGTGCTCCATATCTATCTGGCGCTTGGCCTGCATGCGGGCTGCAGCCACCCTGACGAAGACGAATTCCTGAACACCGAAAAGATCCCTCTCAGCGAGCTCAGCCGCATGGTGATGGCGGGTGAGATCGACGACGCAAAGACGATCGTCGCAGTGCTCAAGGCGGAAAAATACCTGAAGGAACGCGCGGCGAAATAAATCCTTGCGGCGAAACACAAAATATGATAAAATGAATACTTGGCTGACCGCATCATCTTGTGGCGCCAAACCGGGAAAGGTGTATGACTATGGATAAGTACGTTATTAAAGGCGGCACCATGCTGCATGGCGAAGTGGAGATCAGCGGCGCGAAGAACGCGGCCGTTGCGATCATTCCCGCCGCTCTGATGGTCAACGGCGTCTGCCGCATCGAAAATATTCCCCAGATCAGCGATACCGATATGCTTCTGTCCATCCTGTCCCATCTGGGTGCCAAGGTCAGCTTCATCAATAAATCCACCATCGAGATCGACAGTACCGGCGTGAGCTTTCAGGACGCGCCCTTCGATCTGACGCGCAAGATCCGCGCCTCCTACTATCTGATCGGCGCGATGCTCGGCCGCTTCGGACGGGCAAAGACCACGATGCCCGGCGGCTGCAACTTCGGCGTTCGTCCGATCGAACAGCATATCAAGGGCATGACGATGCTGGGCGCGGACGTGGACATCAAAAACGGCTTTGTGTTCGCCGAGGCGAGAGAGGGCCGTCTTCGCGGCGCCCGCATCTACCTCGACAAGGTTTCCGTCGGTGCGACGATGAACATCATCCTGGCGGCCACGCTGGCCTCCGGCCGCACCGTGATCGAGAACGCCGCCCGCGAGCCGCACATCGTCGACCTGGCCAACTTCCTCAACTCCATGGGCGCCGATATCCGCGGCGCCGGCACCGACACCGTGAAGATCAACGGCGTCGACCGTCTGCACGGCGGCACCTACACGATCATCCCCGACCAGATCGAGGCCGGCACCTACATGGTGGCCGCGGCTGCGACCTGCGGTGAGGTCCTGATCAAGAACGTTATCCCCAAGCATCTGGAGTGCATCAGCGCCAAGCTCCGCGAGACCGGCACCATTGTCCAGGAATATGAAGATTCCGTCCTCGTCAAGGGCGCGAGGAACCTCCGCAAGGCCAACATCAAGACCCTGCCGTATCCCGGTTTCCCGACGGATATGCAGCCGCAGATGGGCGCTCTTCTGTGCCTGGCCAACGGCACTTCGATCATCACCGAGAGCATCTACGACAACCGTTTCAAATATGTCAACGAGCTCAGAAAGATGGGCGCCGAGTGCCAGGTAGACGGACGCATGGCCGTGTTTGAAGGCGGCACGAAGCTGACCGGCGCGATCGTCCAGGCCTGCGATCTGCGCGCGGGCGCGGCGATGGTCATTGCCGGTATGTGCGCCAACGGCGTCACCGAGGTCGAGGACGTGCACTTCATCGAGCGCGGCTATGAGAACTTCGTCGGCAAGCTGAACGCCCTGGGCGCCGACATCACGATCGTCAGCGAGCCGGAGTCGACGGAAGCCGCGGACCGTATCGTCTACGTCGGATGAAGCTCAGCGTATTTGCCAGCGGTTCGTCCGGCAACTGCCTGCTTCTCTCTGATCACAATACTCACATACTCATCGACGCCGGGATCTCCATGCGCAGGATACAGGGTTTTCTGCTCCGGGCTGGACTCTCCTGGCGGGATATCGACGGAGTGCTCATCACGCATGAGCACTCCGATCATATTTGCGGGCTGGAAACGATAGGCAGAAGAACGGAAGTCCCGGTCTACGCGCCGCACACGGTGGCCAACCGTCTGCGCGGGCGATTCCCGCTGCTTGAGGAGAGACTATGCGTCATCCCCGTCGGCGAGAGCTTCCATATCGGTACGCTGCGCGTGACGGCTTTCCACACGCCGCATGACACCGACGAGAGCGTGGGCTACCGCGTGGAAGGCAGCGCGGTTTTTGCGATGGCGACGGATATGGGCTGCGTGACGGAGGAGATCCGCGCGGGGCTGCTGGGCGCCGATCTCGCTTTGATCGAATCCAACCATGACCTGCAGATGCTGAAGGACGGGCCGTATCCCTTTCCGCTCAAGCGACGCATCCTCTCGGCGCACGGGCATCTCAGCAACACCGACTGCGCGACACTTGCACGGCTGCTGGCGGATTCCGGCACGGGGACGATCGTGCTGGGGCACCTCAGCCGCGAAAACAACCGCCCGCCGATCGCGATGGAAACGGCCGCAGCTGCTCTTGCGGGCTGTCATGTCAGCCTGTACTGCGCGCCGCCCGAGGGGCCGCTGGATCTGGAGTTTTGAGCCTATGCTGTACATCAAGCTGATCTGCGTGGGGAAGCTGCGCGAAAAGTATTATATGGAGGCATTTCAGGAATATGTCAAGCGGCTCGGCGCCTATTGCCGTCTGGACTGTCTGGAGATCGCCGAGCAGCGTCTGCCGGAGGCACCGAGCGAAAAGGAGATCGGCGCCGCGCTGGACCTGGAAGCGGGTGAGATCCTGCGTTCGGTCCCGGCGGACGCATATCTGTGCGCGCTCTGCGTGGAAGGCAGGCAGATCCCCAGCGAAGGCATGGCGGAGCTGATCGCGGCGCGTGAGAATTCCGGCAAGCCGAAGCTCTGCTTCGTGATCGGCGGCTCCTTCGGCCTTTCGCCGCTGGTCAAGCAGAGAGCGGATCTCAAGCTCAGCTTTTCCCCGATGACCTTCCCGCATCACCTGGCCCGCGTGATGCTCGCCGAGCAGATCTACCGCGGCTTTAAAATCAACGAGGGGTCCCGCTATCATAAATAAGGAGGAAGCAAAATGGCAGAGAAGCTGGATATCGAATGGGGGCGGAAGGAATTTTCCGACCTGCTCAAGCGCTGGCCGAAGGACGAAAAGGGTCAGCCGGAGGCGCCGGTTTTTCTTCGCAGCGAAAAAAACCTTGACATGAGCGACGAATTGTTGGTTAATATGCTTGAGGCGTATCAGATCCCATGCCTGCGCATTTATCCCGGCGACGGTTCCTTCGGACGCGTCGTCCTCGGGACCAGCGCCTACGGTGTGGATATCTATGTTCCGGAAAGTCTCTATGAAGACGCCAAAGAATTAACTGAAGGAGAAGTATGCTATGAGGACCTATAAGGAAGAGTATCAGCATTGGCTGGACAGTCCTGCTCTGAACGAACAGGAGTGGGCCGAACTGAGCGCGATCGCCGACGACGAGAAGGAGATCGAGAACCGTTTCTATGCGCCCCTGGCATTCGGTACCGCCGGCCTTCGCGGTACGATGAAGGTCGGCCTTCATCACATGAACATCCACATCATTCGCCATGCGACCCAGGCCTTTGCCAACGTGATCATCGCCGAGGGGCCCGAGGCGATGGAAAAGGGGATCGCCATTGCGCATGACTGCCGCCTCAACGGCGTGGAGTTTGCGCGTGAGGCCGCCTGCGTCATGGCCGCCAACGGCATCCGCGTTCGCCTCTTCGACGAGCTGCGCCCCACGCCGGAGCTCAGCTTCGCCGTCATTTACTACGGCTGCGCCGCAGGCCTGAACGTCACGGCGAGCCACAACCCCAAGGAGTACAACGGCTACAAGGTCTACTGGTCTGACGGTGCGCAGCTGCCGCCGCAGAAGGCCTCTGCCATCGCGCAGCAGATGGAGCAGATCGACATCTTCACCGGCTTCAAGAGCTGTGACTTTGACGAGGCTGTGAAGGACGGCCGCATCGAGCTGCTGGGTGAGGAGACGGACGAGGCCTTCCTCAAGGAGGTCATGGCCCAGGCGATCGACAAAGAAGCCGTCGCCGCCGTCGCAGACGAGTTCAAGATCGTCTATACGCCCTTCCACGGCTGCGGACACAAGCTCGTTCCCGAGGCGCTGCGCCGTCTCGGCATCAAGCACCTTTATCCCGTTCCCGAGCAGATGGTCATCGACGGCAATTTCCCGACCGTCGTCAGCCCCAACCCGGAGAATCCCGAGGGCTTCTATCTGGCGGTCGATCTGGCGCGCAAGGTGGGCAGCGATCTGATCATCGGCACCGACCCGGACTCCGACCGCATCGGCACCATGGTCCGCTCCGGCGACGAGTACGTGCCCATCACCGGCAACCAGCTCGGCGTGCTGCTGCTCGACTATATCATCAACGCCCGCAAAGAGACCGGCACCATGCCGGAGCGCCCCGGCACGATGAACAGCATCGTCAGCACCACGATGGCCCGCGTGATCGCCGAGGCCAACGACGTCCACTTTGAGGACACCTTTACCGGCTTCAAGTTCATGGCCGAGCGTGTGGCCGAGTGGGAAGCCGCCGGCAGCTACAAGTACATCTTCGCTTTCGAAGAGAGCTATGGCTACATGATGGGCGACTTTGTCCGCGACAAGGACGCGGTGACCGCGTCTCTGATGGTCGCGGAAATGGCCGCGCACTATCACCGTAAGGGAATGACCCTGCTGGACGCCCTGGACGCGCTGTATGAGAAATACGGCTGGTTCGAGGAGAAGACGCTGAATCTCGTGATGCCCGGCCTGGACGGCCTGCAGAAGATGGAAGCGCTGATGAGCCGCATGCGCAATGAGCCGCCGAAGGAGATCGCCGGCGTCGACGTCGTGCGCGAGCGCGATTATCAGGACGGCGATATCATCGTTCCGGGTCTCGGCAAGGTCGGCAAGACGCCGTTCTGGGGCTCCAACGTCCTGTATTTCGAGCTGAACGACGGCAGCAGCTTCATCATCCGTCCCTCCGGCACCGAGCCGAAGATCAAGGTATATCTAATGGTCCGCGGCGAGAGCCGTGAGGACTGCCATCAGCGGATGGCCGGCTATCTGGCCTATGCCGAGGCGCTCGGAAAATGATCCTGTTCAATCTGTTCGTATCCTTCGCCAAGGTCGGCGTGCTGACCTTTGGCGGAGGATACGCCATGATACCGCTCCTTGAGCGGGAGATCGTCGACAACCGCGGCTGGGCCACCAGCGAGGAGCTGATGGATTACTATGCGGTCGGCCAGTGCACGCCCGGCGTGATCGCGGTCAACACCGCCACTTTCATCGGCCGCAAGATCGCCGGCGTCCCCGGCGGCATTGTGGCCACGTTGGGCGTCGTGTTCCCCTCGGTCGTCATCATCAGCGTGATCGCCGGGATCCTGAGCAGCTTTGCCGACATCCCCGCGGTAAAGAGCGCCTTTGCGGGCATCCGCGTCTGCGTCTGCGTTTTGATCTTCAACTCCGTTCTGAAGCTCTGGAAGGCCGCCGTTCCCGATAAGGCGGCGCTGGTCCTTGCGCTGCTCGTCTTTGCCCTGTCCTTCTTCCTCCATCTCTCGCCCGTCATTTTTGTCGTTTTCTGCGCGGCGGCGGGCATTCTGCTGACCAGACTGGGGGTGCGTGGAAAATGATCCTGCTCCGCCTGTTCTGGGAATTCTTCAAGACCGGTCTTTTCGCGGTCGGCGGCGGCATGGCGACGCTTCCGTTCCTGTACAGTATGTCGGACGCGACCGGCTGGTTCACGCACGAGCAGCTGGCGGACTTTATCGCCGTTTCGGAATCTACGCCCGGCCCGATCGGCGTCAACATGGCCACCTACGTCGGCTTTGAGACGGCCGGGATCCCCGGCGCCGTGATCGCGACGGTCGGACTGGTGACGCCGAGCGTGATCATCATTCTGCTGATTGCGCGCGTGCTGGCTTCTTTCCGGCAGAATAAATACGTGGACGCCGCATTTTACGGCCTGCGTCCCTGTTCGGTCGGTCTGATCGCCGCGGCCGGACTGCTGGTCGCGAAGATCGCACTCTTCGATTTCGACCTGTTCCATCATACAGGCCGGCTTCTGGATGTGTTCAACGTCAAGGCGCTGATCCTGGCCGCCGTGCTGCTGATCCTTACACGAGGCGTGAAAAAGCTCAAAAAGCTGCACCCGGTCGTCTTCATCCTGGCCTCCGCCGTCGTCGGGATCGTGTTTTCGTTCTGAAAAAAAGGACTTGCTTTTAAGCAAGTCCTTTTATTTTTCCCGCAGGTCGATCCAGTAGCGCTCAAGATATACGCCGCGCTCTGCCAGATAGACGGTCGACTCATACACGCCGCCGTTGTTCAGGATCGTCCGGCGGCTGCCCTCGTTGTCCTGGACGCAGCTGATCAGTACGCGATCGATGCCGAGCTTCCTGCACTCGGGCAGCACCTGCCGCAGCATCTGCGTCGCGTAGCCCTTGCGCCGCTCGCTCGGACAGACCGAATAGCCGATGTGACCGGCGTACTTTTCCAGAAACTCGTTGAAATAGTGGCGGATCTGGATCACGCCGACGATCTTTTCGTCTGTTTCCCTGATATAGAGATACTGCGTCATCGGGACGAGGTTGGCAGGCGTTGTTTCGGGTCGCTTGAGCGCTTCGACCTGGTCCAGCCACTCCTGCGATGTTTCGAAGCGCCGCAGCGAGCCGCAGCCGTCCATCGATCCGCCGTAAGTCAGAAATTCCTGCCGGAAAGCCTGTATTTGTTTATCGTATGCCATCGTGGGCTCTACCAGCTTCATGTTTTTCTCCTTAGCGAGGTACGCTCCGATCGGGTACTCTTCCTGCAACAACCTCGCGGCCTCATCGCTGCGCGCTCCGGATGAAAACCAAATCAAAGCCCAGCGAAGCGGGTTTGATTTGGAAAGGAGGAGCGACGGAGCAAGTGAGAGATGACGTTTGCTATGAAAAAGAAAACGTCGTCGCGAACGATACGAAGTCCGCGACGACGTGGTCGGAGTGGCGAGACTTGAACTCGCGGCCTCATCGCTGCGCGCCTCCTTGCGGTGCCCGAAAAATGTTCGCCCGTCACAGGGCTCCATTTTTCGACCGCTGCGGTAAAATCGCGCGTCCTGGATCCGCCACCGGCGGCGGACGCGAGATTTTCCCAAACCATGCTGCGCATGCTTCGCTCCCATGAGTCCGCGAGGCGAGATCCAGCCGCGCAAGCATAAAAAGAATGTCCGCACAAGGCGGACCTTCTTTTTATGGTCGGAGTGGCGAGACTTGAACTCGCGGCCTCATGGTCCCGAACCATGCGCGCTACCATCTGCGCTACACCCCGAAACAGCTTTTTCATTATAATGAGGTCGTCTGGAAATGTCAAGCACATTTTTCCGTGTCTGATCATCCGGGAAAACAAAAAGAACGACGGGCTTCAACCGTCGTTCTTTTTTGTTTGAAAGAGCGGATTCAGGCGAACTGCTCCGGCAGCCGGACGCCGCAGAGCTTGGCAAAACCCGCGGAAAAAGCGCCCAGCTCCTTGCGGAGGAAGAAGGTGACGGAGCTGTTGTACTCGTTGTCGCTGATGGCGCTGCGCGCCGCGTTTAATTCCGCGTTCATCGTTTCCAGCAGGGACGCGTCCTGAGCGCTGAGATCCTTGAGACGCAGCGTGTTTGTCAGATCGTTGAGCTTACCGCAGAACATCTGGTACAGCGTGAACAGAGTACCGGGGGAGTTCAGATGCGTCGTAGCGCGGATCGATTCACAGAGATCCTGCGTTTCGAAGCAGTCGATCCCATAGGCCTCCGCGATCTTGATGATCCCGGAGCCGGCGCTGCAGACGACGTCCAGCTGGTCGGCGATGCCGCCGGCTTCGGTGAAGCCGTCCTTGATATCCTCGCACCAGGGATCAAGTCTTGCGTGCGTGGAAATAACGGTCGACGAAATCACTACGATCACGCAGAGGATCACGGCGACGATCGGATTTTTCAACATGGAAAAACCTCCTGAACGGGAGAGGGGATCAGCCCTTCATCTCCAGCAGCTTCTGCTTCAGCTCGCCCTCGATGCGGCCGAGCTCTTCTTCCGCGGCGGCGCGGCGGGCGCGGCCGGTATCCTGGATCTCGCGGACCTCGTCGAGGGTCTTGATCAGCTCCTCGTTGGTCTTCTTGAGGGTCTCGATGTCAACGATGCCGCGCTCGGACTCCTGCGCGACGCTCACGCTGCCCTGGTGCAGAGCCTCGGCGTTCTTGATGAGCAGGTCGTTGGTCACGTTGGTCACCTCGCGCTGAGCCTTCATGGCCTGCTCGGAGTGATAGAGGGAGAGCGCCATGACCATCTGGTTCTTCCACAGAGGGATGGTGTTGACGATGGAGGAGTGGATCTTCTCCGCCATCAGGGTGTCGTTGTTCTGCACCATGCGGATCTGCGGGGACATCTGCACGGAGATCGTGCGGGTCAGCTCCAGGTCGTGGATCTTCTTCTCGAAGCGCCCGATCATGTTGGCGAAGTCGTTGGCGGCCTGGGCGTCCTCGGGCAGTCCGCTTTCGCGGGCCTTCTCCTGCATCTTCGGCAGCTCGACCTCGCGCAGGTTCTGGATCTTCAGGCGGCCGGCGATGATATACATCGTCAGCTCCTTCATGTACTCCTGGTTGCGCTCGTACATTTTATCCATCATGCTGATATCCTTCATCAGCGTGATCTCATGGTTCTCCAGCGCTTCCACGATCTTGTCGACGTTGACCTCGGCCTTGTCGTACTGGGCCTTCAGCGCGGCGATGTTCTGCGTGGTCTTCTTGAAGATGCCGAGGAAGCCCTTTTTCTCTTCGGCCTCGTAGTTGAAGCCCTTCAGTTCGACGACCAGGTTGCCGAGCTGCTCGCCGACCTCGCCCAGATCCTTGGTGCGGACGGTGCGAAGCGCGGCGTCGGAAAACTCGGTGATGTTCTTCTGGGCGGCGCTGCCGTAGTTCATCACCTGCTCGGTGTTGAGCACGTCGATCTTCTCGGAGAACTCCTTGACGGCGGCCTGTTCGGCGGGAGAGAGCTTCTCCAGCTCGGGACGCTCAACGACGACTTCTTTTTCTTCGACCTTTTCTTCGGCGACGGGCGCTTCCTGAACGGCAGCCGCGTTCGGCTCCAGGGTCAGGCTGGGAACATAGTTTTCATTCATAACGCTTCATTCCTTTCCTTATCTGCGGTTAGTTGCTTCCGGATTCGGCGACCTGAAAATCCTTTTCGCCGGTCAGGCCCTCGCGGGCCAGCATCGTGTTCATGACCTGGATATCCGTCTCGATATCCAGCGCCTGGTTGGCGAAGAGGGAGTCCAGCCGCTTTTTGTAGGCTTCGATGGCCGCGTCGAGCATCTCGTTGATGTTGTTCATGCTCTTGGTGAGGTTTTCGCCCTCGATACCCTGTGCGCTCATCCGGTCGTAGGCGTTGAGGAGCTTGATCGTGGTGGGCAGGTAGTAGTTCATGAACTTCTTGATCTGCGGGATATCCGAGGGATCGGCGATCGCGTCCTGCGTGATCTTGTCGGTGATGCGCATGATCTCGTTGATCTTTTTACGGATCTCCGGATCCTTGATCGAGGTGTACAGTCTGCCCATTTCGCTCAGCGCGCGGTTGCCCTCCTCGATGATGGGGTCGACCTCCGGGCCGTAGCTCTTCTTGGCGGGAGCGGGTTCGGCGGCGGGCGCGTCCGTCTTCCGGACGGAGGGGGCTTTGGCCTGCGTTTTGCGGACCGCGGCGGCGCGGCGTGCGGCCTCCGCTTCCTTTTTCTCCTGGGCCTCGCCCCGGGAGGCGGAGATCCGGCCGGCCAGGAACGCGGCGCCGGCGGAAACGCCGAAGGTGATCAGCAGACCGGCGACGGTGAATACCGGCAGAGCGCCGGACAGGAGGAGCCACAGCAGAGCGAAGGTATAGAAGGGGCTGACATATCCTTTGCGCTTTCTTCTGCGGTTGGCCATAGGCATACCTCCTTTTTGATTTCTATTGCATTATTTTATATCGAAACCTTCGGTGCGTCAAGGGTATAGACGCGGGTATTCGACAGGCTATTTGTAAATAAAAAGGAAATTATCGGCGTTTATTTACCCTGATAGGGAAAAGATTCGCGCTTTTCGCTTTACAAAGCTTGTCAACTGTGATAGAATCGCACGATCTTTGAGCCACCATATCTTGTGAAGGCTGCTTCTTGCATTGCAACATCTGCTGTAGTATAATCAATTAACACCATTTTTGCCCGCGGAGGAGCCTGCCATGATCAAAATTGCGCCTTCCGTTCTCTCGGCCGACTGGTCGCGCCTCGGCGAGGAATTGTCGGAGATCCGGTCCGCCGGCGCCGACTATGTCCATTTCGACGTGATGGACGGGATCTTTGTCCCGAATATCTCCTTCGGCATTCCGGTCCTGCGCTCCCTGCGCCGCTGCAGCGACCTGTTTATGGACGTTCATCTGATGATCGACCGTCCGCTGCGCTACGTCCGCGCCTTCTGTGAGGCCGGCGCCGATCTCGTCAACATCCATGTCGAGGCGGACACGACGGAGAACAACCTTCTCGCCCTCGAAACGATCCGCGCGCTCGGCAGGAAGACCGCCGTCACGCTCAAGCCCGCTACGCCCGCCGCGGCGGCCGAGCCCTATCTGCCGCTGGTCGATATGGTGCTCGTCATGACGGTGGAGCCCGGCTTCGGCGGCCAGAGCTTTATGTTCGACCAGCTGGACAAGATCCGCCTGCTCCGCCGCCGTCTGGACGAGATCAATCCCGCCTGCGATCTGGAGGTCGACGGCGGGATCACGCCGGAAACGGCACCCCTGGTCATTGAGGCCGGCGCCAACGTGCTTGTCGCGGGCAGCGCGGTCTTCGGAAAACCGGACCGCATCGCCGCCATCGCCGCGCTGCGCGGTGAAATCTGAATTCGGAGAGTTCTGCCATGTCTTTCTTTCCCGCTTCCCTGGAAGCTCTGATCGATCAGTTCGCCTCCCTGCCCGGCATCGGGCGGAAAAGCGCCCAGCGCCTGGCCTTTCACGTCCTGTCCCGGCCCGAGGAGGAGGCGCGCGCCTTCGCCGACGCCATCGTCGAGGCCCGGACCAGCGTGCACTGCTGCAGGATCTGCCAGAACCTGACCGAGGGCGAGATCTGTTCCATCTGTGCCAGCGACCGCCGCGACAAGTCCACGATCTGCGTCGTGTCCGAGCCGCGCGACGTGCTGAGCATCGAGCGCGGACGCGAGTACAACGGCACCTACCATGTCCTGCACGGCGTGCTTTCCCCGATGAGCCACGTCGGCCCGGATGACATCCGCATCAAGGAACTGCTGCAGCGGGTGGCAGACGAGGAGATCGAGGAGGTCATCATGGCCACGAACCCCGACACGGAGGGGGAGGCGACGGCCATGTACATCTCCCGTCTGCTCAAGCCGTTCCGGATCAAGGTCACGCGCCTGGCCTACGGCATCCCGGTCGGCTCCAATCTGGAGTTCGCCGACGACGCAACGCTCAACCGTGCCATCGAGGGCCGGACGGAAATGTGAGCGCCTCCGCGTTATATAATTGAATCATGCTGGATATGATTCCTGCAAAGACCTTTTTACATACACTTTGAATGGAGATTCTATGCAATCCAAGTTAAAAATCATCCCTTTGGGCGGTCTCGGTGAGATCGGGAAGAACATGACGGCCTATGAATTCGGCAGCGATATCATCGTCGTCGACTGCGGCATGGGCTTTCCCGACGAGGATATGTACGGCATCGATATCGTCCTGCCCGACATCAGTTATCTGCGCGCCAATGTCGATAAGATCCGCGGCATCATCCTGACCCACGGTCACGAGGACCACATCGGCGCCGTTCCCTATGTGCTCCGGGAGCTCGACGTTCCCATCTACACCACGCCGCTGACGGCGGCGCTCGTGGAGCTGAAGCTTGACGAGCACGATCTGCTTTACAACACCCAGATCTTTACCAAGAAGCCCGGCTCGGTCTTCCGCCTCGGCTGCTTCACCGTGGAATTCATCCACGTCAACCACTCCATCCCGGATTCCGTGGCCCTTGCGATCAAAACGCCGATCGGCACGCTGATCCACACCGGCGACTGGAAGATCGACGTGACGCCGATCAGCGGCGGCATGATCGACCTGACGCGCCTCGGACAGCTCGGCAACGAGGGTGTGCTCGCCCTCCTGGGCGACTCGACCAATGTGGAAAAGCCCGGCCATTCCGATTCCGAGCGCAAGGTCGGCGAGAGCTTCGACAAGCTCTTTGTCGGCTGCAAAAAGCGCATCATCATCACCACCTTCGCCTCCAACGTCCATCGCCTGCAGCAGATCATTTCCGTCGCGGACAAGTACGGCCGCCGCGTGGCGATCTCCGGCCGCAGCATGGAAAACGTGCTGAAGGTGTCGATGGAGCTCGGCTATATGGAGATCCCGGAAAACGTGCTGATCGACCTCGACCAGGCCAACCGTCTGCCCAACGACCAGGTCGTCATCATCTCCACCGGCAGCCAGGGCGAGAGCATGTCCGCCCTGTATCGCATGGCATTTTCCGAGCATAAGCAGGTGCACATCGACGCGGGCGACCGCGTGATCATTTCCGCCTCGGCCATCCCCGGCAACGAGAACACCATCAGCCGTGTCATCGACGCGCTCTTCGCCAAGGGAGCGGAGGTCATTTACGACCGCCACACCGACCTGCACGTCTCCGGCCACGCCTCGCAGGAGGAGCTGAAGATGATGCTGGCGCTGACGAAGCCGAAGTATTTTATCCCGCTTCACGGCGAGCAGCGCATGCTGGTCAAGCACGCGGAGCTCGGCAAGCTGATGGGCGTGCAGCCGCATAATGTCGTCATCGCGGAAAACGGCAGCGTGATCGTCGTCGGAAAGAAGTCGATCGAGATCGAGGGCGCGGTGCCGGCCGGCGCCGTGCTGGTCAACGGCATCGGCGGCGGAGAAGTGGGCAGCGTCGTGCTGCATGACCGCCAGCGCCTGGCGGAGGACGGCATGATCGTGATCGTTCTGCCGTACTCGTCCTACGACCATACCCTGATCGCCAAGCCCGAGATCGTGACCCGCGGCTTCATCTACGTCAAAGAGGCCGAGGAGCTGATGGGCGAGCTGGAACGCGTGACCTATGAGACGGTCGACGCATGCCGCGAGGCGCATATCACGGACTGGACCAGCATCAAGGCCAAGGTCAAATCCAATGTCTCGGGCTATCTGTTCAAGGCGACGCGCCGCAGCCCGATGATCCTGCCGGTGATTACGGAGATTTGAAGCATGAACATCCAGATTTTCGGCAAAGCCAAGTGCTTTGACACAAAAAAAGCCGAGCGCTGGTTCAAAGAGCGTCGGATCAAATATCAGTATATCGATCTGTTGAAATACGGCATGAGCCGCGGCGAGCTGAGCTCTGTGAGAAACGCCGTCGGTCTCGAGGCGCTGATCGACGAGAAGGATCAGGATTATCCGCTGCTGCAGTATCTGGCCTCGAACGAGGCTAAGCTCGATAAGCTCTATGAAGATCCGTATCTCATCAAAACGCCTGTCGTTCGAAACGGCAGGCAGGCCACCGTCGGCTATTGCCCGGAGATCTGGAAAACCTGGGAATAGAAAAACCCCCGTCCGAAGGGATCGGACGGGGATTTTTTGTTTCGGTCAAACGAAATGCAGCACGAAGGTCAGCAGAACGAACACGCCGGCAAACCAGGGCGTCGCCTTGGCGAGCTTTTCGTCCCAGGTCTTGGCCTTGCCCTTGGACAGGAAGGTCTCGGCGCCGCCGGAGATGGCGCCGGACAGACCCGCGCTCTTGCCGCTCTGCATCAGAACGACGGCGGTCACCGCGAGACCGGAGAGAAGCTGAAGGACCGTGAGAATGATCTTGATGGCAGTCATGTATATCAATCCTTTCGATATTTTTCAGTTTGACAGCTTTGACAGTATAGCATACCTAAATCCACAATTCAAGCTTTTTTTATGCGTTCTCCGAAGGATTTTGGACGCAATCCGATAAAGCCGGAAACAGGTCTGCCGCCCAGCGCTCCGTCAGCTTCGGCAGAGAACAGGCGGCGTTGGCCGGGCTCGTGGAGGGAAGCGGCACGGCGGGGATGCCGAGCAGCGGGAACAGATAGCGCTCGTAAAGCGCGGCGGCCGTTTTCCCGTTGGTGTAGATCCGGTTTCCCACCGAAGTCCCGGCCAGGATCGGCCGCAGATCCGCCGGCACGACGTCACGGATGCTGCTGTCGGACGAGCCGACGATGCTGCAGCTTTCGATCACGTCATACAGCGCGATGTGATGACGTTCCAGAAAAGCCTTTTTCTCCTCGAGCGTGTCCGGCGTCTCCTCACGGCAGATCGCGGCCAGCACCGGCCAGAAGCGGTTGCGGGGGTGACCGTAAAAGAAGCTTTGCTCACGGGATTTCACCGAGGGGAAGCTGCCGAGGATCAAAACGCGCGATTCCGGCGTGTAGAACGGCCCGAAGCCGTGCGAGAGCGCCTGACGTTCTGCGGGCATGTGATCACCTCTTTGCTGAATTATCCTTGATATTCCGGGAAAAGTCAAGGGAGCCCGCATACTTTTCGATTGAAGAATGAGCGGGGAACAGGTATAATACAGGCAGAGGAGCGTGATTGATATGAAACTGATGATCGCCAGCGATATCCACGGCTCGGCCCATTGGTGCCGCCGCCTGCTGGAGGCCTGGGACCGTGAGGGGGCGGACCGCCTGGTCCTGTTGGGGGATATCCTGTATCACGGCCCGCGCAATGCGCTGCCGGAGGAATACGCGCCGATGGAGGTCGCCGCCATGCTCAACGAGCGCAGCGGCAGGATCTTCGGTGTGCGCGGCAACTGCGACGCGGAGATCGACCAGATGGTGCTGCGCTTCCCGATGATGGCGGATTACAGTCTGCTCTTCTCGGGCCGGCACGCGGTTTTTGTCACGCACGGCCATCTCTGGAACAGGGAAGCGCTGCCTCAGCTGCGGGCCGGGGACGTGCTGCTGCACGGGCACACCCATCTGCCGTGCCGGGAACAGACGACCGAAGGCATTTACATTTTCAATCCCGGCTCCGTTTCGATCCCGAAGGAGGGCTCTGCGCGCGGATATATCCTCCTGGAGGACCGGGAATGGATCTGGAAAGACCTGGACGGCGCAGCATATCAGCGTTTGACCCTGTCCTGAGTCGGCCAGTCCCGGATACTTGTCATATCGGGAAAAATGTGCTATAAATATAATGTTATGAGTTTTTAGGGGGAAGTTGTTTTGTCGATTTGGAATGCGATCATTCTCGGCCTTGTCCAGGGTCTGGCGGAGTTTCTGCCGATATCCAGCTCGGGTCATCTTTCGATCCTCAATAATCTGTTCGATATGACCACAGCCGAGAACGGACATATGTTTTTCGACGTGCTGCTGCATCTGGGCACGCTGATCTCCATCTGCGTGGTTTACTGGCAGGATATCGTGGATATGTTCTTCGAGGTGCTGGGTTTCGTGAATCTGGGACCTCAGGCCGGAAAGCGCAAGGAGCACTATCCCGCGGCGCGTCTGTTTCTGATGATCGTGCTGGCGACGCTCCCGCTGTTCCTCATCATGCCGATCAAAGACATGGTGGAGGGCCTTTATTACAACAGCATTTTTATCGGCGTCATGCTGATCTTCACCGGCTTTATGCTCTATGTATCCGATAAAATGGTACAGGGCGGCAAGACGGAGAAAAACATGACCATGGTAGACGCCCTGCTGATCGGCGTGTGTCAGTGCGTGGCCACGATCCCGGGCCTTTCCCGCTCGGGCACCACGATCACTGCCGGCCTCGCCACGGGGCTGAAGCGGGAATTCGCGGTGAAGTTCGCCTTCCTGATGAGTCTTCCCGCCGTTCTCGGCGCCAATATCCTCAGCTTTGCCGACGCGATCGAGGAGGGCATCGATTGGTCCAGCATGCCGGCCTACCTGGTCGGCACGGCGGTGGCGATGATCACCGGCATCGGCGCGATCTCGCTGCTCAAACGCATCTCCCGCAGCGGACATTTCGGCGGCTTTGCCTATTACTGCTGGGTCGCCGGCGCCATGTCCATCATCCTGACGATGATTTTCTGATAAGGGGAAAGGAATCGCTCATGGCACAGAGCTCCAAATCAAAAAAGAAAAAGACCTCCGGCGCCTCGTCGACAAAAGCTTCGACGAAGTCCGCCGGCTCGAAGCGGCAGGCGCCCCAGCCTGAGCCCGCGGCGCCCATGCGCCGTGAGATCCTGGGGGTCCTGTTCTTCCTTGCCGCCGTTTTTCTGATCATCAGCTTTTTTAATAACGAGGGCACGGTGATCGTGCGCGTGACGAACGGGATGAGATCGCTGCTCGGTTACGGCTTCTGGCTGGCGGCTCCCGCCTTTCTGTTCTGCGCCGTCATCCTGCTTTTTCATCACGGAAGGCCGGTGGCGGTCCGCGTCCTCTGCATCCTCCTGCTGCCGATCCTCTTCGGCGCGATGATGCAGGTCCTGAACGTCGGCGCGCCTCCCGAGGACTTTGAACTGCAGCCCGTCGTCAAGGATCTTTCGCACACGGGTCAGCTTCTGGCCTCCGGCGGGATCTTGGGCGGGCTCTTGGGCTACGCCCTTTATCACTGGCTCAGCAAGGCCGGCGCTTTCATCGTTCTGCTGGTGCTTTTCGGCCTCTTTCTGATCATCGGCACGAAATTCGACGTCAGCGGAACCGCGAGCAAAATCAAAGAGCGCGCCACCCGTCCCTATGAGCCGGAGCCGGATCTTCCCTTCGAGACCAAACCCGCGTCCGCGTCAAAGAAAAAGAAGACCGCGGCGGATCCCTTCCCGCGGCCTCTCGGCCGCAACGGCCGGGAGATGGACCTCCCGCTGGGCGACGACGAAGAGTTTATTCCGGTGCGCGAATTTGAAGATAAAAGCACGGCGGGATCCAAGCCGAAGCGCGCTCGCGTGACCAAAAAGCCGACGCCTCCGGTGCAGACCGTCAGCCCCACGGAGCGTGTGGAGCCGATGGATCTGGAGGCCGCGGCGGATCTCGCGGGCATCGCGCTGCAGCGCGAGCCGCAGAGCGCGGCTGTCAAGGTCAAGCCGACGGTCGCCGCGACGGAGATCTCCGATCCTCCGCGCGCGAAGAAGCCCGCCAAGCTGGACGTGGAGGCCGAGGCGAAGGCCGTGGCCGATACGATCGCGGATCAGCCCGAGCAGGCGCCCTATCAGTTCCCGCCGATCACGCTGCTGCACGGCGGGAGCAGCCTCGGCACGGACTACCGCGACGAGGTGCGCCTCAATCGCGAGCGCCTGGAAAACGCGCTGCACAGCTTCGGCATCAGCTCCGCCATCGTCGGCGTGATCCGCGGCCCCACCGTGACGCGCTACGACATCGAGCTTGAGCAGGGCGTCAAGCTCTCCCGCGTGACGAATCTGGCGGGCGACCTGGCTCTGGCGCTCGGCGTTGTCAACGTCCGCATCGCGCCGATCCCGGAGAAGATCTCCACCGTGGGCATCGAGGTGCCGAACAAGCTGGTCAGCACCGTCTATTTGCGCGACATCCTTGAAACGCCCAAGTTTGTCAACGCCAAGAGCAAGATCAGCTTCGCCCTCGGCAAGGACATCAGCGGCGAGGGCATCGTCGGCAACATCGCCAAGCTCCCGCATCTGCTGATCGCCGGCACCACCGGCTCCGGCAAGTCGGTCTGCATGAACAGCCTGATTCTGAGCCTGCTGTACAAGGCCCGGCCGGATGAAGTCAAGCTCATCATGATCGACCCGAAGATGGTCGAGCTCGGCGTCTATAACGGCATCCCGCACCTCTTCGTCCCGGTCGTCACCGATCCGAAAAAGGCGGCCGGCGCGCTGCAGTGGTCGGTGGTCGAGATGCTCAAGCGCTACCGCCTCTTCTCCGAGGCGGGCGTGCGCGATATCGAGGGCTACAACCGCCACTGCGAGACGAGCGGCGAGCAGCCGCTGCCGCAGGTCGTGATCGTGATCGACGAGCTGGCCGATCTGATGATGATCGCCGCGAAGGAAGTCGAGGAGAGCATCTGCCGCGTGGCGCAGATGGGCCGCGCGGCCGGTATGCACCTTGTTATCGCGACGCAGCGTCCCTCCGCGGACGTCATCACCGGTCTGATGAAGGCCAACGTCCCGTCCCGCATCGCCTTCGCGGTCTCCTCCGCGATGGAGAGCCGCATCATCCTCGACCAGAGCGGCGCAGAAAAGCTGGTCGGCATGGGCGACATGCTGTTCTCTCCGGTCGGCGTCGGCAAGCCGGTCCGCATCCAGGGCGCCTTCGTCTCCGACGAGGAACGCGAGGCCGTGGTCCAGTTCATCAAGGAGAACGCCGGCGGCGCGCAGTCCAATGCGGACATCGAGGACTACATGAACAAGGCCGCCGAGGAAAAAAGCGGCGACAACGGGAAGGCGGCTGCGGAAGACAGCCCGGCCGGCGACTACGACGAGATGCTCCCGCAGGCGGTCGAGGCGGTGCTCGAGGCAAAATCCTGTTCGGTCTCGATGCTGCAGCGCCGCGTAAAGCTCGGCTATTCCCGCGCCGCGCGCATCGTCGACCAGATGGAAGAGCTCGGGATCGTCGGACCCTACGAGGGGGCCAAGCCCCGCAGCGTGACGATCGACCGCGAGGGCTGGCAGGAACTGCAGGCGCAGCTCGGCATGGCCTCCGACAGTGATCTGGCGATCGCGCGGGACATGAACGACGACAGCGACAATATGGATTATTAAGGGAGAGGGCGTGTATTCGCCCTTTCCTCATGTGTTGAGTTATGAGTGATCTGTTTCATCCGCAAATGAATCCCGAGGACGTGAATCGCATCAGCATGCTCGGCCTGGCCCATGTGGGCGACGGCGTATATGAGCTGCTGGTGCGCAGCATGCTCTGTACCGGCGGCCATCAGGCCATCCAGGACCTCCACCGCGAGACGGTGCGCCTGGTTCGGGCCTCCGCCCAGGCGCAGGCTGCTGAAAAGCTTCTGCCGCTGCTGACGGAGGAGGAGAGCGCCGTCTACCGCCGCGGGAGGAACACCAAGGTCCACGGCATCCCGCCGAAGGCGAGCGTGGCCGAGTACCACAGCGCCACCGGGCTGGAGGCGCTCTTCGGCTGGCTGTATCTGCTGGGCCGCCGGGAACGGCTGTCCGAGCTGTTTTCCAAGATCACGGAGGAATAAGGCATGCCGCTGGACGCCATCTGTCTGCAGGCGCTGTGCGCGGAGCTCGCTCCGCAGCTCGAGGGCGCGAAAATCGAAAAAGTGCAGCAGCCCGAACGGGACCTGCTGCTTCTTTCCCTGCGTGGAAAGGCCGGCGGCGCAAAGCTCCTGATCGCGGCGGGCGTCGGGAACGCCCGCGTGCACCTGACCGCGGAGACGATGGAAAACCCTGCCGAGCCGCCGATGTTCTGCATGCTGCTGCGCAAGCATCTGACCGGCGCGCGCATCCTGTCTCTCACGCAGCCCGAGCACGAGCGTATGCTGCGCCTGGACCTCGCGTCCCGGGACGAGATGGGAGACCTCGCCGGAAAAACGCTGATCGTCGAGATGATCGGCCGCAGCTCGAACCTGATCCTCGTCGGCGAGGACGGGATCATTATCGACTGCCTGCGGCGCATGGATTACGCGGGGGACGAGCTGCGCCGCCTGCTGCCCGGCATGCGCTACCGCATGCCGCCGAAGCAGGACAAGACCAGCTTTTTCGATCTGCGGGCCGAGCAGATCCCGGCTTTGATCGGGCCGGCGGACCGCTCCGTCCCGGTCGACCGCTGGCTGCTGGATCGCTTTTCCGGGCTTTCTCCGCTGATCTGCCGGGAGATTGCCTTCCGCTGCGGCGGGGACTATGACCGGCTTGCCGACGAGCTTCTGAAGCTGTCGCGGCGTGTGGCGGAGCGGGACTATGCACCCACGATGCTCCTGGAAAACGAAATGCCCCGGGACTTCAGCTTTATGGAGATCGGGCAGTACGGCACACAGAGGGAAAACCGACGCTTCGCGGACTTCTCCGCGCTGCTGGATTCCTTCTACGCTCAGCGCGAGCGCGCGGAGCGACAGCGGCGCAGAAGCCATGATCTGCTGAAAACGGTCCGTACGGCGCGCGATCGTCAGCAGCGCAAGCTGAACCTGCAGCGCGAGGAATTCCGCCGCACGGAGTGCCGCGAGGAGATCCGGAAGCAGGCCGAGCTGCTGACCGCGAATCTGTACCGGCTTCGGAAAGGGGACAGGGAGCTCCGCTGCACCGATTACTATCAGGAGGACAGCCCGGAGGTCGTCATCCCGCTCGACCCGCTGAAAACGCCGCAGCAGAACGCGGCCGCGCTCTTCAAGGAGTACCGCAAGCGGAAAGCGGCGGCGGAATACCTGCGCGGCTTTCTCGCGCAGGGCGAGCAGCAGCTGGACTATCTCGACAGCGTGCTGGATCAGATCGAGCGCGCGGAGAGTGAAAAGGATCTGGCGGAACTGCGCCGCGAACTGACCGAGACCGGCTATCTGAAACAGCAGCAAAGGAAAAAGAACGAAAAAAGCAGGCCGCAGGGCCCGCTGGTTTATCGCTCGGACGACGGGTTTGAGATCCTGGTCGGGCGCAACAACCTGCAGAACGACGAGCTGACGACCAGGATCGCACACCGCACAGACTACTGGCTGCATACGCAGAAACTGCACGGCAGCCATGTGATCGTCCGCTGCGAGGGCGAGTCGCCTCCGCTCCGCACGCTGGAGCAGGCCGCGAGCCTCGCCGCCTGGCACTCGCAGGGGCGGGACGGCGGCAAGATCCCCGTGGACTATGCGATGATCCGCTTCGTCCGCAAGCCTGCGGGCGCCCTTCCGGGCAAGGTGATCTACACGGACTATAAAACGCTCGTCGCGCAGGCCGACGAGGCGCTGGCGGAGAGACTGGCGCAAAAGAAATGACAGCTTCCATGAAACTGTCATTTTCTTTTTTTCTTATTCTGCCGCCGGACTGTGTTTCCCGACCTTAGGCTTTCTTTTTTTGATGAAATCGTCCATAAAGTAAAAGCGCTTGGGAATGAGGTTTGCGCCCACCAGCGTGCCGAGCACGCCGGCGATCACGCCGATGATCAGGCCGCCCAGGATATCGCTGGGATAGTGCACGACAAGATAGACGCGGCTGACGCCCATCAGGACGCCGAAGAGAAGAGCCAGCCAGCTCACCCGCTTTCTGCCGAGCAGGAACACCGGCGTCATCGTGGCGAAGGCGGCGGTGGTGTGGCCGGAGGGGAAGCTTTTGTCGCTCTCGGTATGGCCGCCCATCAGCTGCCACAGGGGATAGAAAAAGCCGTTTTCGTCCGCATAGGGCCTGGGCCTTGCGATGACGACCTTGATAAACAGGTTGGTGAAGATCGCGCCGATCGTTACGCCGAGCAGCATCGCCGTCCCGAAGCGGCGGGTCTTTTGAAACAGGATCAGACAGAGCGAAAGGAGGATCAGAAAGATCCCGCCCTTGCCCATCAGGGAGATCAGCTCCAGGAAGGGGGAGAAGAACCAGCCGGCGGCGTCGTACAGCCGGTGAACGGCGAGGGTCACGGACTGGTCGAAGCCGGCGAAGACCGTATTGAGCCACATGGCGGCGGCAGTCATTTGCATAAAGGTGCTCCTTTGCGTCGATTTCGGCTCGATTCTACCACATCGGAGCAAAGAAGTCCATGACAATTTTATCAAAACGCCGTCCTTGTCTTTGCGGGACAAAACTGTTATAATAAAATGAAAAACTATGAGGTGAAGCGTATGGACACCTTCAAGCTCGTCTCGGATTATCGGCCGACCGGCGATCAGCCGGAGGCGATCGATCTGCTGACGCAGGGAATTGAAAACGGGATCGACGAGCAGGTGCTGCTCGGCGTGACGGGCTCCGGCAAGACCTTTACGATGGCGAACGTCATCGCGCGGCTGAACCGGCCGACGCTCGTGCTGGCGCACAACAAAACGCTGGCCGCGCAGCTTTGCAGCGAGTTCCGGGAGTTCTTCCCGGAAAACGCGGTGGAATACTTCGTCTCGTATTACGACTACTATCAGCCGGAGGCCTATATCCCGCATACCGACACGTTTATTGAAAAGGACTGCTCGATCAACGACGAGATCGAACGGCTCCGCCACAGCGCGACCTCCAGCCTTTTTGAGCGGCGCGACGTGATCGTCGTGTCCTCCGTCTCCTGCATTTACGGCCTTGGCGACCCGATCGACTACGCCAACATGGTCATCTCGCTCCGTCCCGGTCAGACCAGGGATTTCGACGAGCTGCTGCGCAAGCTGGTGGAGATCCGCTACGAGCGCAACGACATCGCCTTTGAGCGCAATATGTTCCGCGTGCGCGGCGACACGGTGGAGATCTATCCCGCTTACGCCTACGACAAGGCGATCCGCGTGGAGTTTTTCGGCGACGAGATCGACCGCATCAGCGAGATCAACGTCGTCACCGGCACGCCGACCAGGATCCTGAATCACGTTGCGATCTATCCGGCGAGCCATTACGTGACCACCAAGGAAAAGCTCGCCGCCGCCATCGAGCGCATCCGCGCCGAATGCGACGAGCGGGTCAAATACTTTGAAGCCAGCAATCGCCTCCTGGAGGCGCAGCGCATCAAGCAGCGCACCGATTACGACATCGAGATGATGCAGGAGCTCGGCTACTGCTCCGGCATCGAGAACTACTCGCGCGTCATTTCAAACCGCGCGCCCGGCAGCCCGCCGATGACGCTGCTGGACTATTTCCCGAAGGATTTTCTGCTGTTTGTCGATGAGAGCCATGTGACGCTGCCGCAGGTGCGCGCGATGTATCGCGGCGACCGCGCGCGCAAGGAGTCGCTGGTGGACTACGGCTTCCGCCTGCCCTCCGCCTTCGACAACCGCCCGCTCAAATACGACGAATTCTGCCAGCGCATCCACCAGCGGGTCTACGTCTCCGCGACGCCCGGCGACTATGAAAAAGAGCGCGCCGGGCAGATCGTCGAGCAGATCATCCGGCCGACGGGCCTGCTGGATCCGGAAATCTTCGTTCGTCCGGTGGAGGGCCAGATCGACGATCTGATCGGCGAGATCAACGCCAAGATCGAAAAGGGCCAGCGCAGCCTTGTCACGACGCTGACCAAGCGCATGGCCGAGGATCTGACCGACTACCTGCAGGGCGTCGGCATCCGCTGCCGCTACATGCACCACGACATCGGCACGATCGAGCGCATGGAGATCATCCGCGACCTGCGCCTCGGCGAATTTGACGTGCTGGTCGGCATCAACCTCCTGCGCGAGGGCCTGGACATCCCGGAGGTCGGCCTGGTGGCGATCCTCGACGCGGACAAGGAGGGCTTCCTGCGCAGCGAGACCAGCCTGATCCAGACGGTCGGCCGCGCCGCGCGCAACGCCGACAGCATCGTCATCATGTACGCCGACACCGTGACGCCCTCGATGCGCGCCTGCATCAACGAGACGCAGCGCCGCCGCGACAAACAGATGGCCTATAACAAGGCGCACGGCATCGTTCCGCAGACGATCGTCAAGAACGTGCGCGAGCTGCTGGAGATCTCCACCGACGCGTCCTCCGTGCCCACGAAGGCCAACGGCATGAAGATGACCGAGCGCGAGCGCCGCGAGCTGATCGCCTCGCTGGAGAGCAAGATGAAGAAGGCGGCGCAGATGTTGGAATACGAGATCGCGGCGCAGCTGCGCGACGAGATCATCCGCCTGCGGGGAGAACCGCAGGGGAAGAGGTAAGACTATGAAATGCATGATCCTGGACGGCAACAGCATCGTCAACCGCGCTTTTTACGGCGTCCGTGCGCTCAACGCGCCGGACGGCACGCCCACCAACGCGGTCTACGGTTTTCTCGCCATCCTGCAGCGCCTGCTGGAGGAGCAGAAGCCGGAGGCGCTCTGCGTCAGCTTTGACCGGAAAGAGCCGACCTTCCGCCACCTGGCCGACGCCGACTACAAGGCGACGCGCCATCCGATGCCGGAGGAGCTGGCCGTGCAGATGCCGCTGCTCAAAGAAACGCTGGACGCGATGAGCGTCCGCCGTTACGAGCTGGCGGGCTACGAGGCGGACGATATCCTCGGCACGATGGCCGCACAGTGCGAAAAGGCCGGCTGGGACTGCGTCATCGTCACCGGCGACAAGGACAGCCTGCAGCTGGTCAGCGACCGAACCACGGTCTGCCAGGTCAAAAGCCGCCTCGGCCAGACCGAGACCATCCTCTATACGCCGTCGCGCTTTGCCGAGGAATACGGCTTCGAGCCGAAGCGCATGGTCGACCTCAAGGCCCTGATGGGCGACAGCTCCGACAACATCCCGGGCGTGCCCGGCGTCGGAGAGAAGACCGCGCTGGAGCTGATCCGCCGCTTCGGCTCGCTGGATGCGATCTATGCCGGGCTCGAAACCCTCGACATCCGCGACAGCCTGCGCAGTAAGCTCGCCGCGGGGGAGGAGAGCGCCAGAAAGTCCTTCTGGCTCGCGACGATCCTCTGTGAGGTGCCGATGGACTTCACCCCGGAAGAAAACCGCTGGGACAGGAACTACCGTCCTGAGCTGTTTTCGCTCTTCCAGAGGCTCGGCTTCCACAAGTTCATCGAAAAATGGGGCCTGGAGCCGACGCCGGAGCTCGCGGAGCAGACCAAAGCCGCCGCGCTCCCGCAGCTGGAGCTGAACGGCGATAATCTGCCCGCGTTTCTGAAAGACAGCTTTGACGGACGGTCGATCGCCGTCTATGCGCCGGACGGCCTGGACCGGATCGAGCTCTGCGACGGCAAGGCGGTCTATACGGCTTCCTGGAACGACTGCGGCGAGAGCTATCAGGAGCTCCTGCGCACGCTGTTTCGAAAAGAGACGCCGAAGCTTTCCCACAATGTAAAGAATCTGATGACGCTTCTGCTGAAAGAGGGGCTGAGCACCGAAGGCTTCGTCTTCGACACGGCGCTCGCCGGCTATCTGCTGGACGCGACCGCCAGCGATTACCCGCTCGAGCGGCTGACGGCCCGTTACGCCGGCGGCGAAAGATCCGGCGCGGAGGCGATCTGGCTGCTCCGTGCGCCGATGCGCGAAAAACTCGCGGAATTCGGCATGACCGAGCTCTTTGAGACGATCGAGCTTCCGCTCTGCGAGGTGCTGGCCGACATGGAGCAGGCCGGCTTCTATGTCGACCGCAAGGCGCTGTATGAATTCGGGGAAAGCCTGAATGCCGGCATCGCCTCGCTGCAGGAGAGCATCTGGCGGCACGCCGGACATGAATTCAACATCCTCTCGCCCAAGCAGCTCGGCACGGTCCTGTTCGACGAGCTGATGCTGCCCTCCGGCAAGAAGACCAAGACCGGCTGGAGCACCAACGCCGATGTGCTGGACAAGCTGCGCGGCAAGCATCCGATCGTCGACGAGGTGCTGGATTACCGCATGCTGACCAAGCTCAAATCCACCTATGCCGAGGGGCTCTTGAAGGTCATCGAGGCCGACGGCCGCATCCATACCAATTTCCAGATGACCGTGACCGCAACGGGACGCCTGTCCTCGACCGAGCCGAATTTGCAGAACATCCCCGTCCGCAGGGAACTCGGCGCGCAGATCCGCCGCATGTTCGTCGCCTCGCCCGGGCATGTCCTCGTCGACGCCGACTACAGCCAGATCGAGCTGCGTCTGCTGGCGCACATCTCCGACGACAAGACGATGCAGGCCGCCTTCCTGAGCGGGGAGGATATCCACCGGGTCACGGCTTCCCAGGTCTTCGATCTGCCGCTCGAGGAGGTCACGCCGCTGCTTCGCAGCCGCGCCAAGGCGGTCAATTTCGGCATCGTTTATGGCATTTCCGCCTTTTCCCTCGCGCAGGACATCGGCGTCTGGCCCAACGAGGCCAAGGCTTATATCGAGGCTTATCTCACCAAATATCACGGCGTGCGCGACTATATGAAGCGCATCGTCGAGCAGGCGCGCGCCGACGGCTACGTCAGCACGCTCTACGGCCGCCGCCGCGAGCTGCCCGAGCTCAGGAGCGCGAACTTCAACATGCGCTCCTTCGGCGAGCGCGTGGCGCTGAACATGCCGATCCAGGGCACCGCGGCCGACATCATCAAGCTGGCCATGGTTCGGGTGCATCGCCGCCTGAAGGAGGAAAAACTGCAGGCGAAGCTGATCCTGCAGGTGCATGACGAGCTGATCGTCGAGTGCCCCGAGGATGAGGCGGAACACGTGTGCGAGCTCCTGCGCTGGGAGATGGAGCACACGGCGGAGCTGTCCGTCCCGCTGACTGCGGACGCGCATGTCGGCCACAGCTGGGCGGAGGCGCATTGAAATGGACTATTCTGTCTTCGACGCGCAGCCGCGCCATCTGGACGCGCTGCTGGAGCTGGAGCGCCTTTGCTTTTCCGTGCCGTGGACGCGCGCGCAGCTGGAGGCGGAGCTTCCCGACGCCCATCATGAATTCCTCGTGGCGGAGTCCGGGGATCAATTGCTCGGTTATATCGGAATGATGCATGTTCTGGACGAGGGCTATATCTCCAATGTGGCTGTCGCGCCCGACAGCCGCAGACAGGGGATTGCCTCGGCGCTGATCACGGCGCTTCTCCGGCGCGCGCAGGAAAAAGAGCTCGCCTTCGTCACGCTCGAGGTACGCGCCTCGAACGCGCCGGCCATCGCGCTGTACGAGCGTTTCGGCTTTGAACCCGTCGGCCGCAGGAAGGGCTACTATGAGATGCCGAAAGAGGACGCCGTCCTGATGACCAAATTCATGAAGTGAGGCAAAAAGAGTGAAAATACTTGCTTTTGAATCCACCTGTGACGAAACGGCGGTCGCCGTCGTCGAGGACGGCCGCAGGATCCTGAGCGACCAGATCTTTTCCCAGGCGGATCTGCACGCTGTTTACGGCGGCGTTGTGCCGGAGATCGCCTCCCGCTGTCATGTGGAGTCGATTTCCATCCTCGCCCGCCGCGCGGTCGAAGCGGCCGGCATCACGAAAGAGGAGATCGACGCGGTCGCCGTGAGCTATGCGCCGGGTCTGATCGGCGCGGTCCTGGTTGGCGTGAACTTCGCCAAGGCCGCGGCGCTGGCGCTGGATGTGCCGCTGATCCCGGTCCACCATATCCGCGGCCACATGGCGGCCAATTATCTGGCCTATCCTGAGCTGGAGCCGCCCTTCCTGTGTCTGGCGATCTCCGGCGGCAACACGCTGCTGGTCGACGTACGGGACTATACCGATATGAAGATCATCGGCTCGACCCGAGACGACGCGGCCGGGGAGTGCTTCGACAAGACGGCCCGCGTGCTCGGCCTGCCCTATCCCGGCGGCAGGCCGATCGACGAGCTCTCCCGGGGCGGGGACGATACGCGCTACAGCTTCCCGATCGCCCATGTGGAGGGCAATCCCTACGACATGAGCTTCTCCGGCCTGAAGACGGCGGTGATCAATCTCGTTCACAATGCCGAGCAGAAAGGGGAGGAGCTCGACCGCGCCGCGCTGGCCGCCTCCTTTACCAGGGCCGTCAGCGACAGCCTCGTGCCGCGCACGATGCAGGCAGCGGCGGAGCTGGGCCGCGACAAGATCGTCGTCGCCGGCGGCGTGGCGGCCAACTCCCGCATCCGCGCCGATTTTCAGAAGGCTGCCGAAGAGCATGGCCTGCAGCTGTTCATCCCGCCGCTGAAGCTCTGCGGCGACAACGGCGCCATGATCGGAGCGCAGGCCTATTACGAATACCTTGCCGGCGTCCGTGCCGGCAGCGATCTGAACGCGTACGCGACGATGGAGTTATAAAGAGAGAAGAGAGGGTTGACAATGGCTGTGCACGACGGTCACAGAAGCCGGCTCAAGGAGCGCTTTACGTCCTACGGTCTGGACAATTTCAACGATCTGAACGTCCTGGAGCTGCTGCTGTTCTACGCCATCCCGCGCCGGGACACCAATGAGCTGGCCCACGCGCTGCTGGATCATTTCGGCTCGCTTGACGCCGTGTTCGAGGCCTCCGTGCATGAGCTGCAGGCCGTGCCCGGCATCGGCGAAAACGCCGCAGCGCTCATCACGCTCGTGCCGGAGATCGCCAAACGCTGCGCGATCAGCCGCACCAGGGATCTGACCAGCTTCACGAGCGCTTCCCATGCCGCCCGCTTTCTGATCCCGCGGCTCGGTACGGAAAAGACGGAAAAAGCGCTGCTGCTCTGCCTCAACCCGCAGAAGCAGCTGATCTGCTGCACGGAGCTCGGCAGCGGAGTCGTGGACAATGTGAGTCTCAATGTCCGACAGGTGGTGGAGACCGCGCTCAAGGCCAGGGCGAGCTCTGTGATCCTGGCGCACAACCACCCCACCGGCAACCCCGCGCCCTCGCGCGACGACGAGCTGCTCACCCGCCGCGTCCGTGAAGCGCTGCAGCTCGTGGAGATCCCGTTGGACGACCATATCATCATCGGCGGGCAGTCCTATTTCTCCTTCACCGACTCCGGCCTTTTGCTTTATCCGATAGGCGCGCGGTATTAAATGGGGAACGCCATGAAGCCAGAGGAGAACATGCATCCGCTGATCTATCAGTCGCTGCTGCGCTATATCGGCTACGGCTGGGGCAACGCCCTGATCCAGAGCCTGATCCGCTATCGCTTCAATGTGAGGCTCAGCCAGCGCTGCCTGAACACCTTCCGGCAGAACGGAAACTGCAGCGTGCGCTGTCAAAGTCAGTGCCCGTTTCGAAATAATATTATGTAAACTTATTTTTTTGGTTTTTGCGATGGAATCATGTCCCGCCATGGAACGAAAAGCCGTTTTTTGATGGATTTTCGGCCATTTTACCGGATATCATTGTTGATAATTCTGTTGAGAATGTTGATAACTATTTGATGAATTTTTATGCTTCCGTATTATGTAACTTCCGCCGGCAGCGAAATGAGCGCAGTATTTGCCTCGTTTCTGCGTGGATCCTGTACGATTTTCGACCTTCTGTAATTCGATTTCGTCAGGATTGCTTTGTCAAGAGCAATGCAGTAACAAAATAATACGTGTTGTAATAACCATCTTTTAGTTGACTTCTAACTTTGAGTGTGGTACGATAACCCGGCGAACGCTGGTATAGCTCAGTCGGTAGAGCAGCTGATTCGTAATCAGCAGGTCGTGTGTTCGAGTCACATTACCAGCTCCAATAATTGAAGCAGAAACGATATTGTTTCTGCTTCTTTTTTATGTTTTAATGAACTTATTTAAGTAAAATGTTGCTTCTGCTGAATACGCCACTTTTGCGAAACTCAAACAAAACCCATACAAAAACCCACACGCATAGAAAAAACTCACACGATAGAGATAAAAAAGACGCTGGACAAATGATCCAGCGTCTTTTTTTATGCCTGTGCAACTGCGCTATGTACGATTTCGGCGGCGCGGCGCTTACTTTCTTCATTCGCGTGCGTGTACATATTCAAAGTGGTGCTTATCTGAGCATGGCCGAGGATTTCAGAAACACTTGCAACATCAGCGCCCTTTGTTATAGCTACACTTGCGAAGCTGTGACGCAGCTTGTGCGGGTGAATATCAATTCCATACCTTTTGCCAAATTCGCGGAGGTATCTGTTTGGGCTGTCCGGGTGCATCGGCGTATTGATTCCCTTTTCTGTGAATACATACTCAGGAATTGCGACCTTCTCAAAAGCAAGGGGTTTGCCGTCTTTTATAAGGCGTGCTGTCCGTTTCCTTGTGGCCGCGATTTGCTCTGCCTGGTATGCCTTGAGGAGATCGGCCACGGCCTGGGTGAAATATACCTCTCTTTCTTTACCGGTCTTTGTGGTATCAACGTATATCCCTTTTTCTTTTGTGTAGCAGATATTCCATTTAATGAGAGCGGAATTGTTTTTGAAATCAATGTTCTCCCATTTGAGGCCACAGGCCTCTCCTCGTCTGATCCCGGTATCTTCAATCAATCGGATCATGGCGCGCCATTTCAGAGGCTCTTTGTCGAGGCATTCATTGACCTTTGTCAGCTCGTCCGCCGTGAATGCTTCGACGGCGCGTTTCTGCTCGTCTTTTCTTTGCCGGGGGCGCTGTACTTTGTCAATCGGATTACGGTCTATCGTGTCATCGTTGTACGCCATTTTCAAAAGCTGGTTAAGGGTAACGTATATTCCGATAATCGTTGAATGGGCAAGACCGGAATCCTGGAGGGAAAGAAAATACTCTGTGATTTGAGCGGAGGAAAGATCCGGGAGGGGAGTGTCTCCAAATGCCTTATACAAGTGATTGTCAAGCGCGCCTTGATAGTAAGATCTTGTTTTCTCTGCCGTTGTGATCTTCTTCGACGGCATGAAGACTCTTTCACCGTACTGTTTAAAGGTTTGTATCCTGGCCGCTTCAGCGGCAGCGAGGCGGGCTTGCTCCGCTTCGATAGCTTTCTGCTCTGACCGGCTCAATACTTCACCGGCTTTGCATTTACGCTCAAATTCAGCAGACTCTTTTGATAGCTGCCTGTCTATAGCTGTTTGACTCCAGCCGTTTGGAATGTACCATCTTGTGGACAGCTCCGGCCTGTCGCGGGAGATACGGACGCGAATCTCGTAATACCGGCGTCCGTCTTTTGTGGTTTTAAGTCTTGTCGAGGCCATTTTTTTGCTCCTTTCTATAGCGTTCAAGCTCTGCTCTGATTAGTTGCATTTTCCGTTCTTTATATAATTCTGCAACAGATAGAATCTCAAGCATTTCATCACTTGATTCTATAGTTATAGTTTTGCGTTTAATCTTTTCCTCATTTAGTTTAGCCGTGAATTGCTCCGGGGATTCGTAATCCTGAGGCTTTATCTCATTATCCAGTTTTCGAACAATATCTCCCGCCGTGATGTATTGATCCATAAGCGAGAAAATGGAGTCGGAGGGAAATATATCAGATGGCTTGCATTCACCAAGAACAATGTTCAGTAAATGCAGAGGACGTCGATTTTCGCAAATTGTGGATTCATTCAGATGATGAAGAAAGGCAACAGACTTCTCAGAAAGGCCGGTATACTCGCAGATTGCTTTGATTTCCGCATTTGGATTTTTAACATCTGATAAACCGATCAGATAGTCAAGGGAGACATTGAAATACCTTGCAATCGTAAGCAGCTTTTTCGTTGATGGAAACTCTTTCGCTTCGCAATAACGCCTTACCATTTCAGGAGTTACTCCCAATATCGCCGCTAGCTCTGCCCTTAAAGCAAGTCTTCTTTTTGCGTCGGGTTCATTAGCGCCTAATAGTTCTTTCAGCCTATCTCTGAAGTCATCCTCATTGATAGCCGCATCATACCGATTCTTTGAATTTTGCATTCTCTGACCTCCAGAACAAAGGAATACTTGGTATTAATATTGTAGACCAAAAATCGCTTGTAGTCAAGAGGAAGATTTGGTAGAATATCAACGGAAAGGGAAAAACGCGCATTGGTCTGGAGGTGAGTTGATGGCCAACAAAGAAATGTCTGAGGCGGCAAGACAGGCGCGCAACGCATACAGGCGTGCATGGAATCGCCGTAACAAAGAAAAAGTAAGGGCTGCGAATCTGAGGTATTGGGAAAAGAAAGCACTTGAAGCGAGAGAAGGTGACGCGGATGAACGCAAACAGACAGAATCTGAGATTCAAGACGGAGGGGATCCCGCCGTTCTTGGGGATTGAAAAAGCGTGTGAGGTTACAGGCCTCTCTCAATTTTTTCTCAGAAATGGATGTAAGGACGGCTCAATTCCGCATATCAAGTCAGGCCGGGTATACCTGATCAACATTCCTGCGTTACTGCGAAAACTGAATGCGGAGGAATCACCATGAAGATATCTCTTTCTTATGAAAAGCGCCTGCACCGCTATGAAGAGGAAAAAGCACTTTTGCGTGAGCGTGGTCTTTCACCGGAAGAGTATGAAGCTGCAATCCGGGAACTTATGGAGGCGTGGAAAATATGACAGTATCAATCGATACTATTTACTCCGCCATCATTACAGATATCTCCGGGCATGATGCTTTCGCGACGATCAAAGAGGCCGTGCCGATGCGGGAGGTTGTCAGCTTTTACGGCTATGAGCCAAACCGCACCGGTTTTATCTGCTGTCCGTTTCATACGGAGAAAACGCCCAGCTTGAAGATCAACGAGCGCAGCTTCCATTGCTTCGGCTGTGGCGCGCATGGCTCCGTGATAGACTTTGTCGCGCTGCTGTTCAATCTTGATCCCCTGGGCGCTGTGAAGCGGCTGGCCGCTGATTTCAGAATCGACATAAAGCTGGGTCATCCTCCGGATCGGCCTCTAGTGGACAAGCTGCGCGAGGCTCGACGATTGTTTACCGGGTGGCGGGAGAGAATGCTGAACGCAATCGACCGATGTATCAGGATCGCAAACACGGCAGACTTCGACCATCTGACAGACTCAGCCGCCGTCGCGCTTCGATACCGGGAGTGTTTGGAGGCCTGGGCTGACGAGCTGCTTCACGGCTCGACCGAAAAGCAAATGCAGATATACCGGATGCGGGAGGGGGTGACAAGGTTATGCAAGGCGATCTTGCACCATACGCCGACGAGATCCTCAGCGGCCTGACTCATGACGAACTATTCCGAGATGAAGACAGCAAAACGCCGACATATACGGCAAGGCGCGCGTCTGAGTTTGGAGAGGACAGAACGAAATTTGTGTGGTATCCGTACATTCCGGAGGGAGACTATACCGTTCTAATGGCTCCAGGCGGCACCGGAAAAACCTATTTTGTTTGTGGTGTAGCTGCCGCCGTCAGCAAAGGCCTTGCTCTTCCGGGAGATCTCAAGCCCGCGTCTGCCGGTAATGTTCTCATTATCAGCGCGGAGGACAGGGGCGAGCTGCTGAAGAAGCGCCTGCAGGCCTCCGGTGCAGATCTCGACCGGATCTTTATCATTGATTGCATGGCCTCTGTTGGAATGAACTTCACCGATGGTTACGAATCTTTCAAGGCCACAATTAAAGAGTATTCTCCCCGGATTGTTGTGATCGATCCGTGGCATGGCTTTGTCGGGGATGCAGTTGACCTTAACCGGGTGAATGCAGTACGCCCTATATTTCAGCGCCTTGCAAATATCGCAAAAGAGCTGGAATGCGGTCTGATCCTTGTCTCCCATGTAAACAAGCGCGCCCAGGGTGAAAACGTTAACAATGCTGCGACAGGATCGACAGACTTCATCAATGCCGCCCGCTCCGCTCTATATATCATCTTCGACGAGGAGAATGAAGACCGGAGGATTGTTGTACATACCAAGAGCAATTATGCCCGGTATGGATCATCTGTCTGCTTCTCTATGGAAGACGGTGGGATAAAGTGGGATGGATTCTCAGAGATCGACCGGCAGACGATGGAGCAGGCAGCGCGGCAGCGTAAAACGCCCTTTGAGGTTTCGCAGGCGGCAGCATACAAGGATACAACAAAAGAGACTTTGCTCCGCGCTTTGATGGACGCCGCGATTCCGTTCACGGACATGAAATTCACATATGACTCTTTCAAAGATCGTTACGGCTCCGAAATCTTCGGCACGATGCAGCCGAAGCGCCTGCTTGATTCTGTTGCCGGTGATATGTATGGGCGAGGCTATCAGATCAAAACCGGAATACAGGTGCAGATTGACGGAGTAAAAAGAAACGGATTCCTTATTCATCCTTTTGCCGGTGATGATGGAGCGAAGGATCAGGAAGAACTACCGTTGTGATAGGGTTACATGATTTTTGAATGGATATGTTTTCATGTAACTCATGTAACCTATGTATTTTAGTGCTCATGTTACATGAACTACATAAAACTAACGCCCAGCAAAATCATGTAACCGAGGACAAAATGAAGAAGCGCCCCGCTGCTTTATGTGATCATGCGGGGCGCTGGAGAGGAGATAAACTTGACCTTAACAGAATACCTTGACCGAGGCCGGGAGATCCTGGAGCGGGTAGAATCTGCCGACGCTGCCGAGCTGAAGCAGCTCTGCGAGGAGTGGCGCGGATATCGTCAGCACTTCCTTGATCTTGCCGCTGAAGCAGAGGTGCGCGCCCGGCTGGATCTCATCAACTTTTATGAGGGTGTGGCCGATGCAATCGACCTGGCAATCATCAAGAGGAGGAAGAAATGAGAATCACTTTTTCCTTTGTTGAAAATGAACTTGAGCTCGCGGAGTATTTAGGAACGCAGCTCCTCCAGGCCGCCGCTCCGGTGCGCTTTAGGGCGCGAAAAGCAGAGCGGGATGGACGGAAATACATCTCCCTGCAGGTGTCGGAATACTGTTCGATAAAGCCGAAAGGCTTTGACAAAGCCGCAGAAAGATGATATAATACAATAAATCGTAAAAGTACCGCCCCCGCAGGGGTTAGCCACTTGGATGGCCAGGTCGTAAAAGCCTGGCCATCCTTTTCTATTTCCTTTTTGGGGAGGTGAAATACATGGAAGACATTGTCTCCCGCTCCGTCGAGATCAAGCACGAGCCGAAGTCGAAGATCTATACCGTCTGTAACAGACATAGAGACGGCAGCGAAACGCGCCGCGAGTATACCGCGCGCGAATTTCGCAAAATGCTCCAGGACGAGGCCAAGAAGCTGGAGATCCGCGCTGAACTGGCCGAGACGAAAGCCGAACGCGACAAGATCCTTGACCGGCTCGACCGGCATCTGTTCTCTGCTCAAGTCTATGGTATCCGCCTGAGATCGAAATATTCCGGAGAGCTGCCGGGTGCTGATTGTGTCCAGCGCCTTTACGCCGAAGTCAGAGAAACACGATAAACATTTTTATATCTAAGGAGATTTGAACATGACAAAAACCGAAGAATTTGAAAAGCTGCGTAAGCAGAGCCAGACCGAAAAAGACAAAATAGCCGGTGTGATCGCGGATCTTATCCGCAAGGAATCCGAACTGGCCGAAGCGGCCAACGCTGCCGCCGAGGCCGGTGATGTTGACCTCTACCAGCAGAAGACTTCCGAGCTGGGGAAGGTGCGCGCGACGATCTATGTACGCAGAAAGCAGATGGAGAAGCTTTGTCCGTTCACGGACGCCGATGTTGTCGCGGCCTGGGGTGAGTATGCCAGCAGCTTCAACAAAGGATTTCAGAAACGGCTCGACGAATACGGCAAGGCACGCGAGGCCCTGCGCAAGATGTATATGGAGCTGGTGCGAGATCAGAACGCTGCCCTTGTTGAGCGGGATCGTTATGCCGGCTTTATCCAGGACGCCGGCGCTCTGAACAAGGTCGAGCTGGTGCTGCTGGACAATAGCAACTGCAAGATCTTCCATCCTGTTGTCCGGTGCGAAACGGCAGACCAGCGCTTTATCCGCTCTTGGTGCAAGACCGCCGAGGAGGACGAGGATCTTCTGTCGCTCTTTAACGCCGTTGTCAATTTGCGCACGCCGCATATTAAATAACGCACAAGCGCCTCAATCTCCGGGCGTTTGTAGGCGGGGCGGCGTCTGTTCCGCGCCGCTCCGCCGTTTTAGTACCTCCATTCAACAACGAATCCCTTAACCTCTCGCCGCTGATCTGTAATGGATGATTGCAGATCATGCGCTGGATTAGCGCAAGGCGAAACAGCGCGGGCGGGTGTAATAGCCCGCTCGTCTTTTTTTGAAGGTGGTGATCATCGACGGAAACAGAGGAAATTGTTTATTCGATCCAGGCGGGGCATGATGACCTTTATCCGAAGTTGTGGAGCAGAGTAAAAAGGTTTGTCGGCAAACAGGCATATTCCCGGATGGCTGTCACGCTTGCTTACAGGAACACGCGCGGCTGTGAAGTTGACGATCTCATACAGAGCGGGTATATCGCACTTGTCGAGGCTGTGAAGACATACAGACCGGGAGGCGCGGGTTTTCTTACCTGGTATTCATTCTATCTGCGCAAGGCCTTTAGAGATGCTATGGGCCTCCGGGGAAAGAAGGATCTTCTCGATCATTGTTTCAGCCTGGACGCCGAACGATATGACGATGATACCGAGACATGGCTTGATAGTGTTCCCGACGATGAGGACGGCCTTGAGGACGCCGAGGATCGCCTGTATCAAGCGCAGCTCCGCGAGGCAATAGATAAAGCCCTGGAGGAGATCCCTGCGCGTCAGGCGCTTGTCGTGCGTCGTACAGACTTGGAGAACAAAACGCTGGAGGAGGCAGGGAAAGAGATCGGCGTCAGCTATCAGCGCGCCGGTGTACTGCGTAACGACGGCCTCCGCGCCCTGCATGACAATCAAGGACTGCGTGCGTTCCTTGCAGACAACATCAACTATTATCTGTCTATCGGCCCACGATCTTTTCAATCGACGCGCTCAAGCTCGACGGAGGTGCTGGCACTTCGGAGGATCGAGCTGGAAAGACTCTACAGTTATCTGACAGGGGATGGAGTATGAAAGAGTTTGAAGAAGTCTATCGAGAGACCGCATTGATCCCGGTCGTTATCTTCTATTCACCGACGCGGGAGAGGTGTATCGTTCTCCAGCATGGACAGGAGACTATGTCCTTTTGGAATCTGATGGCGGCAATCGACTATGCGCGCGGAATGGGCTGGCTTAACGAAGCACAGGCCCATGAAGCGCGTGAACAGGCCAACGATGGGATATTCTACTATGACCGGCGGCAAGACATGATCGAGGATCAGCTTCACATCTCATACAACAAAAGCCGAGCGATCAACGCCGCTATACATGGTGTCGATCCTTCGTCGGCCATTGATGATTCACCCGGCGTTGTTCAATCGGTTGCAGCTGCATTGAAAAACATCTTTTGGAGATAAGCCATGAGTATGCCGGTCATATATTACGGAGAAAAGCTGCTTGATTTTGAATGGAGCAGTTTTCCTTTTGACTATCAGGCTTTTCTTTCGTCAATGTACTGTGATCGTCTCCGTCACTTCTTCCGCCTGGTGGAAGTTGATGCGCGCCTTGACAGCTTCTTTCATGGGATCTCTCATACTGAGCGGGTTGCGTTCTATGCTGCCATAATGGCCTGGCGGCATGGGATAGACGAAACATTGACGGACATTGTGATCCTTGCCGGTCTGCTTCACGATGTAGGACGGACAGACGATGGCCCCGATCCGGAACACGGTGCCAGATCAGCCGAGGTGCTGCGCGGCGGAGGATATGAGAGACTTGTATCAGGTCTTTCTCCCGAGCATTTCAATATCTTGCTGGCGATCATAGAGAATCATACACGGCTTGCCGACGGTGGACTCGCGGAGACCCGAAAAAGATATAATCTTTCCTTTTCGGGGTTTTATTGTTTCACTATATGCTTGTGTATCCTCAAGGAGGCGGACGGCCTTGATCTCATAAGAATAAACAGCAAGGCAAAACGGTTTCTCTCTGTCGAGTATGGAAAACCATTAGAATTCTTTTCGAAAGAGGTTTTCAACAAATACTGGACGCCGCCCAAGGGTGATATATACTTTCACCTTACCACGGAAGACCGGGTGCAATCCATCCTTAATACAGGGCTGAAACTTAGTTATTATGCTTCGGCGGGGGATTACAAACCGGTTGTGTATTTTGCAGGGAACAGTGACGATTGTATTCAGCTTGCCGCACCGACAGAAGGGTACTTCGGCGCAAGAGAATTTACAAATCGTTGGCAGACATTCTGCCGTCGTACAAACTGTTCTTATTCTTTGCTTTCCTCGCGTGTTGCCATTTTCTCTGTAGATCTGTCCGGATTAACCGATAAACTAATGATACGGTGCAGTAGGCGCCACGATGAGAAATATTTTCATAAGCGCTGGGAAGGAATATACGAGTACTGTCTTCCTGTGGATGTGCCACCGCAGAGGATAATAGGCGTTGAGTATGTCACATTGACCGTAGAAGCTCCTGAACCATTCATTGAACCAATTCAAGATCTTCTCCGTTAATGAAATGTGAGATATAGGCCCCCCTATCAGATTTATTTGAAGCGCCTGCTGGGCACCGGTGAGGGGACTCGAAAAAAACAGATTCCCCCCTGCAAAAAGGGGGGTGTTGGAGGAGGTGAAAACAATGGCAAAAAAACAAGCAGAAAAGGAACAAAATAACCGGATTTCCGCAGAATTTGACCGATTAAAAGCGTATTTTGAAGATTTAGACGAAAATAAAAAAGCTGTGCTTCTTCCGCTGATTCAGAACGCTGCTTTTATGAAAATCACGCTGGAAGACCTCCAGGCGCTTGTCCAGCAAGATGGTCTGATCGATCAATACCAGAATGGTGCGAGTCAAAACGGCCTCAAGCAGAGCGCGGCCTTGCAATCGTACAACGCGCTGATAAAAAACTATGCCGGTGTGCTGAAAACCATTTTCGGATATCTCCCTGCTGAGAAGCGCCCGGTTGATCCCTTCAGGTGGCAGCCGCGAGAGAAGACCGAGGCCGAGCGCGAGGAGGAACGGCGCCGCGAGGATGAGAAACTGGCCAGGATCAACGCCGATATAGCAGCCGCGGCAAGGCAGCAGCGCCAGGAGCGGGATGGCCGCTGACTTGACGGCATTATCTGTCTATGATAAACTGACAATGTCCGAAGCGTTCTCGACAAGCTTCTATGAGGACTCGTCCTGATATTCAGGGCCCCTCAAGTTTTCCGTCGAGAGCGCTTCGGATTTCTTTTTGCAAAACCGTCCAGGATTACGTGAGAAGGGCCGTACAAACGTTTTCCGTGATACCGTGTCCATCGTTGACAGGGAAAGAAAATAACCGCCTGAGCGCACATGAAGCGCACAGGCGGTTATTTTACTGAAGATCAAGGCCGCGCCTGATCAGGGAGCGGAAAACCTCTGACATGGGCTTATCGCATAATTCCGGAGTTGCTTTGATCCTCCTGACTTTTTCGGCCAGCTCAACCGGCAGGGAGATCGAGATTCTTTTCTTGTCTGTCATGGCAATCACCTCAAAAGAATAATTCTTCAACAGGCCGCTCCAGGATCTCCGAGAGCTTGACCTTGATTTCGTCGCGGGGAACACGATCCCCAGCTTCATACGCCCTGATTGCGTCAGGGGTTACACCGGCCAGCTCTGCAAGCTGATCCTCTGTATATCCCTTTTCCAGCCGCGCGGCTTTGAGCAGAGACGGCGCACCGATTGCGCGCTTAATATCCCCAGGTGTCCAGGTGTAATCCTCTGTCGGTTTGTGTCCGGGATCTACAATCTCGCTGATTGCCAGGGCGGTCTTTTCGATTTGGAAGATCATAAACTGGACGCTCTCGATCTCTCCCTTGATGGTTTCCGCTGCGATTGACGGCATGGCCTTGATTTCTGTTAGCTGCGTGAGATCGTTCAAAGCTGTGAGTATGATGATCCCCGCCGCGTCACAGTAACCGGAGATCTCGACTTCAAGATTATGAATCTTGTCTGCTTTTGTTTCGTTCATGGTTATACCTCCTCTTAATTGGCCTTATTGGCCTGAGGACATAATAACACTATTCACGCGAATAGTAAATGACGGAATGATAAACAAAAAGGCAACGGCGGATTTGTGAAGAGTGTACTATTTACGCGAAATGAAGAGATGCTTTATAATACCTCATAGGAAGACCTCAGAGGAGGACATAGTATGCCGGTATCGAAGAAACAGCAGGCCAGCGTTCATAAATATGTCAGAGAGCATTATGACCGAATCTCCGTTACTGTTCCGCAGGGTAAGAAAGACGCGATCCGGGATCATGCAGAGGCCCAGGGCGAGAGCATCAACGGCTTTATCAACCGCGCTATAAATGAGCAGATGGAGAGGGATGGGGAATAATAAAAACCCACACCAAAACCCACACCGACAGCAGAAACCCACACGCAATAGAGCAAAACAGCAGACAACAGGTAAAGACAGATAATTTGAAAAAGTACTGTATTTATCAGCACTTTCGCGTTATCACACAACAGCAGATAACAGCAGAAAATCGGTTTTCAAGAATTCGTAATCAGCAGGTCGTGTGTTCGAGTCACATTACCAGCTCCAAGAAAAAAACCCGGAAGCAATCTGCTTCCGGGTTTTTCGTATTTTGGCTTACTTTTTGAAGCTGTCCTTCAGCGCCACAGAGCGGTTGAAGACCAGATGGCCGGGCGCGGCGTCGCGGTTGTCGAGGCAGAAGTAACCCTGGCGCATGAACTGATAGCCCTCGGCGCTCCTGCCCTGCTCGGGCATCGGAGCCTCGGCCAGGCAGGCCTCCACCTTGCAGCCGTTCAGGATCTCCAGACTGTCGGGGTTGAGGCAGTCGAGGAAATTCTTGTCCGGACCGTCAGGTTCGGGATCGGCGAAGAGGTAGCCGTAGAGCCGCACCTCGGCGTCCGCGCAGTTGTTCGCGTCGACCCAGTGGATGGTCGCGCCCTTCACCTTGCGCCCGTCGGCGGGATCGCCGCCGCGGCTGTCGGGGTCGTATTCGCAGAGCACTTCGGTCACGTTTCCGTTTTCGTCCTTGACGCAGCCGGTGCAGGTGACGAGGTAGGCGCCCTTGAGACGGACTTCAAAGCCGGGATGCAGGCGCTTGTACTTGGGCGCCGGGACCTCCATGAAGTCGTCGGCCTCGATCCAGAGCTCGCGGGAGAAGCAGACCTGACGGGTGCCGGCGGCGGGATCGAGTGGATTGTTCTCCACTTCCAGCAGCTCGGTCTGACCTTCGGGGTAGTTGGTCACCGTCAGCTTGACGGGACGAAGCACCGCCATCACGCGCTTGGCGTGGGCGTTCAGGTCGTCGCGCAGGCAGCTCTCCAGCAGCGCCCAGTCGACGGTGGAGTCGACCTTGGATACGCCGATGCGGTCACAGAACTCGCGGATGGCGGCGGAGGTGTAGCCGCGGCGGCGCAGGCCGCAGAGCGTCGGCATGCGGGGATCGTCCCAGCCGGCGACCTTGCCCTCTTCCACCAATTGGCGGAGCTTGCGCTTGGACATGACCGTGTAATTGATGCCCAGACGGGCAAACTCGATCTGACGGGGTTTGACGCCGGGGATGTTCACGTTGTTGACCACCCAGTCGTACAGCGGGCGGTGATCCTCATACTCCAGCGAGCAGAGAGAGTGCGTGATGCCTTCCAGCGCGTCCTGGATCGGATGGGCGAAATCGTACATCGGGAAGATGCACCATTTCGTGCCCTGGCGGTGGTGCTCGATATAGCGGATGCGGTAGAGCACCGGGTCGCGCATATTGAAGTTGCCGCTGGTCAGGTCGATCTTCGCGCGGAGCGTGTATTTCCCTTCGGGAAATTCGCCGGCGCGCATGCGCTGGAACAGATCCAGGCTTTCCTCGATCGGTCTGTCGCGCCAGGGCGAGACGGCGGGACGCGTGGTATCGCCGCGGTACTCCCTGAACTGCTCGGGCGTCAGCTCGCAAACGTAGGCAAGCCCCTTGCGGATCAGCTCGAGGGCGAGCTCATAGGTCTTTTCAAAATAATCCGAGCCGTAGAACAGGCGGTCGCCCCAGTCGAAGCCCAGCCAGTGGATATCCTCCTGGATGGCGTTGACGTATTCGGCGTCCTCCTTGGCGGGATTGGTATCGTCAAAGCGGAGATTGCAGATGCCGCCGAAGCGTTCGGCCGTGCTGAAATCGATGGTCAGCGCCTTGCAGTGGCCGATATGCAGATAGCCGTTGGGCTCGGGCGGGAAACGGGTGTGGACCTGCATGCCGTAGCAGCGATTGCCCTCGGACAGATCCTCCTTCACGAATTCTTCAATGAAATTTCTGGTCTCTTCCATGGTCTGCCTCCTCGTCGGGTGCAAAAATACGTTGCTATTATAAACGAATCATCTCGCAATTACAATAAAAATGTGATATACTGCAGACGTTGAGCCAACGACTGTCGAGGTCCTGTTTCAGAAAGGAAGAATAGCATGCTCGATTGTTATGATATCATCATTATCGGCGGCGGCGTGGCCGCGGCCTCCGCGGTCCTGACGGCGAAAAACCGCGGGAAGACCGTCGCCGTGATCGCGAACGGAGAGGAGACCGGCAGCCTTTATCGAGCGGAGCGGATCACGAATTATCCCGGGCTTCCGCCGATGAGCGGCAGGGAGATGAGCGAGCTGTTTCGCCGTCAGATCATAGAGAACGCCACGGATCTGATTTCCGGCCGGGCGCTGAACGTGATGCCGATGGACGAGCTCTTCGGCGTCGCGGTGGGCAGCGACTTCTATCAGTGCCGCGCGCTGATCCTCGCGCCCGGTATCACGCGCGAAAACCTGTATCCCGGCGAGGGCGAGTATCTCGGCCGCGGCGTGAGCTACTGCGCGACCTGCGACGGCATGCTCTACCGCGGGAAAACCGTGGCGGTCATCGGCGGCGGTCACGAGGCGGAGGAGGACGCTGCTTTCCTGGAGAGCATCGGCTGCCGCGTGCTGCGGATGCGTGAGAACGGAAAGTACGAGATCAAGGGCGGCCTGAAGGCGAACGCCGTTGTGTTCCGCGGCGAGGAGTACGCTGTGGACGGCGTGTTCATCATCAAGGATACCGTCTCCGTGACGCGCCTGGTGCCGGGGCTCGTCTATGAAAACGGCGGGATCGTCACCGCGCGCGACATGTCTACCAGTGTTCCCGGCGTGTTTGCCGCGGGCGACTGCACCGGAAAACCCTATCAGCTGGCCAAGGCCGCGGGAGAGGGAAATATCGCCGCGCTCAGCGCCTGCGATTATCTTTCGACCGTATCTTAGGCCTGCGCAGACTTCTTGACGAAGCTGCTTCGCCATCGTATAATCAAAAAACAGAAAACTTCCTGACCATCTGCGGGAGGATGCCGTATGGATTTTACACATTTTAACGATCAGGGCCGCGCAAAAATGGTGGACGTCGGCGAGAAGGATCCGACCCGCCGCTGCGCCGTCGCGGCCGCCCGCGTCCTTGTCAACCGGGATACCTTTGATCTGATCCGGAGCGGCGGCGTCAAGAAGGGCGATGTGCTGACAGTCGCGCAGATCGCCGGCGTCCTGGGCGCCAAGCGCACGCCGGAGCTGATCCCGATGTGCCATCCGATCCTGATCGACGGGATCGATCTGTCGCTCTCGCTGGACGAGGAGCGCTGTTCGGTGGAGATCACGGCCAAAGTCAGCTGTGACGGACGGACAGGCGTGGAAATGGAGGCGCTGACGGCGGCCTCGGTCGCGGCGCTGACGGTCTATGATATGTGCAAGGCCGTCCAGCGCGACATGGTGATCAGCGATATCCGGCTGCTCTCCAAGAGCGGCGGCGTGCACGGCGATTTCGTCCGCGCGGAATAAAACGAAAAGCCGTCCATGCAGTATTTCATTACGTTTCTGGAGGGACTGATCTCCTTCCTTTCGCCCTGCATGCTGCCGATGCTGCCGGTCTATGTGTCTTATTTCGCCGGCAATGCGAATAAAAAGCGAGCGAATCTTTTTCGCGCGCTGGCCTTTGTGCTCGGCTTTACGGCGGCTTTCTGCCTGATGGGGCTTTTCGCGGGGACGATCGGTTCGCTGCTGCTGCGCTATCAGCGCATCGTGTCCCTCGTCTGCGGGCTGATCGTGATCCTGTTCGGCCTGTCCTATCTGGAGATCGTTCCGCTGCCTTTCTTCAAGGGGATGAGCAGCGGCCGGTCTGTCACGGGTGTGTTTTCCGCTTTCGTGTTCGGCCTGGTCTATTCCGTCAGTCTGACGCCCTGCGTCGGCGCCTTTCTCGGCTCGGCGCTGATGCTGGCGTCGAGCTCCGGCACGGCCATGCAGGGACTGCTTCTTTTAGTCTGCTATTCGCTCGGCCTGGGCCTGCCTTTCCTGATCTCCGCGCTGCTGCTGGAGCAGCTGAGCGGCGTGTTTCGCTGGATCAAGGCTCATTACGATGTGATCAACAAGATCTGCGGCGGATTTCTGATCCTGATCGGCTTGTTGATGTGTTTCGGTCTGCTGGACCGCTGGATGGCGCTGCTGCGCTGAGGTGAACAAATGAAAACTGTCTGGAAAATCCTGATCCCCGTTCTGCTTCTCGTGCTGCTGCTGATCGGCGGCGGCCTGCTGTACCGGGAGCTCGCGTCCCGGATGCAGGCCTCGAAAACGGAGGCTGAGGAGAGCGTTCCCGTGGCCCGTCATCAGAGCGAATTCGGAGAGGCCGCCGATCCGACGCCCGGACCGGAGGCCGTGGAGACGCCCGCTGCGGAGCCGGAGGCGGTCGAAACCGAGCCGGAGGAGACTGCCGCGCCGACCGTCACGCTCAGCGAAGATCTGACGGCGGACTTCAGCGTGCTGGACGAGGAGGCGAATACCGTATCCCTTTCGGATTATTTCGGACAGCCGATCATCGTCAACATTTGGGCGACCTGGTGCCCGCCCTGCCGCGCCGAGCTGCCGTACTTCGATGCGGCGGCCAAGCAGTATGCGGGACAGATCCGTTTCCTGATGGTCGATCTGACCGACGGCGCGACGGACACGGTCGAGAGCGCGACCGCCTTTGCCCGCGAGGAAAACGGCTACAGCTTCCCCCTGTATTTCGACGTTGATTTCAGCACCGTCGAAGCATATCAGATCAACGCGATCCCCGTTACGCTGTTCATCCGCGCCGACGGGAGCCTGCTCCACCAGCAGATCGGCTCGATGGACGAGGCGACGCTGGAGAGCTATATTCAACAACTGCTTGCTGACAATTAGAAAGGAGATAACAACATGGCGGAAATCATTATCAGCGAATCGAATTTCGAGGCTGAGGTCCTGAAGGCCGATGTGCCGGTTCTGGTGGACTTCTGGGCGACCTGGTGCGGCCCCTGCCGGATGCTTGCTCCGACCGTCGCCAAGATTGCCGAGGAGCAGGAGGGCAAGATCAAGGTCTGCAAGATAGACGTCGACGAGTGCCCGATGCTGGCGGCCAGATACGGTATTTCCAGCATCCCCACGCTGATGGTCTTCGTGAACGGACAGGTGAAAGCCACGACAGTCGGCGTTCAGTCCAAGTCGATGATCGAGCGTCTGTTCGCCTGAACGGCAAACGATCTGAACAAGTTCCCGGGTTTTGACCCGGGGACTTGTTTTCATATTCGGGACCTCTGCCTCATAGAGTATCAGCGGGAAGTGATACGATGGACGGAACGGAACGGGCGCTCCAGCTGCTTCCGACAAAGTGTCTGGACAGGCGCTGCCGCGGGATGCTTGCGGGAGCCGAGGAGATCCGCCTGCGTCTCGGACAAGCGCCGACGATGCTGCGGGCCGGAAGAGAATACCCGCTGCCCTGCGAGCCGATTGCGGAAGCAGACCTGCTGCGAACGCTCGAGAAAGCGACCGGCGCCTCGCTGCACACGGCGGCTCCGGCGCTTTCCCGCGGCTTTCTCAGTTATCACGGGCTCAGGATCGGCGTTTGCGGCACGGCCTTTGAACGTGAGGGCGCAGTCGGGGGCTTTCGCAGCTACAGCTCGCTGGCGATCCGCATCCCCCGGGAATGCAGAGGCGTCTGCGACGAGATCTTTTCACGCCTGGAGGCTGCGAAGCCGGGTAATCTGCTGATCCTGTCGCAGCCGGGCATGGGGAAAACGACTGCGCTGCGGGAGCTGATCCGCCGTTTTTCAACGCAGGGGACCCGGGTCGGCATCGTGGACGAGCGCTGGGAGATCGCCGCTGCGGAGACGGGCCGGGCAGCGTTCGACCTCGGTGAGCACAGCGACGTTCTCAGCGGCATACCGAAGGCGCAGGCGGCCATGATGCTGCTGCGTACGATGAATCCGCAAATGATCGCGATGGATGAGATCACGCAGCCGGAGGATCTGAACGCGATCCGGGAGATCGTCGGCTGCGGCGTGCGTCTGCTTGCTACGGCCCATGCCTCCGGTCCGGAGGAGCTCAGACGCAGGCCCTTGTATCGGACGCTTTTGGATGAAGGGCTGTTTCAGGACTGCATCCGGATCTCGATGCGGGGTGAAGAACGCAGCTATCAGCTGCGGAGGCTCGAAGCTTGAAGATCCTGGGCGTTCTGGCGGTCATCGGCTCCTGCCTGGGGATCGGATGGGGATGGGTTCGCGCTCAAAGACAGGAAATGCTGGCTTTGCAAGCCCTGGCGCGAGGGGTCAGGACGATTCGCGCGGAGCTTGCCGGCAGACTTTGCCCGACGACAGAGCTGCTGAGCTGTGCGGCGGAGCGAGCAGGGGAGGATGCGGAAGCCTTTTTCCGCAGCTGTGCGGAGAGCATGCAGGAGTTGAACGATAAATGCTTTGCCGAGCTATGGACGGAGGCCTGCCGGACAAATCTTGCCATACTGTCTGAGGATAATCGCTCGCAGCTGGAAGCGCTCGGCGCAACGCTGGGCCGCTACGAACTGGACGAGCAGCTGGCGGCCTGCGACCGATATCTCCGAAGCTGCGACGAGGCGGCGGACGCACGGAAAGCGCGGCTGCCCGAGCAGCGCAGGCTGTGCTTCGCGCTCAGCGGCTCCGCCGGAATCTTCCTCTGTCTGCTGATTCTTTAGGAGAAGGCATGGACGTTGATCTGATTTTTAAAATCGCGGCGATCGGGATCCTGGTCGCCGTGCTGAATATCCTGCTGCAGCGCTCCGGACGGGAGGAACAGGCGCTGATGACGACGATCACGGCGCTTGTGGTGGTGCTGATGATGGTGGTGCAGAAGATCAGCGAGCTGTTTGCGCTGATCAAGAGCCTGTTCGGACTGTGATGGGGCTGATGCTGCGCGTCTCCGCCGCGGCGATCTGCGCGCTGTTCTCCTGCCTGCTGCTGCGACGGACAAATCCGGAGCTGGCCGCGGCGCTGGGTATTGCCGCCGTGGTGACGATCCTGCTCGCCTCGTTGAGCATGAGCGAAACACTGAAAGAGATGAAGGACATGCTCCGGGAACGGTTTCAGCTCAGTGACACAATGATGCAGCCGGTTTTGAAATGTGTGGCGGCAGGGATCGTGACGAGGCTGACGGCGGATCTTTGCAGGGACGCTTCGCAGACAGCGGCCGCCTCCGCCGTGGAGCTGGCGGGAAGCTTATGCGCGCTCGGCGTCGTCATGCCGCTGCTGCTGACGATGCTGAAGATGGCGGGAGAATATCTGTGAAAAAAGCGCTGCTGGTTTTGCTGATCCTTCCGCTTTTGATCGTACCGGCATACGCGGAGGGCGATCCCTTGTCGACCGAAGACGAGCTGGATGTTTCCGCGGTGCAGGACAGTCTGCCGGAGGATATCCGGGAGATCGGCGGCGAGCTTCGCTTCAGCGGGGATTATGACGGGATCGGCGCGCTGGAGCGGCTGTGGGATCGTTTCCTCGCTCAGATCGGAGAATCTCTGCGCGAAAGCGCGAGAGAAGTCTTCGCAGTGCTGATGCTCGCGATGCTTTGCTCTCTCGGGCTTGTCCTGTCACAGGGACAAAAACAGGCGGAGACCATTCAGATCGCGGGCTGCGCGGCAGCCTCCTGTCTGCTGGCCGACGGGATGAACAGTCTGATCGGTCGGGCGGTGGGTTCACTGACAAGTCTGCACGATTATGCCCTGGCCGCGCTGCCGGCGATTTATTCCGCGGCGGCGGCCGGCGGCGCGCCGACTTCCGCCTCCGCCCGCTATGCCGCTTCCTGTCTGGCTCTTGATCTGATGATGAGCGCCTCGCAGAAGATCCTGCTGCCTTTGTTTTACGCTTCGATCGCCATGGCAGTCTGCGGAAGTATCTTTGACAATCCCCTGCTGAAAAGCATGCTCCGCTTGAGCAAAAAGCTGGCGACCGTTTGGATGACCGGGCTGACGGTCGTTTTTACGGGCTTTCTTTCGGTAGCGGGGATCGTGACCGGGAGCGCGGACGCAGCCGCGGTGAAGATGACGAAGACCGTGATGACTGCCGCGGTCCCGGTCGTCGGGAAGATCCTGTCCGACGCGGCTTCGTCGGTCCTGTCGGCGGCGGCGGTCGTCCGGAACACGGCGGGGGCCTTCGGCCTGGTGGCGGTATGCGCGCTGTGTCTGGGCCCTTTCGCCTCTTTCGGCGTGCGAAGGCTGCTGTTTTCACTGGTCGCCGCCTGGACGGAGACGATGGCCGGCGAGCGTCTGTCGCGTCTGCTGAGCGAGTTCTCCTCACTGATGGGCCTGCTGCTCGGGATGGTCGCTTCCTATGGGCTGATGCTGTTTGTTTCGATCGTATCGGCGATCCGGACGGTGACGGGATGAAAAACACGGTGATGCAGATCTGCGCGCTGTCGGTGTTCTGCGGGATCGCGCTCTGTCTGACGCCCGAGGGCGGCGTCAAAAAGGCGACGAAGCTTTGCTGCATGCTGCTGCTGATGATCACGGTGCTGAGCGCCCTTCGGTCCTTTGATTATTCCGAATATTCTCTGGAACTCGCCCGATACCGGGAGAAGGGAAACACGCTCGCCGAAAAGGCGCAGGAGCGCAGCGAGCGGCTTAACCGCCTGGTCATCGAGCGGGAATGCGCGGCGTATATCCGGAAGCAGGCCGAGCTGCTCGGTATCAATGAGCTGCATGCCGAGCCCGGGCTGCGCTGGGACAGCGCAGGCGTATGGGTCCCCGAATCCGTACGGCTCACCGGGACCTGTACATCTGAGCAAAAAGAAAGGCTTCAGACGCTGATCAGCGCGGAGCTCGGCATCGATGCAGCTCATCAGGAGTGGATCACGGATGAAACTTGACGCGATACTGAAAAAACTGGAGCGATTGAAATATCCGCTGCTGATCCTGGCCTTCGGCCTCCTTCTGCTGCTGATGCCTTCCGGGGCGAAGCAGCCGTCCGACGATCACGGGAATGCCGATCTGCAGTCGGTCCTCAGCAGTGCAAGAGGGGTCGGCCAGGCGCAGGTGCTGATCTCGGACAACGGCGTCGTGATCGTCTGCGACGGCGCGGACGACGCCTCGGTCAAGCTGGATATACTTCGCGCCGTCGGCTCATATACTGGTTTCGGATCTGATAAGATCACCATCCTCAAACGGATGGAGCCTTGAAAGGGGAGGAAAGGGAATGACGAAAACGAAGAAGCGCAATCTGACCTTGCTGGCAGTGCTGATGTTTGTAGCGGCGGCCGTCCTGCTGAACTGGTCCTATAATCAGCGCTGGGGGAACCCGGACGCCGAAATGGTCGCAGCCGAGGATGAGGGGATCCAGGAGGCGGCGGCCAGGGCGCAGAAGCTGGCGGCTTCGACCTCGGGCTATTTCTCCGAGGCGAGGCTGACAAGACAGGTGTCCAGGGACGAGGCGCTGCAGCTGCTGCAGACGGCGGCCTCGGCGGAGACCGCGTCACAGGAGACGATCGATTCGGCGATGAATGCGATCTCAGCCATGGCGACGTGCTCGATGAAGGAGTCGCAGATCGAAAATCTGCTGATTGCGAAAAACTTTGCCGACTGTGTGGTCTATATCGGAAACGACGCCATCACGGTGGCGGTTCCGGCTCCGCCGGAGGGCCTGTCGGAGGAAGCCGTCGCGCAGATCACGGATATCATTTTGAACGAGACCAGCTATCAGGCTTCCCAGCTCAACATCATAGAAGTGAAAGCTTGACTAAAAATCCGGGGCGAGAGCCCCGGATTTTTGCATATTATTTTTAGAATATGCACTTTCTTTTTTTGAATATTCATGATAGAATATGCTGAATCATTATGGACGGCTCCGGCCGCCCGGATGATGCATCAAGCAATGAATCAACAGGGGAGGCAAAGGATGAACGACAACTACATCACCTGCCAGGAAGAGAACGGCAGCATCAATATCTCCGAGGATGTGATTTACAGCCTCGTCCGTACTGCGATTTCCGAAGTGGAGGGCGTGGCCGGCCTGGCCAATACGGCCGGCGGGGAGCTGGCCGAGCTGATCGGCCTGAAGACCGTGACCAAGGGCGTCAAGGTGCAGCTGAATGACAATCAGATCGTTGTCGACGCGATCATCACCGTGACCTACGGCTTCAGCATCGTAAAGGTCGCGCAGGATGTGCAGGAGAAGATTATCAACGTCATTCAGGCGACGACCGGCTTTGACAAGCCGCAGGTCAACGTGCACGTATCCGGCCTGGCCTTTGATAAATAAACACCGGAGGTAGCTGTCATGACAAGAAGCACTGCCCGCCATCTGGCGATCCAGCTTTGCTTTGCCGCCGCCGCATCGGGCCGCGCGCCCGCTGATCTTGCGGAAGATTTCTTTACGCAGGATCACTTTGACAGTCTTGCTGAGCTGGACGATCTCTACGCCGAGCTGCCGAAGGGCAGAACGCTGGAGTATATCCTGCGGCTGAGCGGCCTCGTCATTGAAAAGCGGGAGGAGCTTGATGCGCTTATCGAACGCTACGCCAAGGGCTGGCGTCCCGAGCGCATTTCGAAAACCGCGCTCGCGGTCCTGCGCTGCGCGATCTGCGAGATCCTGTATCTCGAGGACGTGCCCGCCGGCGCCGCGATCAACGAGGCGGTCGAGCTTGCCAAGATTTACGACGATGCGGAAACGGTCGCGTTTATCAACGGCGTGCTGGGCAGCTTCGTGCGCGAAGAGCCGGATGCTCAGCCCAAAGAAGAAGGATGAGCGGCGAACGCCCGGTCCTTTCCGTCACCCAGCTCAACGAGCATATCCGCGCGCTGCTGGATGCGGACGGACTATTATCCGATCTCTGTGTCCGGGGTGAATTGTCCAATTACAAGATCTATCCCTCCGGGCACCACTATTTTACACTGAAAGACAGCGAGAGCAGTCTGCGCTGCGTGATGTTCAAGAGCAGCGCCTCCAGACTGCGCTTTCGTCCGGAAAACGGGATGAGCGTCACCGTCTTCGGCCGTGTGTCCGTGTATCCGCGGGACGGCGCTTATCAAATGTACTGCACGGGACTGATGCCGGAGGGCGTCGGCGACCTGCAGATCGCCTTTGAACAGTTGAAGGAAAAGCTCGCGGCGGAGGGACTGTTCGATCCCGCGCATAAAAAACCGCTGCCGCCGTTTCCCGATACGATCGCGATCGTCACCTCTTCGGCGGGTGCCGCGGTCCACGACATGATCCGGATCCTCGGCCGTCGCTGGCCGATGACGAAGGTCGTTCTGCTGCCGGTGCGCGTGCAGGGCGCGGAAGCGCCGCCCGAGATCGCCGGCGCGATCCGCTACGCCAACGAGTTTTCCGTCGCGGACCTGATCATTACCGGACGCGGCGGCGGTTCCATGGAGGATCTCTGGGCCTTCAACGACGAACGTGTGGCACGTGCGATCTATGATTCGCGGATCCCGGTGATTTCGGCCGTCGGGCACGAGCCGGACGTGACGATCTCCGATTATGTGGCCGACCGCAGGGCGTCCACGCCCTCCAACGCCGCCGAGATCGCCGTGCCCGATCAGAATGAGATCGCCGAGCTGCTCAACAGCCTGGATATCCGCAATCATCAGGCTGTCCGCAAGCTGCTGACGCAGCTGCGGGAGCGCCTCAACAGCTACCGGCAGAAGCGTGTGCTGACCGATCCCTCTGCCAGCATCGACAATCGACGGATCAGCCTCGATTACAGCCGCGATCGTCTGTGCGCGGCACAGGAGCGGATCCTTGCCGGGAAACGTCAGCAGTATGTGCGTCTGGCGTCCTCTTTGGACGCGATGAGCCCGCTGCGCGTGCTCTCGCGCGGCTATGCCGTGGCTTCGGATGAGGCGGGCGCGACGGTGCGGTCCGCTGCGCAGCTCCGTCGCGGCGAGCGGCTTCGTCTTCGCTTTGCCGACGGCGGCGCCGACTGCCGGGTGGAAGAGCCATTAACAGGAGAACAGGGATGACAGAAAAGAATTTGAGTTTTGAACAGTCTCTTGCGAGACTGGATGAGATCGTCCGCCATCTGGAAAAGGGCGATCTGCCGCTGAACGATTCGCTCAGCCTTTTCGAGGAGGGGACCGGCCTGATCCGCCGCTGCGGCGCGATGCTCGACGAGGCGGAGCAGAAGGTCGTCAAGCTGAAAAAGGGGCCGGACCGTCTGCCGCAGGAGCTGCCCTTTGAGGACGAGAATCCATGACGGCGCAGGAGTATAAGGATCGGATCGACCGCGCGCTGGAGGAGTATTTTTCCACGGCTGCGGAGCAGACGCCGACGGGCGGTCTGGCCGAGGCGATGCGCTACAGCCTCCTGGCCGGCGGCAAGCGCATCCGACCGATGCTGGTGCTGGAATTCTGCCGGATCTCCGGCGGCGATCCGGAGGCGGCGCTGCCTGTGGCCTGTGCGATCGAGATGTTGCACACCTACAGCCTGATCCACGACGATCTGCCCTGCATGGATAACGACGATCTGCGCCGCGGCCGCCCGACGAATCATGTGGTCTACGGCGAATGCACGGCGACGCTGGCCGGCGACGCGCTGCAGGCGGAGGCCTTCGGCACGATCCTGCGCTGCTCTCTGTCGGCGGATCGCCGCGCCGCCTGCGCGGAGGATCTGGCCGATGCCGTCGGGCTGGACGGCATGTGCGGCGGCCAGTATCTGGACATGATCGGCGAGGGCAAGCGCCTCAGCGAGAGAGAATTGGATGAGATCAACAGCCGCAAGACCGGCGCGCTGCTGATCGCCGCCTGCCGGATGGGCGTTCACGCGGCCGGCGGGACGGAGCTTCAGCTCGACGCCGCCGCGCGCTACGGCGCGGCCATCGGCGCGGCTTTTCAGCTGCGCGACGATATGCTGGACGTGACCAGCACCGAGGCCGAGCTCGGCAAACCCATCGGCTCGGACCTTCAGGAGGGGAAGAACACCTACGTTTCTCTCGTCGGTCTGGACGAGTGCGAGCGCAGGATCACGCGTCTGACGGAGGCCGCCAAAACGGCGCTTTCCGAAGGCTTTTCCGACACCGCGTTTCTCGACGCGCTGGCCGATTCGATGGCGGTGCGCAAGAATTAAACAAACGAGGAGCTCAATGCTTTGAGTATTTTAGAGACAATTCATTCGTCAGCCGACGTCAAGCGTCTTCGCCCGCAACAGCTGAAGCCGCTCTGCGCTGAGCTGCGCGAAAGGATCATACAGACGGTTTCCCGGACCGGCGGACATCTGTCCTCCAACCTGGGAACGATCGAACTGACGGTGGCGCTCCATCGTGTCTATGACAGCGCGGTGGATCGCATCATTTTTGATGTCGGGCACCAGAGCTATGCCCATAAGATCCTCACGGGCCGCTTCGATCGTTTTGATACGCTGCGTCAGTACGGCGGCCTGTCCGGCTTCCCGAAGCCCTATGAGGCGACGGACGACGCGTTTATCGCCGGACATGCCTCCAATTCGGTCTCCGTCGCGCTGGGTATGGCGCGCGCACGCAGTCTGAAGCATGAGAACTATCAGGTCGTGGCCGTGATCGGCGACGGCGCCATGACCGGCGGTCTTGCCTACGAGGGTCTGACCAACGCCGCCGCCAGCGGCGAGCCAATGGTCGTCATCCTCAATGATAACAACATGTCGATCAGTGAGAATGTGGGCGGCACGGTCAGCATGCTGCAGACCATGCGCTCTAAGCCCGGCTACATCAGCTTCAAGCGCTGGTACCGCGACGTTTTCTCGCATTTGCCCGCGCTGTATCGCTTCAATCACAAGGTCAAGGAGTGGGTCAAGGCCCGTGTGCTGTCGGACAACATGTTCAGCGAAATGGGCTTTAACTACCTCGGTCCGGTCGACGGGCATGATCTCGGCCGTCTGGAAACCGCGATCCGTTATGCCCGAGACGTCGGCGCGCCGGTACTGCTGCACGTTCTGACGAAGAAGGGAAAGGGCTGCGACTATACGGAACAGGATCCGGAGCGCTATCACGGCGTATCCGCCTTCGATCCGAAGACCGGCGTCATGCCGGAGGCCGCCCCCTGCTTCTCCTCCGTCTTCGGCGATACGCTGTGTGATTTGGCCGGGAAAAATCAGAACTTGGTGGCCATCACCGCCGCCATGACCTCCGGTACGGGTCTGGACGGCTTTGCCGCGAAGTATCCGGATCGCTTCTTTGACGTAGGCATCGCCGAGGGACACGCCGTCGCCATGGCCGGCGGCATGGCAAAACAGGGCCTCTGCCCGGTGTTTGCGGTCTATTCCAGCTTTCTGCAGCGCGGCTATGACATGCTGATCCATGACGTAGCTCTGCAGAGGCTGCACGCGGTCTTTGCGCTTGACCGGGCGGGCCTCGTCGGCAACGACGGCGAGACGCATCACGGCGTTTTCGACCTGGCGTTTCTCAGCACGGTCCCCGGGATGCAGATCTGGTGCCCTTCAAGCTTTGAAGAGCTGCGCGAGATGCTTCGCCATGCGATCGAGGAAGAAAGCGGACCCTGCGCCATCCGTTATCCGAGAGGCGGCGAGGGCAATTACCGCGCCTGCTCGCTGGAGGAGGAAAGTGTGCTGCTGGAGGGCGACCGCCTGACGATGGTCTGCTACGGCAGCATGGTCAACCCGATGTTTGAGGCGGCTTATCGGCTCAAGGAACGCGGGATCGGCGTGGATCTGATCAAACTGAACCGCGTTCGGCCGAATCGCCTGCTCCGCTGCCTCGATTCGCTGAAAAAGACCGGCCGGCTTCTGATCGCGGAGGACGTATGCGCCGCTGGCTGCATCGGTGAACAGCTTTTGGCGGAAGCGGAGAACGCCGGCCTTGCCGTACAGTCGACCCTGCTGAACCTGGGCGACGGCATCGTAACGCACGGGTCGGTCGCGCAGCTGCTGAAGCTCTACCAGATGGACGCCGAAGCGCTGCTGGCGCACGCAGAAGAGCTGCTGAACAGGGAACGCAAATGAAGAAGATCAGACTGGATCAGCTCGTTTTTGAGCGCGGCTATACAGACAGCCGTGAGCGGGCGAAGACCACGATCATGAGCGGCCTTGTCTTTGTCAACGGCCAGCGCGTGGACAAGCCCGGGACCGCCGTCGATCCGGAGGCGGCGCTGGAAGTGCGCGGCGAGGCGATCCCCTTCGTCAGCCGCGGCGGCTTTAAGCTTGACAAGGCGCTGAAGGTCTTTCCGGTCGATCCGGCGGGCAAATGCTGCATCGACTGCGGCGCTTCGACCGGCGGCTTTACCGACGTGCTGCTGCAGCACGGGGCCGCCAGGGTCTATGCGGTCGACGTCGGGTACGGGCAGCTGGCCTGGAAGCTCCGCTGCGACGAGCGCGTGATCAACCTGGAGCGAACAAACCTCCGCTATGTGACGCGCGAGCAGATCCCGGAGCCCCTGGATCTGGCCGTGATGGACGTATCATTTATTTCGATCCGTCTTGTCCTGCCTGCGGTCAAAGCGCTTTTGAAACCGGAGGCCGACCTGATCTGCCTGATCAAGCCGCAGTTTGAAGCCGGCAGGGAAGAGGTCGGGAAAAAGGGCGTTGTGCGCGACGAGGCGGTCCACCGCCAGGTGGTGCGGGAAATCCTTGACTTTGCTCCGACCATAGGCTTAAGCGTCCTCGGGCTTGACTTCTCTCCGATCAAGGGCCCGGAGGGCAATATCGAGTATATCTGTTACATGAAAAACGGCGGCTTTCCGCCCGCGGCGATCGACGTCGACGCTGTGGTGGAGGCTTCGCATCAGGCGCTGTAGGAGGTGCTTTGGATGATCGCATTATGTCCGAATCCCTTTCGTGATCTGGAGCTGAACTTCACCAGGAACGTCAGCGTTCTTCTTCATGACGCCGGCTTTGAGACCGCCGTCTGTCCGGTCTTCGCCGACGACGAGCCGGAGGTGATCCCGCAGGATATCAGGATTCACCGGATCGCGGAGATTGCGAATGACTGCAGTCTTGCCGTCGTGATTGGCGGCGACGGTACGATGCTCGCCGTGGCGCGGCAGCTGCACGGGCACGATCTGCCAATGCTGGGCGTCAATCTCGGCACCAAGGGCTTTATGACCTCGCTGGAGGAGGAGAATATCGACCTCGTCGTCGAGGCGGCCCGCGGGCACTATCAGATCAGCAGACGCATGATGCTGGATGTGGCGCTGATCCGCGGCGGAGTGGAAATCTGCCGGGACACTGCGCTCAACGACGCGGTCATCCACGGCTACGGCGAGTGCGTGTCGATCACGGCCTGGTGCAACGGCCAGCGCATGACCGGCTTCACCGGCGACGGCGTCGTCCTTTCCACGCCGACCGGCTCCACCGGGTATTCGATGTCCGCCGGCGGCCCGATCGTCGAGCCGGATGCGGAGAATATCATCCTCAGTCCGATCTGCGCGCACGTGATGGGCTCGCGCACCTTTGTTCTGGATCCCAACCGAGAGATCCTTATCCGCACGGATATTTCCCACGGTCGAAGAGCCTATCTTTCGGTCGACGGCAACTCGGACTTTGATCTCGAAAACGGAGATCTGGTAAAGGTCAGGCGTTCCGAGCACTATGCGCTGATGGCAGACATGGGCCTGAAGAGCTTTTATGAAATCGCATTTGAAAAACTGAGATAAAACGGGAGGCAAATCCATGAAACCTGGAAGACAGAACGTCATTCTGGAAATCATTGCCGAGCAGGAGATCGAAACGCAGCAGCAGCTGCTCAACGCTCTGGCGGAACGCGGCATCAAAAGCACGCAGGCAACGCTTTCCAGAGATATCAAGGATATGCGGCTGGTCAAACAGATGGGCCCCAGCGGCCGTTACTGCTACGTCGTGAGCCGCGAACACGCGGATAATGAACTGACGATGAAGCTGCGCACGATCTTCAGAGAGAGCGTTACGAGCTTTGACGTGGCGCAGAACCTGCTGATCCTGAAAACGCTGCCCAGCCTGGCTCCGGCCGCCTGCTCGGCGATCGAAGCGATGAAGAACAAATCGCTGGTCGGCGCCCTCGCCGGGCATGACACGGCTTTCATCGCCATGAGAGACAATCAGGCCGCGGAGACCCTCCGCCGGGATATCGAAAGCATCCTGTCCGACTGAACGGAACTGTTGGGATAAGACTATGCTGAACGAGCTTCACATTGAGAATATCGCGGTCATTGAGCGCGCGGACATTCAGTTTACCGCGGGCTTCAATGTGCTGACCGGCGAGACCGGCGCGGGCAAATCGATCGTGATCGACGCGATCGGCGCCGTGCTCGGCGACCGCGTCAGCAGGGAGCTTGTCCGGCGCGGCGCGGAAAAGGGACTTGTCACGGCGGTTTTCGACGCAGACTGCGTTCAGAACTGGCTGGACCAGAACGAGATCGAGACAGACGGCGAGCTGATCCTCCAGCGCCGCATCGGCGCCGACGGCAAGAGCAGCGCGCGCGTCTGCGGCGTGCCGGTCACGGCGGCTCAGATGAAGGAGCTTGCGTCGCTGCTGGTGGATATCCACGGGCAGAACGACGGCCGCCAGTTGATGGACGAGCGGCTGCACCGCGGCTATCTGGATCGCTTCGGTGCGTATCCGGGGGAGTTGGCCGATTTCTCCGCCGCTTATGAGGCTTATCAGGCCCTGAAAAAGGAGATCGCCCGGCTCAGCATGGACGAACTCGAAAAGGAACGGCTCAGTGAAAGCCTGCAGGCGCAGATCAGAGAGCTGGAGAGCGCGGAGCTTCGGCCCGGGGAAGAGGAGGAACTGAACGCGCGCCGCGATCTGCTGCGTAACGCGGAGAAGCTGACCGAGGCCATCGACGAGGCCTGCGCTGCGCTGGACGAGAGCGATACGAGCGCGCAGAGCATGACGCAGAACGCCGCGTATTTTGCCCAGCGCGCCGCCGCTGTCGCGCCTGAGCTCGAGCGCGCGGCCAAGGCTATTCAGGACGCGTCATTCCTGCTGACGGACGCCTGCGAGACGCTGCGGGATTTCCGCGAGTCGCTCGATTTTTCGCCTGAGGAATACGATCGCATGGAGACGCGGCTGGCGCTTTTCCGCAAGCTGGAGCGGCGCTACGGACGGAGCGTGGACGAGCTGCCCGCGTATCTGGACGAGTGCCGGCAGAAGCTGGATGAGATCCAGTACGCCGATGAGAGGCTTGTCAGGCTGGAAAAGGAGCTTGCCGCACAGAAGCAGCGCTGCCGGGAGGCTGGGCTTCGCCTGCGGAACGTCCGGGAAAAGGCCGCGCGGGAGCTGGAGGCGCGCATCGTAAAAGAGCTGCGCGACCTGAGTATGCCGGCGGTCCGCTTTTCCGTGGAGATCAGCGATGTGGAAAACGAGCAGGGCTTCGACAGCCACGGCCTCGATCAGATCCGTTTTCTGATGTCCGCCAATGCCGGCGAAGAGCTGGGCCGCATCAGCCGGATCGCCTCCGGCGGCGAGCTGAGCCGCATCATGCTGGCCATGAAGAATGTCTTTGCTGCGCATGATCCGGTGCCGACGTTGATCTTCGACGAGATCGACACCGGCGTGTCCGGCATTGCCGCGCAGCGTGTCGGAGAAAAGCTGTTTTCGGTTTCCCGCGGCAAGCAGGTCATGTGCGTGACGCATCTGCCTCAGATCGCCGCGATGGCCGACAGTCATTATCTGATCGAAAAGAGCGAAAAGGGCGGCAGGACCTATACCGAGGTCGGTCCGCTCGACCGGGAGGGACGGCGGCAGGAGCTGGCGCGTCTGCACGGCGGCGATAACGTCACGCTCACGACGCTCGCGAGCGCCGAGGAGCAGCTCGAAGCCGCGGAGCGCTATAAACAAGAGCACGCTTGACATCTGACAAAGTTTGAGATATACTCCGCTTAACGCGACGAAGAACAGGAGTAATTCCGCGCCCGCTGCACAGAGAGACCCTGGCCGGTGAAAAGGGGAGAGCGAACGGGATGAATACGGTTTGGAGCGGCACACCGAACTCGAAAGACAGTAGGCTGTGACGGGTGCGCCCGATAGCGCGCGGGAGTGCAATGCACTCGCTGAGGCCGTTTCCGTGAGGATGCGGCGTACAGAGGTGGTACCGCATACAAATGCCCTCTGTCCGAAAGGACGGAGGGTTTTATCTTTTTCTGGGGGTGATAGGAATGGGGATTCGGGAAGACGCTGTCAGCTTTCATCAGCAGGGCTGCAACTGTGCGCAGAGCGTGCTTGCGTCCGTCGGGAAGTATACCGGCCTGGATCGGGAAACGGCGCTGAGCGTGGCCGCCGGCTTCGGCGGCGGCGTGCGCAGCGGGGAGATCTGCGGCGCGATCTCCGGCGCAGTGATGGCCATCGGCCTCATCGAGCAGGACAAGCGTAAGGTCGCGGCTCTGGCCCGCGACTGCGTGGAAAGCTTCCGTCGGCAGTTCGGCTGCGTCCGCTGCGCGGAGCTCAAGCAGAACCGCGTCAGCTGCGACGCGCTGATCGAATACGGCGCGCAGTATATCGAAGATTTGATGAAACACAAAGACTGACAGGAGAAATAAAAAATGGGTATTTATGAAGAACTCGTCGCCCGCGGCCTGATCGCCCAGGTGACGAACGAGGAAGAGATCCGCGAGCTGGTGAACGCCGGCAAGGCGACCTTTTACATCGGCTTCGACTGCACGGCCGACAGCCTGACGGCCGGCCATTTCATGGCGCTGACGCTGATGAAGCGTCTGCAGCAGGCCGGCAACAAGCCGATCGCGCTGATCGGCGGCGGTACGACGATGATCGGCGACCCCTCCGGCCGCACCGACATGCGCAAGATGCTGACACGCGAGGATATCGACCATAACGCTGAGTGCTTCCGCCGCCAGATGGAGCGCTTTATCGAGTTCGGACCGGGCAAGGCGCTGATGGTCAATAACGCCGACTGGCTACTGAACCTGAATTACGTCGAGCTCCTCCGCGAGGTGGGCGCCTGCTTCTCGGTGAACAACATGCTGCGCGCCGAGTGCTACAAGCAGCGCATGGAAAAAGGGCTGAGCTTCTTTGAGTTCAACTACATGATCATGCAGAGCTACGACTTCTACTACCTGTTCCAGCACTACGACTGCAACATGCAGTTCGGCGGGGACGACCAGTGGAGCAACATGCTCGGCGGCACGGAGCTGATCCGCAAAAAGCTCGGCAAGGACGCGCACGCGATGACGATCACGCTCCTGACCGATTCGCACGGCATGAAGATGGGCAAGACCGCCGGCAACGCGGTCTGGCTCGATCCGAACAAGACCAGCCCCTTTGATTTCTACCAGTACTGGCGAAACGTCGACGACGCGGACGTGCTTAAGTGCATCCGCATGCTGACCTTCCTTCCGCTCGAGCAGATCGACGAGATGGCCAAATGGGAGGGCAGCGAGCTCAACCGCGCCAAGGAGATCCTGGCCTACGAGCTGACCTCCATGGTGCACGGCGAGGAAGATGCGAAAAAGGCCGAGGCCTCGGCCAAGGCGCTTTTCTCCGCGGGCGACGGCGCGAACGCGCCTATGACGGAGCTGAGCGAGGCCGATCTGACGGACGGCGCGATCGATATCCTGACGCTGCTGGTCAAGACCGGGCTCTGCCTCTCCAAGTCCGACGCGCGCCGCAATGTGCAGCAGGGAGGCGTGACCGTGGATGACGCCAAGCTGAACGATATCGGCGCTTCGTTTTCTGCGGAACAGCTGAAGGCCGGCATTCTGGTCAAGCGCGGCAAAAAGAATTTCCAGAAGGTCGTTTTGAAGTAACAGAAAAAATAAGAGCTATGCCTTTTGGCATGGCTCTTATTTTTTTAATATCTCGTTCATGCTTCCGCTGCGGAAGCCGGCCAAATCCAGCGTAATATAGAGGAAACCCAGCGCCTTGAGTTTGCTGACGATCCATTCGCGTTGATCCGTCAGAAGCGGGAAATCCTCGGGCGGCACTTCGATCCGCGCCAGCTTATCATGTACGCGCACGCGGCATTGCCGGATCCCGATGGATCGCAGCAGCGATTCGGCCTGCTCGACCGCAGACAGCTTTTCTGGGGTGATCGGCTCGTGATATGCGATCCGCGAGGCGAGACAGGCGGCCGAGGGCTTGTCCCAGCAATTCAGGCCGATTTCCCTGGCGAGCATGCGGATGTCCGCTTTGCTCAGACCGGCATCGCGCAGCGGACTGAGGACGCCGAGCTCGGCGATCGCCCGCATGCCCGGACGGAAATCGCCGACGTCGTCGATGTTGGAGCCTTCGGCGAGCAGGCAAAAGCCCTCCTCTTCGGCGGCCCGGAGCATATGTTCAAACAGTCCGCGCTTGCAGAAATAGCAGCGATGGGGCGGATTGTCCGCGACGCCGGGCACAGAGAGGACGTCAACATTTACCAGCTTTTGCCGGATCCCGTAAGTCAGACAGAATTCTTCGGCCGCCTGGATTTCCGAACGGGGAACGAACGCGGAATCCACCGTCAGGGCGAGCACCTGCCCGCCCAGTGCCGTTTGCGCCGCTTTCAGCAGAAAGGAGGAATCCACGCCGCCGGAACAGGCGACTGCCAGCGATCCGCAGCCGGACAGGACAGTCAGAAGCTTTTGATATTTTTCATTCGGCGTCATGGAGCAGTTCCTCAAGTTCCCGCAGGCTCAGATCCTTTTCGCGGGCGATGCGCGCAAGGTCCTCGTACTCATATTTCCTGCGCTCGACCCCGTAGCCCTGCGATGTTTTCTGACGGATCGGTCCGTAAGGCGTCGTGAGGGTCTCCTCGTTTCTTTTCAGAACGTAACGGCGGCAGAGCGCCTCACGGATGCCGATCGTGGTCGTGTGCTTGAACAGCAGCCGCACGATCTCGTCTCGCTTATCCTCATGGCACAGGCAGGCGAGGATCAAGCCGGGACGGTTCTTTTTCATGCCGATGGGCTCGTACCAGGCGTCCACAGCGCCGCCGCGCAGCATTTCGTCGATCGCAAAGCCTACCGCTTCGGGACTCATATCGTCCACATTGCAGCATAGCTCGACAACCCGCTCCTCTGCTTCTCCGAGGAAGACGCGCACGCAGCTGAGTCGGCCGAAATCCTTCTGCCCGAGACCGCAGCCTTCCGCGATCGGCGTCATGGCGGGCATCTGCCCGAAAGTTTCGGACAGATGCCGCAGAAGCGCAGCGCCGGTCGGCGTGCACAGCTCGCCTTCGATCTCGCCGGCGAAGCAGGGGATACCCTCCAGCAGGCGCGCAGTGGCGGGCGCGGGAACAGGCAGGACGCCGTGCGCCGCCCTCACGCTGCCAAAGCCGGTGCAAACGGGGCTTGCGGTGATATGCGAGACACGCAGGGCATCTGTCAGAAAACAGGCGGCCGCAATATCGGCTACGGCGTCCATCGCGCCGAGCTCATGAAAATGCACCAGGGAATAGACCGTTCCGTGTACCTTTGCCTCCGCCTCCGCAATCGAGTGATAGATGGCGCGGACTTTTTCTTTCGTGACGTCCGGCAGGAAGAGTTCGTCGACGATCTCTTCGATATCCTCCAGGGATCGATGACGGGGCTGCGCCTCGCCGAAGCCTTCTTCTTCACCCAGGTATTCGACATGCAGATGCGAGCCGGCGATCGAGTAGCGGTTCGTCTTTTTCAGCCGATACTGTATGCCCGGGATGCCGAGGCCGTTGAGCTGCTCAACCATGGCGCCCGGATCTTCAAACAGTTCCAGCAGCGCGGCGCAGAGCATGTCGCCCGCAAGGCCGCGCGATGCATCGATAAAGAGTTCTCTCATGCCTTTTTCCCCAGATGGTTGATGATGTGAGCCAGATATCCGCCGCCGAAGCCGTTGTCGATGTTGACGACAGAAACGCCGCTGGCACAGGAATTGAGCATGCTCAGCAGCGCGGCGATCCCGCCGAGCGAAGCGCCGTAGCCGACGCTGGTCGGCACGGCGATGACGGGCACGTCGGCCAAACCGCCGATCACGGAGGGCAGCGCGCCCTCCATGCCTGCCACAGCGACGATGCAGCGCGCAGTCATGATCTGCTCCATGTTGGACAGCAGCCGGTGAATGCCGGAAACACCGACGTCATAGAGCCGTTCGACCCGGTTGCCCAGCGTCTCGGCTGTGATGGCGGCCTCCTCGGCCACCGGCAGATCGCTGGTGCCGCCGCAGGCGACGACGATCGTTCCGTCGCCGTCCGGCTCGGTCATTTTTCCGATAAGGCCGACGTGGGCCGACTCATAGTAATGCATCGGATGCACCGCGGCGATCTGTTCTGCGGTCGCCTTGTCGATCCGGGTGATCAGGATGGCCTGCTGCCCGCGAGCACGCATCGCTCCTGCGATGCCGATGATCTGCCCGGGCGTTTTCCCGGCGCCGTAGATCACCTCGGACACGCCTTGCCGCAGCTCGCGGTGATGGTCGACCTTGGCATAGCCCAGATCCTGAAACGGCTCCAGCTTGAGGCGGGTCATCGCCTCGTCCGGGCTGAGCGAACCGTCCCGTACAGCCTGAAGAATGCTTCGAATTTCTTGCTGACTCATGCTTTCCCTCCAAAAGCACCCCGGCATCTTCGATCGGTTCAGACCATATGCTGAACAGGGTGCTTGCGATGAAACGATGGCTGATCCTGCTAATAATTGTATGGATGATCGTGCTGAAAACGCTGATCCCGTCCAATGCTTTGCTGCAGCGAAAGCTCCTGGCCTTTCTCGGCCTGGAGCGTGAGACGGTGCAGGCGCTGGGACATAAGCTGTATGAAGTGTCGCCCTGATAAACGGCTCCAGGCAAGGGTCAGTCCCTGGGCGGCGCTGGCTGCGGGATGGATCGTATACTGTGCGGACAGCCGTACGCTGTGGATGATTATGCTGCCGGTATTGACTCACGAATTGGGTCACTGGCTTTGCCTGCGCGCGCATGGCTGTCGGATTCGCGCGCTGCAATGGGAACTGTGCGGCCTGTGCCTGCGGTATGACGGAGATCCCGGCCCATGGGGACAGGCTGCCGTCGCTCTGGCAGGACCCGCCGCGGGCCTGTGCTATGCCTGGATCGCTGCGCATTTTGGCCCTTCCGGAGAGCTCTCGGCCGGGATCAGCCTGCTTTTATCGGCTTTTAATCTGATCCCAGCGCTTCCGCTGGACGGCGGACGCGTGGCGGAAGCGCTGCTTTCCTCCGAGAGTGCGCGCCGCTTAAGCGCGGTGAGCTCGATTCTAACCGCTTTTGCGGGACTGATCCAATTCGTTCGCGGGAGAGGAGCGGCGCTTGCTGCAGCCGGCCTGTTTTTGCTGGCTGCTCAGATTCGTCAGGGGAGCAGCTCCGCAATGTCGCCGCTCTGAATCACGCGGAAGCGGCCCTTGGGCAGCCCCGCGCGGATCTCGGCTTCCCGGTAGTGATCGATGTTGAGGAAAATGCCGTCGACGCCGCATTTGGCGGCGATCGCCATATCGCTGCGCCAGTCGTTGCCGATCATGACGCAGTCCTCGGCTTTCAGCCGCTGCTCGTCCAGCAGCCTCTGCAGGAACGCGGCCTCGGGTTTTGCCATGCCGCAGTCGGAGGAGATGTAGATCGCGTCGAAGAAATCGACCAGGCCGAGCCGTTCCAGCTCCGGCATCGTGAAGATGCGCTGCGCGTTGGACAGCAGATAGATCGCATGTCCCTGTGCGCGCAGGGCGGTCAGAACGTCTTTGACGTGCGGATAGATGCGAAAGCGCCGTGTGGACAGGCAGCGGAAGGTGTTTGCGATCATCGCTAGCCACAGCGCCTGCTCTTTTTTGCCGCGGAGGCTGATTTCCGTCCGGTGCCTGACCGGAGCCTCGCGGTTGAGGCGCAGGAAAACATTTTCCAGTTGGATCTCCGGGTACTGCACACCGGTCTGTGCGCCGAGCTTTTCCTGCTCCTCGACGGCGATGCGGTGGTAGGCGATCCTCAGCGCGTCCGGTGTGTAATCCGCACCGCAGCAGCTGTAAATCTCGCTCATGCGCTGCCAGAGCAGGGGATCGCTTTCGTCGGTCCAGATATCGATCAGCGTGCCGTAGAGATCGAAAATAAAGTTCTGATAGTGCTTCATACCCGCTCCTCCTTATTCAATGGATTCATTATAACTTGTTTCCAAAACCTTGTAAAGAATCAAATCCTTCTTTGCCGTGCGATGTTTGGGATTGAAAAGGCGGAAGGGATAAGGTAAAATAGACAAAAATACAGCAACGGAGTCTGCCATGGATAAACGTTTGGAGCGCATTTTGCCGCGCGTACAAAAGCCCGCCCGTTATACCGGCGGGGAATATAATCAGATCATCAAGGACAGGGAGAAGGTCGAGCTGCGGGTGGCCTTCTGTTTCCCCGATACCTATGAGATCGGCATGTCGAATCTCGGGATGAGCATCCTCTATCACACGATGAACAGCCTCGATTATGTATGGTGCGAGCGCGTGTTCGCGCCCTGGGGCGACATGTACGGAGAGATGAAAAAGGCCGGCATCCCGCTTTACGCCCTGGAGAGCGGCGACAGCACCGATCAGTTCGACGTTCTGGCTTTTTCCATCGGGTATGAAATGGCCTATACTACGGTGCTGGACATGCTGGACATGTCCGGGCTGCCGCTGCGCACGGCGGATCGCCCGGAGCTGCTTCCCGTTGTGATGGCCGGCGGCACCGCAGCGGTTAACGCCGAGCCGATGGCGCCCTTTATCGACCTGTTCCTGGTCGGCGAAGGGGAAGAACTGGACAACGAGGTCCTCGCTCTGCTTCGTACCGCCAAGCGAGAGGGCTGGAGCAAGCAGGAATTCCTGGTCAAGGCCGCACAGATCGGCGGCGTATATGTTCCCTCGCTTTATGATATTTCCTATCACGAGGACGGTACGGTTTCATCCATCACACCGCAGGACGGCGCGCCGGCGCGCGTGACCAAACGCATCGTCGAGGATCTGGATGCTTCGCCTTTTCCGACGAAGCCCATCGTTCCGTCCACCGAGGTCGTGCACGACCGCGTGAGCCTGGAGCTGTTCCGGGGCTGCGTGCGCGGCTGCCGCTTTTGTCAGGCGGGCTACGTTTACCGTCCGATCCGCGCCAAAAAGCCTGAGACGCTTGTGAAGCAGGGGATCGAGACCCTGAAAAACACCGGATATCAGGACGTGACGCTCCTGTCGCTCAGTACCAGCGACTACCGTCCGCTTCCCGCCTTGTGCGACGGGCTGCTGGAATACTGCGAGCCGCGCAGCATCGGCCTGTCCCTGCCCTCGCTGCGCGCGGACAACTTCTCGATGGAGCTGATGGAAAAGCTGCAGAAGGTCCGCAAAAGCGGCCTGACCTTCGCGGTGGAGGGCGGCAGTCAGCGCCTGCGCGACGCGATCAACAAAAATGTGACGGAAGAGGATTTGCTCAACACCTGCCGCATCGCATTTGAAGGCGGCTGGAACAGCGTGAAGCTTTATTACATGCTCGGACTGCCGACCGAGACGGACGACGACGTGCGCGGCATCGCCGAGATGGCCAATCAGGTGCTTCATTGCTGGCGCATGTACGCCAAAAACAAAAACAGGGGAGTAAAGATCACGATCTCCACCTCCTGCTTCATCCCCAAGCCGCACAGCCCCTTCCAGTGGGAGGCCCAGGTTTCGGTTGAGGAATACCTGCGCCGCGTCAATCTCCTGCGTTCCTCGATCACGGCGAAAAACGTGACCTACAACTGGCATGACGCCGAGACGAGCTTGATCGAAGCCGTTCTCTCACGCGGCGACCGCCGCGTGGCGGACGCGATCGAGCAGGTCTGGCGGCGCGGCGGGCGGCTCGACGCCTGGTCGGATTATTTCTCTGTGGCCCGTTGGATGCAGGCTTTTGCTGATACCGGGATCGATCCGGATTTTTACGCGCTGCGCGAGCGTCCCTCGGACGAGGTGCTGCCCTGGGATATGATCGATGTCGGCGTACGCAAGGCGCACCTGATCAAAGAACGCGAAAAATGCTACCGCTCCGAGCTTTCGCCTGACTGCCGTCATCAATGCTCGGCCTGCGGCGCGGCCAAACTGCTGAAGGAGATCCGCTGTGATGAGTGATAAACTGAGAATCCGCTTTACCAAAACCGGCCGCGCGGTATATATATCCCACCTGGATCTGATGCAGACGATGCAGCGCGCTTTTTCCCGCGCCGGCTATGCGCTGAAGTATTCCGAGGGCTATAATCCGCACCCGCTGATCTCGATTGCGCTGCCCCTGTCCGTGGGCGCCGGCAGTCTCTGCGAGTTGATGGATTTCCGTCTGCGCGAGGATGTGGATCTCTCGGAGCTGCCCGCACGTTTGACGGCGTCGCTTCCGGAGGGGATCAAAGTCCTCGAGGCCTATGAGCCGGAGCGCAAATGCTCGGAGATCAAGTGGCTCTCGATCGAGGGACTTTTTGAGTATGACGAGCGCGACGGCAGCGTGATGACGGCCGCGCTGCGCGAGTTCTTTGCCCGTGACAGCATTGTGATCACGAAAAAGACCAAGCGCGGTATGGGCGAGAGCGATATCCGGCCCGCGATCCGCTCGATCGAGTTTGAAGAAAGCGATGGCGCTGTGACTGTGAACGCGCTGATCTCCGCGCAGGAGCCGACGCTCAATCCCGAATTGCTGGCGGAAGCCCTGCGGCAGCTTCGTCCGGAGTTCGCGCCGGACTTTGCGAGGTTCACACGCCTGGAAACCTATGATAAGGACATGAAGCTGTTTCGCTGAGGTGCTGAGATGATTTTTCGACCGCTGGTTCGCAAAAACAAAGAAATGGCGACTGAGGACTGCCTCGCGCTGCTGCGCAGGGAAAAACGCGGCGTTCTCTCGGTGCTGGGCGACGGGGGATATCCCTACGGAACGCCGATGAATCATTACTATAACGAGGAGGACGGGAAGCTTTATTTCCATTGCGGCCGCCTCGGGCATCGGCTGGACTCGCTGCGCGCCAATAACAAGGTATGCTTCTGCTGCATGGACGCCGGAACGCCGATCCCCGGCAGCTGGGCGCTGCAGGTGAAGAGCGTGGTCGCGTTCGGTCGCGTCGAGATCGTCGACGATCCGCCGAGGGTATATGAAATCGCCGCGCGCCTCAGCCAGAAATTCACGGATGACGAGGCCTATATTGCAGATGAGATCAGGCGATCCGGAAAGGCGACGCTCCTTCTGGCGATGACAGTCGATCATATTTGCGGAAAAATCGTGAAAGAAAGCTGAAAAAAGGCTTGCATTTGCCGAAAAGTTATGTTAATATACCAAGGCTTGTGCGGATCGTAATGTCCGCACGCCTTATCAGGCGGTCCGCTGTCGCGGTGTACGGTCACCCTCCGATATGAACGTCTTTACGAAAGAAGGATCAAGTATGGATCTGGTCAAAATTCTCAGTGAACAGTACACTAAGAAGGAACTGCCTGAAATGAACGTCGGCGACACCGTGCGTGTCCTCGTCCGCGTCAAGGAAGGCAACCGTGAGCGCACCCAGGCTTTCGAAGGCACCATCATTGCCAAGAAGCATGGCGGCATCAATGAGACCATCACCGTCCGCCGCATCTCCTACGGTGTCGGCTGCGAGAAGGTCTTTCCCGTACATTCTCCCTCCATCGTCTCTGTCACCACCGTTCGCCGCGGTAAGGTTCGCAGAGCGAAGCTGTACTACCTGCGCGACCGCGTGGGCAAGAAGGCCAAGGTCA